>NZ_JBJGZD010000012.1:0-133074 GCF_054050335.1 Geodermatophilus sp. SYSU D00698
AAGCACGCCGCCAGCGTTCGTCCTGAGCCAGGATCAAACTCTCCGTAGATGCATTCAATCGCTGGCCGAGAACCGAGAGCTAGCACTCTCGATGTCATCAACCAAAGGAATCCCATCCGGGCACCAGGCCCGGAACGGGGTAATACTTGGCACTGACTTTCGGCACGCTGTTGAGTTCTCAAGGAGCGGACGCACACCAACTCGACCCTCTCGGGCTTCCTCGGTGGCTGCTCGTCCTACTCTACGCCGGCTCCGGAGTCCTGCACCGCTCGGGTGCTCCTCCGTGGCCCTCGCGGGCTCGTCCGGCGCGAAGGGAACAGTACACGACTCCTGGCGGGCGTGCACACGGGGTCTCGGTCACACCCCGTCACGGGGCGGTCAGAGACCGAGGAAGGTCTCGATCCCCACGGTCAGCCCCGGCCGGGCGCCGATCTCGCGGACGGCGAGCAGGACGCCGGGCATGAAGGACGCGCGGTCGAAGGAGTCGTGCCGCAGCGTCAGGGTCTCCCCCGCCGCACCCATGAGGACCTCCTGGTGCGCGACGAGGCCGGTGAGCCGCACCGCGTGCACCGGGATGCCCTCGACGTCGGCACCGCGGGCGCCGGGCAGCGAGTCGGTGGTCGCGTCCGGCGACGCCGGCAGCCCGGCCGCCCGGCGTGCGGCGGCCACGAGGCGCGCGGTGCGGACGGCGGTGCCCGACGGGGCGTCGACCTTGTTCGGGTGGTGCAGCTCGACGATCTCCGTGGAGGGGAAGAAGCGCGCGGCCTCCTGGGCGAAGCGCATGAGCAGCACCGCGCCGATGCCGAAGTTGGGGGCGATGACCACGCCCACCTCGGGCTTGGGCTCCAGCCACTCGGCGACCGTCGCCAGCTTCTGCTCGTCGAAGCCCGTCGTCCCGACGACGCAGTGGATGTTCTGGTCGATGCAGAACCGGATGTTGTCCATGACGACGTCCGGGCGGGTGAAGTCGACGACCACCTGCGCGCCGGCGTCGGCGACGTTGAACAGCCAGTCCCCCTCGTCGACCATCGCGACGAGCTCGAGGTCGTCGGCGGCGTTGACCGCCTTCACCACCTCGGTGCCCATCCGGCCCCGGGCGCCGAGCACACCGACCGAGATCCGGGGCGGCTCGCCCGTGGTCGCGCCGGTCGCCTGCTGGTCGGGTGCGGGGGTGCTCGTGGTCACCGGGTCAGGCTTCCCGGCGGCCCGTCCCGATGCAAGACGGCCTCCGCACCGGTCACCCGGGCGGCCCGGTGCTCCCCCACCGCCCACAGCAGCAGGCCGAGCGCGACGCCGGCGGCGTCGGCGAGCCAGTCGAGGACCGAGCCCGAGCGCTGCAGCGGCGTCACCGCCTGGACGACCTCGCTGACCGCGCCGTAGGCGAGCAGGAGCACCGCCAGCGGTCCCGGCCGCGTCCCCGCCCACCGGCCGGCGAGCGCCAGCGCCAGGAACAGCGCGAGGTGGACGAGCGTGTCCACGCCCGGCGGGGCGGCGGGGACGTCGGAGGCCGGCGCGAACAGCACGGCGAGCGAGACGAGCACCGTCACCGCGAAGGCGCCGCGGGACAGCGCACCGTGCACGCGGAACGCCGGGGAGGGACTCGGGTCGGTCATCGGTCTCCGGGGTCGGACTGGGCGGGGTCAGAGCCGGTCGAGGTCGGACTCCCGGTAGGGGCCGACGACGGCGAGGCAGGTCTCCCGGCCCAGCAGGTCCGCGGCGACCGCGCGCACCTGACCCTCGTCGACCGCGGCGATCCGGTCGAGCACCTCGCGCACCGGGACGTACTCCCCGTACGACAGCTCGCTCTTGCCCAGCCGGCTCATCCGCGAACCGGTGTCCTCGAGGCCGAGCACCGTCCCGCCGCGCAGCTGACCGCGGCCGCGGGCCACCTCCTCGGAGGTGAGCCCCTCGGCGGCCACCCGGGCCAGCTCCTCGCGCACCAGGCGCAGCACCTCGGGCACCCGCTTCTTGGCGCAGCCGGCGTAGACGGAGAACGCGCCGGTGCCGGCGTAGGAGGTCAGCGCCGACCCGACGCTGTAGACCAGTCCGCGCTTCTCCCGGATCTCCTGGAACAGCCGCGAGCTCATCCCGCCGCCGACCGCCGTCTCCAGGACCGCGGCGGCGTAGCGCCGCTCGTCGAAGCGGCTGAGCGCGAGGCTGCCCAGCAGCAGGTGCGTCTGCTCGGTCTTCCGGCTGACCAGCCCGGCGGGCCGCGCGGGGCGGCCGGGGACCAGTTCCTCGCCGCGGCGCAGCGGCGCCGGGGACGCCGTACCGGACAGCCGGTCGCCGAAGACGGCCGTCACCAGGTCGACCACCTGCTGGTGGTCCACCCGGCCGGCGGCGGTGACCACCATCGAGGGGACGGAGTAGCGCGAGCGGTACCAGCCGTCGACGTCGTCGCGGGTCAGCCCCTCGATCGACTCGACGGTGCCGAGCACCGATCGGCCCAGCGGGGTGCCGCCGAACAGCGTCTCGGCGAACAGGTCGTGCACCAGGTCGGAGGGCTCGTCGTCGCGCATGGCGATCTCCTCGAGCACCACCGTCCGCTCGGACTCCAGGTCCTCGGCGGTGTTGAGCGCCTCGGTCACCAGGTCGCCGAGCAGCGTGACCGCCAGCGGGAGGTCGCTGGCGAGCACGTTGGCGTAGTAGCAGGTGTGCTCCTTGGCGGTGAAGGCGTTCATCTCACCGCCGACGGCGTCCATCGCCGTCGCGATCTCCAGGGCGCTGCGGCTGCGGGTGCCCTTGAACAGAAGGTGCTCGAGGAAGTGCGAGGCGCCGGCGACCCGGTCGGTCTCGTCCCGGGAGCCGACGCCCACCCAGATGCCGAGGGTGGCCGAGTGGACGCCGGGCATCGTCTCGGTGAGCACGCGCAGCCCGCCGGGCAGCACCGTGCGCTCGACCCGGCCGCCGACCTCGTCGACGTCGATGACGCGGGTGACACCGACCGGGGCCGGGGCGGACGTGAGGTCGGTGGACCCCACGCCGGCCCCGGCCCCGGTCGGCGCCGGTTCGGCGACCGTGTCAGGCCTCCGCGGGAGCGGGGGCGTCGGCCGGGGCCGCGCCGTCGCCGGCGGCGGCACCCTCGCCCTCGGCGGCCACCGGGACCAGGCTGATCTTGCCGCGGGCGTCGATGTCGGTGATCTCGACCTGCAGCTTGTCGCCGACGTTCACGACGTCCTCGACCTTGCCGATCCGCTTGCCGCCGCCCAGCTTGCTGATGTGCACCAGGCCGTCCTTGCCCGGCAGCAGCGAGACGAAGGCGCCGAACGGCGTCGTCTTGACGACGGTGCCGAGGAAGCGCTCCCCGACCTTCGGCATCTGCGGGTTGGCGATCGCGTTGATGCGGTCGACCGCGGCCTGGGCCGAGGGGCCGTCGGAGGCGCCGACGTAGATCGTGCCGTCGTCCTCGATGGTGATCTCGGCGCCGGTCTCGTCCTGGATCGAGTTGATCATCTGGCCCTTGGGGCCGATGACCGCGCCGATCTTGTCGACCGGGATGCGCACCGTGGTCACGCGCGGGGCGTAGGGGCTCATCTCGTCGGGGCCGTCGATGGCCTCGTTCATCACGTCGAGGATGTGCAGACGGGCGGCGCGGGCCTGGGTCAGCGCCTGGGCGAGCACGTCGGACGGGATGCCGTCGAGCTTGGTGTCCAGCTGCAGGGCCGTGACGAAGTCCTTGGTGCCGGCGACCTTGAAGTCCATGTCGCCGAAGGCGTCCTCGGCGCCGAGGATGTCGGTCAGCGCGACGTACGCGGTCTTGCCGTCGACCTCGTCGGAGACCAGGCCCATGGCGATGCCGGCGACCGGGGCGCGCAGCGGCACACCGGCGTTGAGCAGCGACAGGGTCGAGGCGCAGACCGAGCCCATCGACGTCGAGCCGTTGGAGCCCAGCGCCTCGGACACCTGCCGGATCGCGTAGGGGAACTCCTCGCGGTCGGGCAGCACCGGCAGCAGGGCGCGCTCGGCGAGCGCGCCGTGGCCGATCTCGCGGCGCTTGGGTGAGCCCACGCGGCCGGTCTCGCCGGTGGAGTACGGCGGGAAGTTGTAGTTGTGCATGTAGCGCTTGCGCGTCTCGGGCGAGAGCGTGTCGAGCTGCTGCTCCATGCGGAGCATGTTCAGCGTGGTGACGCCCAGGATCTGGGTCTCGCCGCGCTCGAACAGCGCCGAGCCGTGCACCCGCGGGACGACCTCGACCTCGGCCGACAGCGGCCGGATGTCGGTGACGCCGCGGCCGTCGATGCGGACCTTGTCGCGCAGGATGCGCTGCCGGACGACCTTCTTGGTGACGGCGCGAAAGGCGGCCGACACCTCCTTCTCGCGGCCGGCGAACTGCTCGGCCAGCGAGGTGGCGACCTCGTCCTTGAGCGCGTCGGTGGCGTCGTTGCGCTCCTGCTTGCCGGCGATGGCCTGCGCCTCGGTCAGCCGCTCGAGGGCGGCGGACTCGACGGCGGCGTACACGTCGTCCTGGTAGTCCAGGAAGCGCGGGAACTCCGCGACCGGCTTGGCGGCCTTCTCGGCCAGCGCCGTCTGCGCCTCGCACAGCGCCTTGATGAAGGGCTTGGCGGCCTCGAGGCCCTGGGCGACGACCTCCTCGGTCGGCGCGGTGGCGCCGCCGCGGACCAGCTCGATCGTCTTCTCGGTGGCCTCGGCCTCGACCATCATGATCGCGACGTCGCCGTCGGGGAGCACGCGGCCGGCCACGACCATGTCGAAGACGGCGTCCTCGAGCTCGGCGTGCGTGGGGAAGCCGATCCACTGGCCGCCCACCAGGGCGACGCGGGTGCCGCCGACCGGGCCGGAGAACGGCAGGCCCGACAGCTGGGTGGACGCCGACGCGCCGTTGATGGCGAGCACGTCGTAGAGGTGCGCCGGGTCCAGCGACAGCACGGTGATGACGACCTGGACCTCGTTGCGCAGGCCCTTGGCGAAGGTCGGCCGCAGCGGCCGGTCGATGAGCCGGCAGGTGAGGATCGCGTCCTCGCTGGGGCGGCCCTCGCGGCGGAAGAACGAGCCGGGGATGCGCCCGGCGGCGTACATCCGCTCCTCGACGTCGACCGTCAGCGGGAAGAAGTCGAAGTGCTCCTTGGGCTGCCTGCTGGCCGTGGTGGCCGACAGCAGCATGGTGTCCCCCATGCTGACGACGACCGAGCCGGCGGCCTGCTTGGCCAGCCGCCCGGTCTCGAAGGTGATGCTGCGGCTGCCGTGGCTGCCGTTGTCGATGACCGCGGTGGCGGTGGTGACCCCGTCCTCGGGGTCGTACTCGGCAGCGATGCTGCCCTGGGTGGTGGGTGCGGACACGTCGTCCTCTTCCTACGTCGCATGCGGCGACGTCCTCTTCGTGGCGTCCTGTGCCGGACTGCTCCCGGGTGACCGGTCTTCGATCGAAGCCCACGGGGGTCGTTCCCCCTCCCGTGGAGGGGCATTCCCGGGGGCCACCACCGAGGACCGGCCGGCGTCGGGGTGCACGGGCGGGGCGCCGGGGGTCCCGTGGGGCGGGTGCCCCACGAGAGAGGGGACCGTCCCGGGCGGGACGGTCCCCTCTGGGTCAGCGGCGCAGACCGAGCCGCTCGATGAGCGAGCGGTAGCGGCTGATGTCGGTCTTCGCCAGGTAGTTCAGCAGCCGGCGACGGCGGCCGACCAGCAGCAGCAGGCCGCGCCGGCTGTGGTGGTCGTGCTTGTGCTGCTTGAGGTGCTCGGTCAGGTCGCTGATCCGGCGGGTGAGCATCGCGACCTGGACCTCGGGCGAGCCCGTGTCCTTCTCGACCGTCGCGTACTCGGTCATGATCTGCTGCTTCGTCGCGCTGTCGAGCGCCATGGGCGGGCCTCCTGGCCAGGTCGGGTGTGGCCCCCGGTCTGGGTCACGGGGGCAGGGGTGCACACACGTCGGGCTGGGCCCGACACCTGCGAGGCTACCAGCGCGCCGGCGGGGGCCCGCCGCGGTGATCACCCGGCGGGGGGCAGCCCCAGGACGGCGCGGGTGCGGACGACGTCGGCGGCCATGGCCGTCACCAGGTCGTCGACCCCGGCGAAGGCGGTCATCGGGCGCAGCCGGGAGACGAACTCGACGCCGACGTGCTCGCCGTAGAGATCGCCGGCGAAGTCGAGGACGTGGGCCTCCACGGTGCGCCGGGAGCCCTGGAAGGTGGGGTTGGTGCCCACCGAGACCGCGGCGGGGCGGCTGTCGAGCGTGCGCCCGGCGGGGTCGCGGGTGACCAGGGAGCCGGCGTAGACGCCGTCGGCGGGGATCGCGGTGTACGGCGGGCACTCGACGTTCGCCGTCGGGTAGCCGAGCTCCCGGCCGCGCCGGTCGCCGCGGACGACGACGCCGTCGACCCGGTGCGGGCGGCCCAGCGCCCGCGCCGCGCTCTCCATGTCCCCGGCGGCGACGCAGGCGCGGATGTAGGTCGAGGAGATCGTCACCTCGCCGTCGGCGGAGGCGTCGCCGGCCAGCGGGATCCCCTCGACGGCGAAGCCGAACCGGCGGCCCTCCTGGGTCAGCGTGGTGACGTTCCCGGCGGCCCTGTGCCCGTAGGTGAAGTTCTCGCCGACGACGACCGCCGCGGCGTGCAGGTCCTCGACGAGCACGCCGTGGGCGAACTCCTCGGGGGTGAGCCGGCTGAACTCGGGCGTGAACGGGATGACGCACATCGCGTCGACGCCGAGCCCGGCGACCAGCTCGGCCTTGCGGTCCAGGGAGGTGAGGATCGCCGGGTGCGAGCCGGGGCGCACGACCTCGGTCGGGTGCGGGTCGAAGGTGACCAGCACGCACGGCCGGTGCAGCGCCCGCGCGCGGGCGACGGCGGTGCCGATCAGCTGCTGGTGGCCGCGGTGGACGCCGTCGTACATGCCGACGGTGACCACCGTCCGGCCCAGGTCGGCCGGGACGTCGGCCAGCCCACGCCAGTGCCGCACCCGCCCGCTCCCCCGTGTCGCCGCCGGGTCGCTCAGGCGACCCGGTGCAGCCAGCCGTGGGTGTCGGGCACCCGGCCGTGCTGGATGTCGAGCAGGTGCTCGCGCAGGCCCATGGTCACCGGCCCCGGCGTCCCGTCGCCGACGGTGAAGTCGCCGGTGCGCGCCTTCACCTCGCCGACCGGGGTGATGACCGCGGCGGTGCCGCAGGCGAAGGTCTCGGTGACCGTGCCGTCGGCCACGCCGGAGCGCCACTCGTCGACGCTGAACCGGCGCTCGGTCACCCGCATGCCGCGGTCGCGGGCCACGGTGACCAGCGACTCGCGGGTGATGCCGGGCAGCAGCGTGCCGGTGAGCTCGGGGGTGACCAGCTCGGCGTCGTCGCCGGAGCCGAGGACGAAGAACAGGTTCATCCCGCCCATCTCCTCGACGTAGCGCTTCTCCAGCGCGTCGAGCCAGACGACCTGGTCGCAGCCGGCGGCGATGGCCTGCTCCTGGGCCAGCAGGCTGGCGGCGTAGTTGCCGGCGCACTTGACGTCGCCGGTGCCGCCGGGCGCGGCCCGGATGTAGTCCTCGGACAGGTAGACGCTCACCGGGTGCACGCCGCGCGGGAAGTACGCGCCGGCCGGGCTGGCGATGACGAGGAACAGGTACTCGTTGGCCGGCCGCACGCCGAGGAAGGGCTCGGTGGCCAGCTGGTAGGGCCGGAGGTACAGCGTCTGGTCGGGGCCGGTGGGCACCCAGTCGCGGTCGGCGTCGACGAGCGCGTCGACGGCGGCGATGAACGCCTCCTCGGGCACCGGCGGCATCGCCAGCCGGCGGGCGCTCCGGGCGAAGCGGGCCGCGTTGGCCTCGGGCCGGAAGGTCGCGACGCTGCCGTCGGGCTGGGCGTAGGCCTTGAGGCCCTCGAAGATCGACTGCGCGTAGTGCAGCGCGGCGGTGGCCGGGTCCACCTGCAGCGGCGCGTACGCGGTGAGCCGGGCGTCGTGCCAGCCGCGGCCGGCGGTCCAGCGGGCCACGAACATCGAGTCGGTGAAGTGCCGGCCGAAGCCGGGGTCGGCGAGCACCGCCCGGCGCTCGGCGGCCGGGCGGCGGGTCACGTCCTCCACGGTCACCGGCACGCCCTCGGTGAAGACCCGGGGCGTGGTCCTGCTGTCGGCGAGCGTGTCGGTCATGGCTCCCACCTGCGCGTGCTCCGTCTGCGGCCGGGGCGGCGTCGGGGCCGCCCCTCCGCTCACAGTAGCCCCGGGCCCGGCGGCGGCCCGGAGCCGACCGCCGCCGTCGCCCGCGCGGGTCAGGGCCGGTCCGGCGCCGAGCTCTCGACGACCTCGTAGGACCACAGGTGCTGCGAGTCGCTGGCCGCCGGGGCGAGCTCGTCGCCCCCGCCCTCGTGGGCGCGGGCGAAGTCCTGCCCGTCCTCCCAGGAGCGGTAGGCCTCCTCGCTCTCCCACCGGGTGTAGACGAGGTACTGGTCGGTGCCCTCCAGCGGCCGCAGCAGCTCGAACCACTCGAAGCCCGGGGTCTTCTCCACGGCGCCGGCGCGGCCGCGGAAGCGCTCCTCGAAGCGCTCCTGCATGTGCGGCGGCACGGTGATGGCGTTGATCTTGACGACGCTCATGGCAGCCCCCTTCCCGCCCGCGGGGACCGTCAATCCCCTGCGCCCTCCCGCGGGCCGGGCCAGGATGGCCCGATGACCCCGGCTCCGCGGCCCGGCGTGCTGTTCGACGTCGACGGCACCCTGCTCGACACGAACTACCTGCAGGTCCTCGCCTGGTGGCAGGCGTTCCGCGACACCGGGCACCCCGAGGTGTCGATGGCCGACTGCCACCGGGCGATCGGCATCGCCAGCGAGGAGCTGGTCACCCACCTCCTCGGTGACGACGCCGACGACGCCGACGAGGTGTCCGACGCCAAGACCCGCCGCTACGAGCCGCTGCGCGAGCTGGTGACCGCCTTCCCGCGCGTCGACGAGCTGCTGGCCGCGTGCCGGGAGCGGGAGCTGGCCGTGGTGCTGGCCACCAGCGGCAAGGACTCGGACCTGGAGTGGATGGTGCCGGCCATCGGCGGCGACGACGTCGTCGACGGGGCCACCTCCTCGGCCGACGTCGAGGCGGCCAAGCCGGCGCCGGACCTGTTACAGACCGCCGTCGACCAGCACGGCCTGGACGCCGCGCGCACCGTCGTCGTCGGGGACACCGTCTGGGACGTGCGGTCCGCGCGCGACGCCGGGCTGCCGTGCATCGCGCTGACCTGCGGCGGCATCTCCCGCGCCGAGCTGGAGGACGCCGGCGCCGACGAGGTGTACGACGACCCCGCCGACCTCCTCGACCACCTGGACGACTCGCTGATCGGCAAGCTCGTCCGGGACTAGACGGAGGACCCCGTGCCCCCCAGGCCTCGCACGCGCAGGCGGAGGGCCCCTGCACGGGAGCCGTTCCGGACCTTCACCCGGGGAAGCCGACGGCGACCCGGGCGGTGGACCCGGCGTCCTCGACGAGCGCGACCAGCCGGCCCGCCGGGTCGACGGCAGCGCTGAGCCCCGGCCGCCCGGTCGCCGCGACCCGCTGGCCGTACCCGAGGGCGCGGGCCTCGTCGTCGGTGAGCCGCCGCTCGGGGTAGATCGCCGTCGCGGCCTCGGGGAGGGTCAGCGTCCCCGGCCCGCCCCCGGCGGCGAGCGCGGCCGCGGCCTCCTCGACCGGGGCGGCCTGCGCGGTGGTGAACGGGCCGGAGGCGGTGCGGCGCAGCGCGGTGAGGTGCCCGCCGACGCCGAGCGCGGCCCCGGCGTCGCGGGCGATGGCGCGGACGTACGTCCCGGCGGAGCAGGACACGGTCACCTCGACGTCGACCAGGCCGGGCCCGGTCCGGTCGACGCGGTGCACGTCGATGCGGTGCACGGTGACCGGGCGGGGCTCGAGCACGACCTCCTCGCCGGCCCGGACGCGGTCGTAGGAGCGGCGGCCGCCGACCTTCACCGCGCTGACCGACGAGGGCACCTGCAGCAGCGGGCCGGTCTGGGCGGCCAGCGCCGCGCGGATCGCGTCGTCGTCGAGGTGCCCGGCGGGGGTGGTGGTGAGGACCTCGCCCTCGCGGTCGTCGGTCACGGTGGTCTGCCCGAGGCGGATCGTGGCGTCGTAGACCTTGTCCGAGCCGCCCAGGTGGCCCAGCAGCCGGGTCGCCGACCCGACACCGAGCACGAGCAGGCCGGTGGCCATCGGGTCGAGGGTGCCGGCGTGGCCGACCCGGCGGACCGACAGCACCCGCCGGGCCCGGGCGACGACGTCGTGCGAGGTCATCCCGCCGGGCTTGTCGACCAGCAGGATCCCGGGGGTGACGTCGGCGTCGGCGGCGCGGCGGCGGCTCATGCCGGGGTCCCCGCGGAGACGTGGAGCGCCGGCGGAGCGTCGTCGTGGGGTGAGCTCACGCCCCCACCGTCGCAGGCGCGGTGAGCCACCTGTCCCCCGCCACCCGGGCGAGCACCGCGACCAGCCGCAGCGCGATGAACGCCGTGAGCCCGGTCCAGACACCGGCCAGCCCCCAGCCCAGCGGCCCCGACAGCAGCGACAGCGGCAGGAAGCCGACCAGCGCGGCGCCGACGGTGACCGTGCGCAGGTAGGCGACGTCGCCCGCCCCCATGAGCACGCCGTCGAGGGCGAAGACGACCCCGGCCAGCGGCTGGAACCCGGCGAGGAACCACCAGACCAGCTCCGCCTGCTCCCGGACGGCGGGGTCGCCGCTGAACAGCGGCACGAGCAGGTCGCGGCCGGCCAGCAGCGCGACGGCGACCAGCACGCCGGTGCCCAGGCCCCACAGGGTGACCCGGCGGGCGGTGGCGCGGGCCTCGACGGGCCGGCCGGCACCGAGCGCGTGGCCGACCAGCGTCTGCGCGGCGATGGCGTAGGCGTCGAGGACCAGCGCGAGGAAGAGGAACAGCTGCAGCGCGATCTGGTGGGCGCCGAGCTGCGCCTGCCCGGCGCGCGCGGCGACCCCGGCGGCGACCAGGAAGGCCAGCTGCAGCACGGTGGCGCGCAGCAGCAGGTCGCGGCCGAGGACCAGCTGGGCCCGCACGGCGGCCGGCCGGAACCGCCAGTCGGCGCCCTCGCGCAGCAGCGCCCGCACGAACAGCGCCGCGGTGAGCGACTGGCCGACGAGGTTGGCCACCGCGGAGCCGGGCAGCCCGAGGCCGGCCGGGTGCACCAGCAGCGGGCAGAGCACCAGGCTCAGCAGGCTGCCGGCGAGTACGAAGCGCACCGGCCGGCGCAGGTCCTGCACGCCGCGCAGCCAGCCGTTGCCGGCCAGGGACACCAGCAGCAGCGGCGCGCCGCAGCCGGCGATCCGCAGCCACTGCTCCCCCGCCGCGGCCACCTCTCCGGGCCCGCCGGCCAGGGCGCGGGTCAGCGGGCCGGCCAGGAACTGGAAGAGCACGACGACGGCGGCGCCGAGCAGCAGCGCCAGCCAGGTGGCCTGCACGCCCTCGGCGACCGCCCCCGCACGGTCCCCGGCCCCGGCGCGGCGGGCGGCGCGGGCGGTGGTGCCGTAGGCGAGGAAGTTGAGCAGCGCGGCCGCCCAGGCCAGCAGCCCGCCGCCGACGGCGAGCCCGCCCAGGGGGACGGTGCCCAGGTTGCCGACGACCGCGGTGTCGACCAGCAGGTACAGCGGCTCGGCGGCCAGCACGACCAGCGCCGGGACGGCCAGCCCCAGGACGGACGGCGCCCGCTCCGTCACCGCGCCGTCGTCGCGGACGACACCAGGGCACGGATCGCCGCCATCGTCGCCTCGCGGTCCAGGTGCGAGGTGAAGCCCGCCGCGGCCCGGTGCCCGCCCCCGCCCAGCGCCATCGCGACACGGGCGACGTCGGTGCCGCCGCGCGAGCGCAGCGACACCGCCCACGAGCCGTCGTCCTGCCCCTTGAGCACGCAGGCGACGTCGGCCTCGGCGGTCGACCGGACGACGTCGACCAGCGCCTCGAGCTGCTCGCCGGGCAGGCCGTGCTCGGCCGCCTCCGCGGTGCTCGACCAGGTCCACACCAGCCCGGCGCCGACGCCGGGCTCGAGCACCGCCCGCCCGGTCACCGCCGACAGCAGCCGCAGCCAGCCGAACGGGGCGGTGTCGAACAGCCGCTGGCTGATGGCCGCGTGGTCGATGCCGGTGGACAGCAGCCGGGCGGCCAGCACGTGGGTGTCCGGCCGGGTGCTGCTGAAGCGGAAGGAGCCGGTGTCGGCGGCCAGGCCGGCGTACAACACCGTGGCCAGGCCGGCGTCGAGGGCGACCCCGAGCTCGTCGAGCAGGCCGGCGACGAGGACGACGGTCGCCGGGGCGGCCGGGTCGACCAGCCGCACGTCCCCGAAGCCGGGGTTGCTCGCGTGGTGGTCGACGACGACGGAGGTGCCGGCGTCGCCGAGCAGCGCGGCCAGCTCGCCCAGGCGGGCGGGCGAGGCGGCGTCGAGGCTGACGAAGACGTCCGGGGACGCGGGGACGGCGGTCGAGGGCACCAGGCCCTCGGTCCCGGGCAGCCAGCCGAGCGAGTCCGGCAGCACGGGGCGGCCGGGGAACGTGGCGGTCACCCGGGCGCCGCGGCGGCGCAGCCCCTCGGCGAGGGCCAGGGTGCTGCCCAGCGCGTCGGCGTCGGGCTGCACGTGCCCGCTGAGCACGACGGTGGCGCCGGTGTCGGCGGCCGCGGCCAGCACGGCGGCCGGGGTGCGCAGGGGCACCCCGGCGGTCGGTGCGGTCACGGGTCAGGCGTCGGGGCCGGGATCGGCCACCGGGGGTGCGTTGCGGTCCTCGGTCACCAGCCCGCCCCCGGGCGGCAGCGGCGGGCCGCCGTCGTCGGGCTCGTCCTCCGCGATGGAGGGCACCGCCCCGATCTGGCCCTCGCGGCCGCCGTCGGTGGGGTCGCCGGCGTTCGGCTCGGCCCGCCCGCCGAGCTCCGAGCGGCCCTGCCCCTCCCCGGGGAGGTACGGGTCCGGGTCGTTCTCACTCACGAGGCACTCCTGTGCTCGGGGGACGTGCTGACGTCGGCATCGGAGGTCTCGTCGTCCTCCTCCGGGTGCCGGTAGGGGTCGGCCTCGCCGGCGTAGGTGGCGTGCTCGCGCAGGCGGGCGAGCTCGGCGTCGGCGTGCCGGACCCGCTCGAGGGCCTCGTCGAGCTCGCGCGCGGTGTCGGGCACGTGGTCGGCGACGAAGGCCAGCGTCGGCACGAACTTGATGCCGGTCTGCCGGCCCACGGTCGAGCGCAGCACCCCGGTGGCCGAGGCGAGCGCCTTGGCGGAGTCCGCGACGGCGGTGGCGTCGCCGTAGACGGTGTAGAAGACGGTGGCCTCGCGCAGGTCGCTGGTCACCCGCGCGTCGGTCACGGTGACCATGCCCAGCCGGGGGTCCTTGATCTGGGACTCGATCGCGGCGGAGACGATCTGTCGGATGCGCACCGCGAGCTTGCGGGCGCGGGCGGGGTCGGCCACGGCGGACCTCCGGGGGTCGGGGCGTCGAGGACGCCGGTGGACAGTGGGCGGCCCCCTCGCAGGGGCCCGCCCCGAGCCTGCGAGGGGTGCGGGGCGAGGGGGTCCTTCATCAGGCGTCGGTGTCGGAGAACAGCTGCCGGTGCGTCGACAGCAGCGTCACCTCCGGCCGCTCGGCCAGCAACCGCTCGCAGGCGTCGAGGACGTCGGTCACCTGGCCGGCGTCCCCCGCGACGGTGGCGACGCCGACCTGCACGCGGCGGTGCAGGTCGACGTCGCCCACCTCGGCCGCGGCCACGGCGAAGCGGCGCCGCAGCTCGGCCACGATGGGCCGGACCACGGCGCGCTTGCCCTTGAGCGAGTGGACGTCGCCCAGCAGCAGGTCGGCGGTGAGCGTGCCGGTGAACACGCTCACCGCCTCCCTGGTGCCTGACGACGTCGATCACGTGCCGGTGTGGCCCCCTCGCAGGGCCCCGCCACGAGCCTGCGAGTGGTGGGGGGCGAGGGGGTCCTTCGTCAGTCGCGCGGCTTCTCGCGGACCTCGAAGGTCTCGATGACGTCCTCGACCTTGACGTCGTTGAACGACCCCAGGCCGATACCGCACTCGTAGCCCTCGCGGACCTCGGTGACGTCGTCCTTGAAGCGGCGCAGCGACTCGACCGTCAGGTTGTCGGCGATCACCACACCGTCGCGGATGACCCGGGCCTTCGAGTTCCGGGTGATCGTGCCGCTGCGGACGATCGAGCCCGCGACGTTGCCGATGCGCGGCACCCGGAAGACCTCGCGGATCTCCGCCGTGCCGAGCTCGACCTCCTCGAACTCCGGCTTGAGCATGCCCTTGAGGGCCGCTTCGATCTCCTCGATCGCCGAGTAGAGGACCGAGTAGTACCGGACGTCGACGCCCTCGCGGTTGGCGAGCTCGGTGGCCTGGCCCTCGGCCCGGACGTTGAAGCCGATGACGATGACGTCGTCGGCCAGCGCCAGGTCGATGTCGCTCTTGCTGATCGCGCCGACGCCGCGGTGGATGACCCGCAGCGAGACGTCGTCGCTCACCTCGATCTTCATGAGCGCGTCCTCGAGCGCCTCGACGGTGCCCGAGTTGTCGCCCTTGATGATCAGGTTGAGCTGGCGGTTCTCCTTCAGCGCGGCGTCGAGGTCCTCGAGGCTGATCCGCTTGCGCATCGAGGCGTTCTGCGCGTTGCGGATGCGGGCCTGCCGCCGGTCGGCGATCTGCCGGGCGACCCGGTCCTCCTCGACGACGAGGAAGGTGTCACCGGCACGCGGCACCGAGGTGAGACCGACGACCTGGACCGGGCGGGCCGGCGTGGCCTCCTTGAGCTTCGCGCCGTGCTCGTCGAGCAGCGACCGCACGCGGCCGAAGGCGTCACCGGCGACCAGCGAGTCACCGACCCGCAGGGTGCCGCGCTGGACCAGCACCGTGGCGACGGGGCCACGGCCACGGTCGAGCTTGGCGTCGATGACGACGCCCTGGGCGTCCATCTCGGTGTTGGCGCGCAGGTCGAGCGCGGCGTCCGCGGTGAGCAGGATCGCCGCCAGCAGGTCGTCCAGACCCTGCCGGGTGACCGCCGAGACGTCGACGAACATCGTGTCGCCGCCGTACTCCTCGGCCACCAGCCCGTACTCGGTGAGCTGCTGGCGGATCTTGGCGGGGTTGGCCCCCTCCTTGTCCACCTTGTTCACCGCGACCACGATCGGCACCTCGGCGGCCTGGGCGTGGTTGAGCGCCTCGACCGTCTGCGGCATGACGCCGTCGTCGGCGGCGACCACCAGGACGACGATGTCGGTGACCTTCGCGCCACGGGCACGCATCGCGGTGAACGACTCGTGACCCGGGGTGTCGATGAAGGTGATCGCCCGCTCCTGGCCGTCCAGCTCGGTGGCGATCTGGTACGCGCCGATGTGCTGGGTGATGCCGCCGGCCTCCCGCGCCACCACGTTGGTGTTGCGGACGGCGTCGAGCAGCTTCGTCTTGCCGTGGTCGACGTGACCCATGACCGTGACGACCGGCGGACGGGTCTCCCAGTCCTCCTCGTCGCCCTCGTCACCGAAGGTCAGGTCGAAGGTCTCGAGGAGCTCGCGGTCCTCGTCCTCCGGGCTGACGACCTCGATGTTCCAGCCGATCTCGGCACCGAGCAGCTGCAGCGTGTCCTCGTTCACCGACTGCGTCGCGGTGACCATCTCGCCCAGGTGGAACAGAGCGGTCACCAGCGCGGCCGGCTGGGCGCCGATGCGCTCGGCCAGGTCGGTCAGCGAGGCGCCGCGGGGCAGCCGGACGGTCTGCCCGTTGCCGCGGGGCAGGCTGACGCCGCCCATGCTGGGCGCCGCCATCTGGTCGAACTCCTGGCGCCGCTGCTTCTTGCTCTTGCGCCCGCGGACCGGACCGCGGCCACCCGGACGCCCGAAGGCACCCGCGGTGCCCGCACCGGAGCCGCCACGACCACGGCCGCGGCCACCGCCGCCGCCGCCGCCGCGGAAGCCACCGCCGGCCGGCGCACCGGCACCGGGGCCACCGCCGCCGGGACGGAAACCGCCACCGCCACCGCCGCCGGGACCACCGGGACGGCCGCGGCCACCGGCACCACCGGGGCCGCCGGGACGGCCGGCACCGGCCGGACGCGGCGGCATCATGCCCGGGTTCGGCCGGGGCGGCATCATGCCCGGGTTCGGCCGGGGACCACCCGGACCGGCCGCGGGACGCGGACCACCCGCACCGGGACCCGGACGCGGGCCACCGGGTCGGGGACCACCGGCGCCGGGTGCCGGGCGCGGACCGCCGGCACCGGGACCCGGACGCGGGCCACCCGCCGCCGGGCCCGGACGCGGGCCACCCGCCGCCGGACCCGGACGCGGGGCGCTGCTGAAGGGGTTGTTGCCCGGCCGCGGGGCCGGACGCGGGCCCGGACGCGGGCCGGCACCCGGGGCGCCGGGCGCGGCACCGCCGGGACGGGCCCCACCGGGAGCCGCCGGGCGCGGGGCACCCGGACGCGCGGGACCGGGGACGGGGCCACCGGCCGGACGCGGCGCGGGCGCACCCGGACGCGGGGCGCCCGGCGCGGCCGGACGCGGACCCGAGGGCGCGGCCGGCTGCTGGGTCGGCGCGCCGGCGGCCGGGGCCTGGGGCGCGGCCGGCTGCTGGGTCGGCGCGCCGGCGGCCGGGGCCTGGGGCGCGGCCGGACGCGGGCCGGGCGTCGGCGCACCCGGACGCGGGGCACCGGGCCGCGGACCCGGCGTCGGGCCGGCCGACGGCGCGGGCGCGGACGGGGCGGCGGGGGGCTGCGGCGCACGCGGGGCGGGCGACGGCGCGGGGGCCGACGCGGCCGGCGAGGGCGCCGCCGGGCGCGGGGCGGCCGGACGGGCGGGGGCACCGCCGCCGTTGCCGCCGCCGGCGTTGCCGCCGGTGGACGCGCCGAGGGCCTCCCGGAGCCGCCGGGCCACGGGGGCCTCGACGGTCGAGGAGGCGGACTTCACGAACTCGCCCTGCTCCTTGAGCTTGGCGAGCACGGTCTTGCTGTCGACCCCGAACTCCTTGGCGAGTTCGTGGACGCGGGCTTTGCCTGGCACGGATCTCCTCTTGTGAGGCCGGCGGCTCGCCCGCGCGACCTCGTTGTCAGTAGTGCATGGTCTGGCTTGTCATCGTGGGGACTTCACGGCTGACTCATCCGACGACGTCCTGCTCTCGACGTGCGGACCGGCCGGTTGCCGGTCCGTCTGTGGGAAGTGCGGTCTGTCGTTCGTCCGCTGTCGCCCGTCCCGGGCCCCGGTCCCCCGGCGCGGAGGCGCCGAGGACGTGGGTCCGGAGCGGACCGGCCTCCACCGCGGCACCGCGCGGGAGGCGCAGTGCCCGGGAGAAGGCCCGGCGTCGCTCCGCTGCGTGGAGGCACTCCGGGGTGGGGTGCACGGACGCGCCCCGGCCGGGGAGCCGCCGTCGCGGATCGGGCACGAGGGTCCCGGACCGGTGGACGACACGCAGCAGGTCGGTGACCGGAGCGCGCTCCCGGCAGCCCACACAGGTGCGCACCGGGATCGACGTTTCGGCCACCCGTCACTCTAGCGCGCTGCGGGACCCCGTTGTTCCGGACGCCGCGGACCGGACCGCAGCCCGCCCCCACCGGGGGACGGCCGCCCGCCCGGGGTGCCGGCGCGGACCGGCGGCGGGCCCGAGCGCAGCGGCGGGCGCCCCACGCCGGGCGAGGGGGTGGCGTCGTCGGGCCGGGCGTCGCTGCGGATGTCGATCCGGCAGCCGGTGAGCCGGGCGGCGAGGCGGGCGTTCTGCCCCTCCTTGCCGATGGCCAGCGACAACTGGAAGTCCGGGACGACGACGCGCACCGCCTTGGCCTTCGGGTCGACCAGCGTGGCGCTGCTCACCCGGGCCGGGCTGAGCGCGGAGGCCACGAAGGTCGCCGGGTCGTCGGACCAGTCGACGATGTCGATCTTCTCGCCGTGCAGCTCGCTCATGACGTTGCGCACCCGCTGCCCCATCGGGCCGATGCAGGCGCCCTTGGCGTTGAGCCCCGGCACGGAGGTGCGGACGGCGATCTTCGAGCGGTGCCCGGCCTCCCGGGCGACGGCGACGATCTCGACGCTGCCGTCGGCGATCTCGGGGACCTCGAGGGCGAACAACTTGCGCACCAGGTTCGGGTGGGTGCGCGAGACGGTCACCTGCGGGCCGCGGTGGGTGCGCGACACGGAGACGACGTAGGCGCGCAGCCGGCTGCCGTGCGGGTAGCTCTCGCCGGGGACCTGCTCGGCGGCGGGCAGGACCGCCTCGACCTTGCCGATGTCGACCAGGACCGCGCCCTGGGCGTTGCGACGGGCGTCGGCCTGGACGACGCCGCTGACGATGTCGCCCTCCTTGCCTGCGTACTCGCCGAAGGTCTGCTCGTGCTCGGCGTCGCGCAGCCGCTGGACGATGACCTGCTTGGCGGTGCTGGCCGCGATGCGGCCGAAGTCGCTGGGGGTGTCGTCCCACTCGCGCACGACCTCGCCGTCGGGGCCCAGCTCCTGCGCGAGCACCGCGACCTCACCGGTCCTGCGGTCGACGTGCACCCGCACGTGCTTGGCCGCGCCGTCGGCGTGGCGGTACGCGGTCACGAGCGCCGTCTCGAGGGCCTCGATGACCGTGTCGACGGGGATGCCCTTCTCCCGCTCGACCGCCTTGAGGGCGGTCACGTCGATGTTCACTGTCCTCCTCCGTCGTCGTCGCCCTCGTCGTCGTCCACGTCGCGCACATCGTCCGGGTCGTCCGCCGGGTCGTCCGCCGGGTCGTCCTTGCCCGGGCGGCCAAACTCGACCTGCACCCGGCCGGAGCCGAGCTCGGCCCAGGGCACCTGCCGGGGCGTCGGCGGCCGCTTGCGGGCACCGGGCCTGGCCTTCGGCTCGACGGCGAGGGTCACGCCCTCGTCGTCGACGGCGGTGACCCGGCCGGTCACCTGCTCGGCCGCCCCCGCCGGGCCGACGGTCACGGTGACCAGCCGGCCGGTGTTGCGCCGCCAGTGCCGCGGCTCGGTGAGCGGCCGGTCGACGCCGGGGCTAGTCACCTCGAGCACGTAGGGGGCGCGGCCGAGCTCGCCGTCGTTCTCGTCGAGGACGGCCGAGACCGCCCGGCTGACCTCGGCGACGTCGTCGAGGGACACGCCCTCGTCCCGGTCGACGACCACGCGGACGACGCTGCGCCGGCCGGCGGGCGTGACCACGAGCTCCTCGAGGTCGTAGCCGGCGGCACCCACCACGGGCTCGATCCAGCCGGCCAGCCGTGTGGCGGCCGGGTCCTGCCGTGACCCTGCGGCCGGGTCCTGCCGTGACCCTGCGGCCGGGTCCTGCCGTGACCCTGCGGCCGGGTCCTGCCGTCCCCTCGCGGACACGGGCTCCCTCCCTCCTGCAACCGGTCGGAGCTCGTGCTCGGCGGACCGCACCGTCCGGGGCCGCGCCCGGTGGCGCGGGCTCGCGCGGCACCGGCCGCGGCGTACCCGGGGAGTCGTCAGGCTACCGCTCCACCGGGGACCGGGGCCCGGCCGCTCGGGCGGGTGACCTCCCCGGGGTCCCGACGCGCCCGGGAGCCGTCCGGGCGGGCGGGGCGGCTCCTGGGAGGATGGCGGGCGATGTCCGTCTCCCCCGCCCCCGCCGGGTTCCCGCGCCGCCGCCTGCTCGCGGGCACGGCGGGGCTGGCGCTGCTGCTGGCCGGCTGCACCTCCGGCGACCCCGGGCAGACGGCGCAGGAGACGGCGGCGCAGGACCGGCTGGCCCGCCAGGTCGCCGTCCAGGAGGCGGTGGTGGCCGCCTACGACGCGGCGGTCGCCGCGGACCCCGCGTTCGGCGGGACGATCGCCGACCTGACCGGGCAGGCGCAGGAGCAGCTGGCGCGGCTGCGCGCGGCGGCGCCGGGGGCGACCCCGTCGTCGTCCGCCCCGCCGGCCCCGCCCGCGGGCGGGGACCTGCGCGCGTGGCTGCGCGGGCAGGTGGGCGCCGCGGCCGCCGCGCACGCGGCCGCCTGCGTGGACGCCTCGGGTGCCGGGGCCGCGCTGCTGGGGTCGATCGCGGCGGGGCTGCGCGGGCACGCCGCCGCGCTGGCGTGAGGGGGCCGCAGTGACCGAGGACGGGACCGCCGGGAGCGCGGAGGACACCGCGCTGCGCGCGGTGGTGGCCGCCGAGCACGCGGCGGTGTGGGGGTACGGCGTCGTCGGGGCCGCCCTGCCGGCCGACGGCCGGTCGCCCGCCGCCGACGCCGAGCAGGCCCACCGGGACTCCCGCGACCGCCTGGCGGAGCTGCTCGACGAGCGCGACGCCGACCCGGTACCCGCCGAGGCCGGCTACGAGCTGCCCTTCCCGGTGCTCTCGCCGGTCGACGCCGCGGCCCTGGCGGTCGTGCTCGAGGACGGCGTCTCCGCGGCCTGGGTGGCGCTGCTCGACGCCGCGGAGGAGCCCGGGGTGCGGCAGCTCGCCGTCGACTCCCTGGGCGCCGGCGAGGAGCGCGCCGTGACCTGGCGCGCCGCCGCCGGCCGCACCCCGGTCACGACGGCCCTGCCGGGCCTGCCCGAGGGCTAGCCCAGCGCGCCGAGGAAGGCGTCGGTGACGGCGACGGCGGCGCTGCTGGACTGCCCGCCCTCGACCAGCACCGCGAACGCGATGTCGCCCTGCGGGCCGCCGAGCTGGTAACCGGTGAACCAGCCGTGCGCGTCCGGCGGGGTGTTGCTGCCGAACTCGGCGGTGCCGGTCTTGCCGTAGACCTCACCGCGGTCGGCCAGTGCCTGTGCGGTCCCGGTCAGCACGACCTGGCGCATCATCGGCCGGAGCTGGTCGAGCACCGCCTGGTCCGGGCCGGCCGGTGCGGGGCCCGCCGGGTCGGCGCCGACCACCTCGACCGGGGCGGCCGGGGTGCCGCTGGCCACGCCCGCGACCACCAGCGCCATCTGCGCCGGGCTCACGAGCACCTGGCCCTGGCCGATCGCGTCCGCGGCCTTCGTGGTGCCGGTGGCGTCGGCCGGGACGCTGCCGCTGAACACGTCGACCGGCAGCTGCCAGTCGCTGCCCACCCCGTAGGAGGCGGCCGCCGCGGCCAGGGCGTCGTCGGGCAGCTGCAGGCCGGCCTGGATGAAGGTGGTGTTGCAGGACTGGGCGAAGGCCTCGGTGAAGGGCACGGTGCCGAGGTCGAACTGGTCCTGGTTCTCGAACTCGCGGCCCTCGACGACCGTCGTCCCCGGGCAGGGGACCGGGGTGTCCGGGGCCAGCGCGCCGGCGGACAGGAGCGCGGTCGCCGTGATCGTCTTCATGCTCGAGCCCGGCGGGTACTGGCCGGTCAGGGCGTTGCCGGCCGCCGCGGCCTCGTTCGAGGAGACGGCGAGCACCTCGCCCGTGCCGGGCCGGACCACGACCAGGTGGGTCGCCAGCGGCTGGGTGGCGACGGCGCCGTCGGCGGCGTCCTGCAGCGCGCGGACCAGCGGAGTCCGGATCGGCTCACCGGGGACGGGGGCGACGGCGCCGACCTCCTGGCCGGCGTCACCGGTGGACTCGTCGGTGCTCACCACCGAGACGGTGAAGCCGGGGGTGCCGGTGAGCTGCTCCTGGTAGGCGCGCTGCAGGCCGGAGAGGCCGAGCTGGTCCCCCGCGGCGTACACCGCCTCGTCGTCCCCGGTGGTCTCCTCGAGCACCTCGGCCGTGGCCGCCCCGACCCGGCCGAGCAGCGCGGAGGCGAACCGGGCCGACGGCGCGAGCAGCCGCGTCTCGGTGGGGAAGACCGCGCCGGGCAGGTCGAAGACCTGGGCGCGGATGGCCTCGAAGTCCGGCCGCCGCAGGGTGATGACGGGGACGAACTGGCCGGCCGGGGCGGCCTGGACGTCGGCGGTGATCTCCTCGGCGGGCACGCCGGTGGCCGACGACAGCGCCGCGGCCAGCGACGGCAGGTCGGCGACCTGGCCGGTGTCGACGCCGACGTTGACGACCTCGGTCGGGGTGAACAGCGGCTGGCCGGCGGCGTCGGTGATCGCGGCACGCTCGGGCAGCGACCGGGTCAGCTGCAGGCGCTGGCCCTCCCCCAGCTCGGGGTGTACCAGCGTGGGCTCGGCGACCACCCGCCAGGCGTCCGCACCGTCGCCGTCCCCCTCCCGCAGCTCGAGGGTGGCCTCGTAGGTCCAGTCGGGCGCCGCGGCCAGGTCCCAGGTGGCGGTCCAGCCGGCGGTGGCGGTGCCGTCCTGGACGGCGACGTCGCCGAGCTCGGCGTCGAGCGTGGCCCCGGGCAGGTCGGTGGCGGTCTGCCCGAGCAGCGCGGTGGCGGCGTCGGGGTCGGTGGTGGCGTCGGCCGCGGCGCCGGTGTCGCCCCCGGCCCAGTCGTCGAGGAAGGCCCGCGCGGCGGCGCGGACGTCGTCCTCCGAGCTGCCGGAGCAGGCGGCGAGGGCCGGTGCGGAGAGGAGGGTGAGGACCGTGCCGAGGACCGCCGTGCGTCGTGCTGCCACGACGGCACAGCCTCTCAGAACGGTCCGACGTTCCGGTGGCGACGTGCTGGAACGGCCACCCTTCAGGGACCCGCGCCGAGCTCACGAGGCGTGGGGGAAGGGTGGCCCTCCTAGAAGAGGACGCTGGCGTAGCGGCCGACCTCGCGGAACCCGACCCGGTCGTACACCGCACGGGCGGGGGCGTTGTAGTCGTTGACGTAGAGGCTGACCACGGGGGCGATCATGGTCCGCGCGTACTCGACGACGGCGGCCATCCCGGCGGCGCCGATGCCCCGGCCGCGCACCTCCGGCGCGGTCCACACGCCCTGCACCTGGCACGCCGCCCGCGAGACCGCGCCGATCTCGGCCTTGAACAGCACCCGGCCGTCCTCGATCCAGGCCAGCGACTGGCCGGCGCGGACGAGGTCCTCGACCCGCGCCCGGTAGCCGACCCCGCCGTCGGTCCGCAGCGGGCTGACGCCGACCTCCTCGGTGAACATGGCCACCGCCGCGGGCAGCAGCACGTCGACCTCGCGCGGGCGCACCGGCCGGACCCGCGGCTCGGGGGCGATCGCCGGCGGGCCGTCGATGGCCAGGAGCGGCTGCCGGGGCCGGTGGTCGCGGCACGGGCCCCAGGCGGGCTCGAGCAGCTCCCACAGCGGGGCGACGGCCGCGGCCGGCCCGACGATCGTCGAGCAGCGTCGGCCGGCCCGGCGGGCGCGCTCGGCGAACGCCTCGGCCGCGGCCCGCTCGGCGCCGGGCACGGCGAACGGGATGAGGTTGGCCCCGGCCAGGCAGACGGCGTCGAGGCTGCGGCCGGCGCCGATCCCCCACAGCGGCGCCCCGAGGGTCGACGGCGCGGTCCCGGCCGCCTCCACGCGCCCGGCCAGCACGCACGCCGCGACCGGGTCGGAGGCCAGCAGCCGGCGGACGGCCGGCTCGTCGGTCTCGTCGAGGACGCGGGCGGTCGGCGAGCGGAGCACGGGTCGGGCCCAGGAGGACGGACGGGGAGGGTCAGCTGACGGTGACGACCGGCGGGCCGGACGGCGTGCCGGCGTCGACCTGCTCGCCGGCGATGCGCATGGCCTCCTCGATGAGCGTCTCGACGATCTGCGACTCGGGGACGGTCTTGACGACCTGCCCCTTGACGAAGATCTGCCCCTTGCCGTTGCCCGACGCGACGCCGAGGTCGGCCTCGCGGGCCTCGCCGGGGCCGTTGACGACGCAGCCCATGACGGCGACCCGCAGCGGCACCTCGAGCCCGTCGAGGCCGGCGGTCACCTCGTTCGCGAGCTTGTAGACGTCGACCTGCGCGCGACCGCACGAGGGGCAGCTGACGATCTCCAGGCCGCGCTGGCGCAGGTTCAGCGACTCCAGGATCTGGGTGCCGACCTTGACCTCCTCGACCGGCGGCGCCGAGAGCGAGACGCGGATGGTGTCGCCGATGCCCTGGGACAGCAGCGCGCCGAACGCGACGGCGGACTTGATCGTCCCCTGGAACGCGGGCCCGGCCTCGGTGACGCCGAGGTGCAGCGGGTAGTCGCACTGCGCGGCGAGCAGCTCGTAGGCGCGCACCATGACCACCGGGTCGTTGTGCTTGACCGAGATCTTGATGTCGCGGAAGTCGTGCTCCTCGAACAGCGAGCACTCCCACAGCGCCGACTCGACCAGCGCCTCGGGGGTGGCCTTGCCGTACTTGGCCAGCAGCCGCTTGTCGAGCGAGCCGGCGTTGACGCCGATGCGGATCGGGATGCCGGCGTCCTTGGCCGCCCGCGCGATCTCGCCGACCCGGTCGTCGAACTTCTTGATGTTGCCGGGGTTGACGCGCACCGCGGCGCAGCCGGCGTCGATCGCGGCGAACACGTACCGCGGCTGGAAGTGGATGTCGGCGATGACCGGGATCTGCGACTTCTTCGCGATCGCCGGCAGCGCCTCGGCGTCGTCGGTGTCGGGGACGGCGACCCGCACGATCTGGCAGCCGGCGGCGGTCAGCTCGGCGATCTGCTGCAGGGTGGCGTTGACGTCGGCGGTCTTCGTCGTCGTCATCGACTGCACGCTGACCGGGGAGTCGCTGCCGACGCCCACGCCGCCGACGTCCAGCTGCCGCGTCTTCCGGCGCGGGGCCAGGACGGGCGGGGGCGCGGCGGGCATGCCGAGAGCGACGGGGATGGCCATGACCACGAGTATCCCCGCTCCCGCGGGGTCGGCGCCGACGCCTACTGGAGTGTGATCGGGTTGACGACGTCGGCGACGAGCAGCAGCCCCGACAGCGCGATGAACAGCCCGGCGACGACGTAGGCGACCGGCATCAGCCGGGCGATGTCGAACGGGCCGGGGTCGGGCCGGCCGCGCCAGCGGGCGACCACCGAGCGGGCCTTCTCGTACAGCGCCCCGGCCACGTGCCCGCCGTCGAGCGGGTACAGCGGCAGCAGGTTGAACAGGAACAGCACGAGGTTGACGCTGGCCAGCAGGCCGAGGAAGAAGCTCAGCTTCTCCATGCCGCTGATCTGCTCGATGGCGAAGACCTCACCGGAGATCCGCCCGACGCCGACGACGCCGATGGGGCCGTTCTCGTCGCGCTCCTCGCCGAGGAAGGCGGCGCGGAACAGCTGCGGGACGCGCTCGGGGATCTCCACCAGGCGCTGCACCGACTGGGACACGACCATGCCGAAGTAGCCGGGCAGGTCGGACACCGACTGGCGGGCGAAGCCGAACACCGGGCTGACGCCGAGGTAGCCGGCGGTCATCGTGCCCTCGCCGTCGTCGGTGGGGACGACGTTCTCGATCGGCGTGACGGTGAGCTCCCGGCGCACGCCGTCGCGCTCGACGGCGAGGGCCAGCGGCTCCCCCGCCGAGGAGCGGATCGCCTGCTGCACCGTGGTCCAGCTGTCGTAGCCGGTCGGGTCGACCTGCCGGCCGCCGATCGCCACGATCGTGTCGCCCGGCCGCAGCCCGGCCTGGGCGGCGGGGCTGGGCACCGGCGCCGCGCACCCGGGGGTGCCCTCCTCGCAGAGCTGCCCGGCGTCGGCGCCGCTGGTGACGATCGGGATGTCGCAGACGTCGCCGCCCTGCTCCTCGGCGACGGCGATGCTCTCCGCACCGGCCGGGACGACGCAGGCGGGGACCGTGTCGAGCTGGGTGGTGATGACGTTGGTGCCGATCGCGGTGAGCGTGATCGCGAAGAACACCACCGCGAGCACGAGGTTGTGGAACGGCCCGGCGAACATGACGATCACGCGCTGCCACCAGGGCTTGGCGTAGAAGACCCGGCCGGCGTCGCTGGGCCGGACGTCGTCGAGGGCCTGACCGCGCACCTCGGCGATGAACGTCCGCATCCGGGTGGCGCGCTTGCTCTCGTTCTCCTCGGCCGGCGGGATCATGCCGACGATGCGGATGTAGCCGCCGAGCGGGATCGCCTTGATGCCGTACTCGGTCTCGCCGCGCGTCCGGGAGAACACCGTCGGGCCGAAGCCGACCATGAACTGCGGCACGCGCATGCCGAACTTCCGCGCCCAGAAGAAGTGGCCGAACTCGTGGAAGCCGATGCTGAACAACAGGCCGATCGCGAACGCGACGATCCCGAGGACCGTCAGGAGGATGCTCAGCTGGGGCCTCCGGCGAGAGCGGCGCGGGCGTGCTGCCGGGCCCAGCGCTCCGCGGCCAGCACGTCGTCGACGCAGGTGGGAGCGCCGAGGTCCGGCGCGTCGTCGAGGGTACGCGCGACCAGGCCGACGACGTCCGGGAAACGCAGCCGCCCGGCGAGGAACGCCGCGACCGCCTCCTCGTTGGCCGCGTTGTACAGCGCCGGGACGACTCCCCCGGCCTCCCCCGCCGCGCGCGCGAGCCGCACCGCCGGGAACGCGTCGGCGTCCAGCGGCGCGAACTCCCAGG
Organism: Geodermatophilus sp. SYSU D00698; assembly: GCF_054050335.1. Classification (NCBI taxonomy): domain Bacteria; kingdom Bacillati; phylum Actinomycetota; class Actinomycetes; order Geodermatophilales; family Geodermatophilaceae; genus Geodermatophilus; species Geodermatophilus sp. SYSU D00698. Next base: position 26,197 of record NZ_JBJGZD010000012.1, read on the forward strand.
TGCTCGCCGTCGACCAGTCCAGCGCGGGCTGCACGTGCGGCAGCCGGTCGGGCCAGGCCAGCGCCAGCGCGATCGGCAGCCGCATGTCCGGCGGGCTGGCCTGGGCGATGGTGGCGCCGTCGGCGAAGGTGACCATCGAGTGCACGATCGACTGCGGGTGCACCACGACGTCGATGTCGGCGTAGGGCACCCCGAACAGCAGGTGCGCCTCGATCAGCTCCAGGCCCTTGTTGACCAGCGTGGCCGAGTTGATCGTCACCACCGGGCCCATGGCCCACGTGGGGTGCGCCAGCGCCTGCTCGACGGTGACGTCGGCGAGGTCGGCGGCGCTGCGCCCGCGGAACGGCCCGCCGCTGGCGGTGAGCACCAGCCGGGCGACCTCGCTCCTGCGCCCGCCGCGCAGGCACTGCGCCAGCGCCGAGTGCTCGGAGTCCACCGGCACCAGCTGGCCGGGCGCGGCCGCGGCGGTCACGAGGTCCCCGCCGGCGACCAGGGACTCCTTGTTGGCCAGCGCGACGACGTTGCCGGCCCGCAGCGCGGCCAGGGTGGGGCCCAGCCCGATCGAGCCGGTGATCCCGTTGAGGACGACGTCGGCGGGGCGGGCGGCGAGCTCCTCGGCGGCGCGCGGCCCGGCGAGGATCTCCGGCAGCGCGTACTCGCCCCGCGCCCAGCCGCGCTGGGAGGCCGCCGCGTAGAAGGCCAGCTGCAGGTCCTGGGCGGCGGTCGCGCGGGCCACCGCGACCGTGCGGACGCCGAGGGTCAGCGCCTGCCCGGCCAGCCGGGCCACGTCGCCGCCGCCGGCGGCCAGCGCGGTGATCCGCAGCCGGCCGGGGTTCTGCTCGGCGACCGCGATCGCCTGCCGGCCGATCGACCCGGTCGAGCCCAGCACGGTCACCTCGCGCGGCTCGCTCATGAGCGGCATCCTCCCCGACGCGGGACGCGACCCGCCCGCCACACCTCGACCGGTGACCCGCGGACGGGGCTGGCAGGATGAGGGGCGTGAGCGAGCAGTCCGGCCCCGGGGTCCGCCAGCACGACCCGCAGACCACGCGCGTCAACCAGCCCAACCGCGAGGAGGGCGTCGTCCGCGCCGGGGAGCACCCGGTCGAGGAGGAGCGGCCCGAGGACTGGGGCTGGCACGCCCGCACCGGCAAGTGGGCGCAGATCGCCGGCTGGCTGACCGTGCTGGTCATGCTGTCCTACACGTGGGGCAACCACGAGGGCCGCATGGAGGACCTGTGGCTGTTCGCCATCTCCGCCGGCCTGGTCGTGGTGCTGCTGTGGGACCTGCACCGCAAGCGCACCGCCTGGCGCAGGTAGCCCTCGACGGACACTCGACGCCCGATCCGGCTCCCGCCGGGTCGGGCGTCGTCGTGTCAGGAGACCGCGACGCCGATCGCCGCGCCGATGGCGTACGTCGCTCCCGCCGCGAGCGCCCCGAACAGCAGCTGCCGCAGGGCCGCGGACCACCAGGGGCGCGGGGTGAAGCGCGAGGACAGCGCCCCGGCCGCGGCCAGGCCGACCGCGCCGCAGACCAGCGCCGCGGCGAGGACCGAGAACCCGAGCAGGTAGGGCAGCAGCGGGATCACCGCGCCGGTGGCGAAGGTGAGGAACGAGGAGACCGCCGCGGTCCACGGCGAGGGCTTGTCGGCCGGGTTGAGCCCCAGCTCGGCGACCACGTGCAGCCGCAGCGCCGTGTCGGGGTCGCGGTGCAGCTGGACGGCGACCCGCTCGGCGAGGTCGGCGTCGACGCCCCGCACGCGCAGCATCTGCACCAGCTCGGCCAGCTCGCCCTGGGGGTTGCGCGCGAGCTCGCGGCGCTCCTTCTCCACCTCGAGGTCGAGCTGCTCGTTCTGCGTGCTGACCGAGGTGTACTCCCCCAGCGCCATCGAGATCGCGCCGGCGACCAGGCTGGCGACGCCGGACAGCACGATCGCGTGCGACGGGGCGCCGCCACCGCCGACACCCGCGACCAGCGCGGTGTTGGTCACCAGCCCGTCCATCGCGCCGAAGACGGCGGCCCGCAGCCACCCGCCCGAGACGTCGGCGTGGCTGTGCTCGTGCGCCTCGGCGGTGGGGACCTCGGTGCTCACGCGGCGTCCCCGGTGCTCACGCGGCGTCCCCGGTGCTCACGCGTCCGCCTCGGCTCCCAGCTCGACCGGGGTCTCCAGCGCCGGGACCGGCGTGGCCACGGTCGGCACGCCCTCGGCGCGGTCGGCCGCGGCGAGCTGGCCGCAGGCGCCGTCGATGTCCTGGCCGCGGGTGTCGCGGACCGTCGTCGGCACCCCGTGCGCGCGCAGCCGGGCCACGAACTCCCGCTGCGCGGGCAGCGGGCTGGCGTCCCAGGGGCTGCCCGGCGTCGGGTTCAGCGGGATGAGGTTGACGTGCGCGAGCCGCTCCGCCAACAGCCGGCCGAGCAGGTCGGCGCGCTCGGGCTGGTCGTTCACGTCGCGGATGAGGGCGTACTCCACCGAGTAGCGGCGTCCGGTGCGCGCGGCGTAGGCGTCGGCCGCGTCGACGACGTCGGCCACCTTGTACCGGGTGTTGATCGGTACGAGGGTGTCGCGCAGCTCGTCGTCGGGGGCGTGCAGGCTCACCGCGAGGGTGACGCCCAGGCCCTCCTCGGTCAGCCGCCGGATCGCCGGCACCAGGCCCACGGTGGAGACGGTGACCGACCGCTGCGACAGGCCCAGGCCCCACGGCGCGGAGGTGAGCAGCGCGTCCAGCGTGCGGCGGACCCGGGCGTAGTTGGCCAGCGGCTCGCCCATGCCCATGAAGACGACGTTGGACAACCGGCCCGGCCCGCCGGGGATCTCCCCCGACGCCATGGCCGCGGCGGCGGCGACCGCCTGGCCGATGATCTCGGCGGCCGACAGGTTGCGGGTCAGCCCGTTCTGGCCGGTGGCGCAGAAGGGGCAGGCCATGCCGCAGCCGGCCTGGCTGGAGATGCAGACGGTGGCCCGGTCGGGGTAGCGCATGAGCACGCTCTCGACCAGCGCGCCGTCGTGCAGCCGCCACAGCGTCTTGCGGGTGCGCCCGCCGTCGGCCGACTGGTGGCGCACGGGCGTGAGCAGGCCCGGCAGCAGCGCCTCGGACAGCGTCTGGCGCACCGCGGCGGGCACGTCGGTCATCTGCGCCGGGTCGGTGGTGCCGCGGAAGAAGTGCCGGGCGAGCTGGTCGGCGCGGAACGCCGGCTGCCCGAGCTCGGCGACGGCGGCGCGCGCCTCCTCGCGGGTGAGGTCGGCGAGGTGGCGCGGCGGCTTGCCCCGGCGGGGGGCGTCGAGGACGAGCGGCAGGGCAGTCATGACCCCTCCATCGTCCCACCCCCGCGCCGGGCGTGGGCCGCCGTGCGGGTGAGGTCGCTCGCTCAGGACGCCCCTGCGCCCGTCGGCGCGGCGGTGGGCACCGGTGACCCCGTCGTCGGTGCGGAGGTGGGTGCGGGGGTCGGGGTGGGCGTCACCTCGCCGTCCGGGTCCGGGAGGTCGTCCTCGGTCGGGGTGGAGGGCGGCGGGGTCGGGGGTGGTGTCGGGGTCGGGGGCGGCGCCGGGGTCGTCGTCGGGGTCGGGGTGGGCACGGGCTCCTCGACCGATCCCGTCGGCGTGGCCGGCTCGGTGGTCGGCACCGCGTCCGTCCCGGATCCGGGGGGGTCCGCCGGTCCGAGCGGCGGCGACACCGGGACGACCTCCGGTGCCGCGGACGGCTCCGGCGCGACGACCGCCGGCAGCGGGGCGTCCGGGGTCGTCGCAGGGGACGGCGCCGCGCTGGTCCGCACCGGGGCCGGGGCGGGATCGGTGACCGGCGCGGACGTGGCCGGCGCGGGCACGCTGGTCGTCGGGGCGAGGGGGACGACACCGGCGACGACGGACGGCCTCGGCGCGGGGACGGCCCGCGTCGGCGCGGCGACCGCCGACGGCGAGGACTGCACGGCCGCCGTCGGGACCGAGCCGGACGAGGCACCCGCCAGCAGGACCGCACCGGTGACGCCGCAGGCGGCGAGCGCGCCCGCCGCCACGGCGACGCCGATCCGGCGCCGGGGCCGCACCCGCGGGCGGACGACCACACGAGGGGTCACGACCTCGGCGATCACCCGGACCGGGAGGGCCTCCGGGACCGGCACCGCGTCCGCGGTCGCGGTCGCGGTCGCCGGGGAGCCGGCCACGGGGGGACCGCCAGGAGAGGACGTCCCCGGCCCGTCGTCCTCGGCGCTCGCCCCCTCCGGGTGCTCCCCGGCGGCGGCGCCGTCGAGGTCGTCGGCTGCCGGCACGGGGGTCTCGAGGACGTCCTCGTCGTCCGCGGCCCCGCCGACCGGCGCCTCCCCGACCGGGGCGTCCTCGTCGACCGGCCCCTCGTCGAGCGGAGGGTCCTCGAGGACCTCCTCGACCGGGGCGTCCTCGAGGACCTCCTCGACCGGGGCGTCCTCGTCAGCCGCCCCGGGGCCGGGCTCGTTCACCCACCCGGGCAGCCACTCCCCCCACGGCTCGACCGGGGTGCCGGCCTCCTCGGGGTCGCCGTCCTGCCGCGCCGCCATCCCACCTCGCTGTCACTGACTGTCATTCGATGCTCACCCCGTGGAGTGGTCATCGTGCCCGACGGACCCGACCGGGTGACGGAGGCACGGCCGGGCGGCGGGGTGCGGCCCGCTAGCGTCGGCCGGGTGTCCGAGGCCGAGCGCGCACCCGTCCCGCTCGACCCGGTCGGTGTCGGCCCGTGGGAGGGGCCGTGGCCGGAGGACCCGCGCTACGACCCCGGACTGCTGGCGCACGGGGACCGGCGCAACGTCGTCGACCGGTACCGCTACTGGACCGTCGAGGCGATCGTCGCCGACCTCGACCGGCGCCGGCACGGGTTCCACGTCGCCATCGAGAACTGGCGGCACGACCTCAACATCGGGACGGTCGTGCGCACGGCCAACGCCTTCCTCGCCGCGGAGGTGCACGTCGTCGGCCGGAAGCGGTGGAACCGCCGGGGCGCGATGGTCACCGACCGGTACCTGACCGTGCGGCACCACCCCGACGCCGCCGCGCTCGGCGCCTGGGCGCGGGAGCGGGGCGTGCCGGTGCTCGCCGTCGACAACCTGCCCGGCGCCCGGCCGATCGAGACCGCCGACCTCCCCCGGGCCTGCGTGCTGCTGTTCGGCCAGGAGGGCACCGGTCTGTCGGAGGAGGCGCGGGCGGTGGCCGACGACGTCCTGTCCATCGCGCAGTTCGGCTCGACCCGCTCGGTCAACGCCGGCGTCGCGGCGGGGATCGCCATGCACGCCTGGATCCGCCAGCACGCGCAGCTGCCGACCTGACAGGCGGGGCCGTGTACGCCAGGCTCGGCGAGGTGGGCCGACTCGACGACGTGGAACTGACCCTCCGGCTGGGCAAGCGCGAGGCCAAGGAACAGCTGGCCGCCGCGCAGCAGCGCCTGGTGCACCTCCGGCTGTTCCTCGGCGGGCAGCTGGGCACCCCGCTCGGCCCGCCGGTCTGCGTGCTGTTCGAGGGCTGGGACGCCTCGGGGAAGGGCGGCGCGATCAAGCGGCTGGTCGACGAGCTGGACCCCCGGCACGTGCGGGTGGCGCAGTTCGCCGCCCCCACCCCGACCGAGAAGCGGCACCACTTCCTCTGGCGGTTCTGGCCCGTGCTGCCCGGCTGGGGCGGCATGGCCGTCCTCGACCGCACCTGGTACGGCCGCGTGCTGGTCGAGCGGGTGGAGGGGTTCGCCGGCGAGGAGGCGTGGCAGCGGGCCTACGGCGAGATCGTCGACCTGGAGACGACGCTGGCCGCCGAGGGCATGGTCCTGGTCAAGTTCTGGCTGCACGTCTCGCCCCAGGAGCAGCTGCGCCGCTTCGAGTCCCGCGCGGCCGACCCCTACCGGGCCTGGAAGCTCACCGACGAGGACTGGCGCAACCGGGAGAAGCGCCCGGCGTACGAGGCCGCCGTCGAGGAGATGCTCGCGCGCACCGACCACCCGGCGGGGCGGTGGACGCTGGTCGCCGGGGACGACAAGCGGTGGGCGCGGGTGGCCGTCGTCCGTGCCGTCTGCGAGGCGATCGAGCAGGCGCTGGCCGCGCGCGGGATCGACCCGGACGAGACCCCGGGGGCATGAGCGTCCTCGTCCACCTGTGCGCCCCGGCCGACTGGCGGGCCGCGCTGTCCGCCGGTGCGGTGCCGCCGGCCGGGGCGCCGTTCGTGCACCTGTCGCACCCGGAGCAGGTCCACCTGCCGGCCGCGCGGCTGTTCCCGGGCCGGCGCGACCTGGTGCTGCTCGTCGTCGACCCGGCCCGCCTGACCGACCCGGTGGTCGAGGAGACCGGCGTCGGCACCGACCCCGCGGGCATGCGCTTCCCGCACCTGTACGGCCCCCTCCCGACGGCGGCGGTGGTCGCCGTCGTGCCCTACCGCCCGCCGGTGCCTCCGGTCCTGCCCGCCCCGGACGACGCGCTGGGCCGGGCCCTGGCGCACGGGCTGTCGCTGCGCACCCGGCGGGCCGCCGAGGTGCGCGACGTCCCCGGCGGGGTGGCCGTCCTCGACCCCCGCTTCGCGCACTCCCGCGACGACAACCGGCTGGTGCTCGACGACCCCGTCGACGCGGCCACGGTGGCGCGGACGGCCGGCGAGGTCGCCGCGGACGCCGGCTGGGCCCACCGCGCGGCGGTGCTGCGCCGGCCCGGCGCCGGTGCCGTCGCGGACGAGCTGGCCGCGGCGGGCTGGGAGGCCGGCGAGCTGCTGGTCATGGCCCGTCCCGCCGGCCCCGGCCCGCCCGGGGCGGAGCGGGCGGAGGTGGTCGCGCAGGAGGAGGTGCACCCGCTGTGGGAGGCGGGGTGGCGGCGCGACCTGGCGGGGATCCCGGACCTCGACGAGGTGGTCGCCCAGCTGGTGGGCCGGGAGGCCCGCAACGACCGGGTCGTCGCGGTGACCGACGTGGTGGTGCGGGAGGGCGGCCGGGTCGTCGCGGCCGGGCAGCTGCGGGTCGACGGCGCGACCGCGGCGGTCGAGTCGGTGATGACCGAGCCGGCCGCCCGGGGACGCGGCCACGCCGACGCCGTCCTCGCCCGGCTGCTGGAGCTGGCCGCGGACGCCGGCTGCGACCTCGTCACCCTCGAGGCCGACGCCGGCGACTGGCCGCGCCACTGGTACGCCCGCCGCGGCTTCGCCGTGGTCGGGTCGACGTGGGAGCTCAGCGCGCCCTGGCCGCCTCAGCCGGGCGGCGCGACCCAGGACAGCAGGAGGTAGGCCACCGCCGCCGAGGGCAGCAGGCTGTCGAGCCGGTCCATGATCCCGCCGTGGCCGGGCAGCAGGGTGCCCATGTCCTTGATGCCGAGGTCCCGCTTGATCAGCGACTCGCCGAGGTCGCCCACCGTGGCGGTGACCGCGAGCGCGACGCCGACGAGCACGCCGCCCCACCACGGGCCGTCGAGGGCGAGCACGACGATCGGGGTGGCGACGGCGACGCAGGCCACGACCGACCCGGCCATGCCCTCCCACGACTTCTTCGGGCTCACCGACGGCGCCATGGGGTGCCGGCCGAACAACACACCCGCGGCGTAGCCGCCGACGTCGTTGCCGACCACGGTGGCGATGAACGCGAGCACGCGCGCGGCGCCGTCGTCGGGGACGAGGAGCAGGACCGCGAAACCGGCCAGCAGCGGCACGTAGAGGGTGACCAGGACGCCGGCGGCGGCGTCGCGGCGGTAGTCCCCGGGGCCGTCGCCGAGCCGCCACAGCAGCACCGCGACGACGGTGAGCAGGAAGCCGACGACGAGGCCGTCGGGGCCGCGGGTCCACGCCAGCACCAGCATCGCGACGGCGCCGACCAGCACCGGGGCGAGCGGCGGGCGGGCACCGCCGGCCTCGAGCGCGCGGACCAGCTCGACGATGCCGACCAGGATCGCCGCGACGACGACCACCAGGAACGCCGGCCGGTAGAGCAGCAGCGAGGCGAGGATGACCGCGCCGAGGCCCAGGCCGACGCCGATGGCGGCGACCAGGTCACGCCCGGCCCGGCCGCTCTTCCGCTCCTGCGGTGCGGTTCCGGCGGCGTCGCCGGCCGTGTCGGGGCCGGGCGCCGCCGGTGCCCCGGGGACGGGCGGGACGGCGATGCCGGCGGTCGGCACCGCCATCTCCTGGGTGCCCGGCTGGGTGCCCGGCGCCGCGGGGCCCGGGGCCGTCACGACCGGGCCGGTCGGCGGGGGCACCGGCCGGAGCGGGCCGGGCGGCGGGGGCGGCGAGGGACGCCGGACCACGGGGATCGGCCCGGTGTCGGCGCCCCCGGACGGGCCGGCCCCGGCGGCGTCGGGACGGGAGGTCATGGCAGGGATCGGGGCGAGCGGCTCAGACCTCGAGCAGCTCGGACTCCTTGTTCTTCACGGCCTCGTCGATGGCCGCCACGTGCTGGGCGGTGAGGTCGTCGAGCTCCTTCTCCGCGCGGCGCACGTCGTCCTCGCCGGCCTCGCCGTCCTTGGCGATCCGGTCGAGCTCCTCCTTGCTGCGGCGGCGCACGTTGCGGATGGCGACCTTGGCGTCCTCGCCCTTGGACCGGGCCTGCTTGACCAGGTCGCGACGGCGCTCCTCGGTCAGCTGCGGGAAGACCACGCGGATGATCTGCCCGTCGTTGGTCGGGTTGACGCCCAGGTCGCTGTCACGGATGGCCTTCTCGATGGCCGACAGCTGGCTGTTGTCGTAGGGCTTGATGACCGCCATGCGCGCCTCGGGCACCGTGATCGACGACATCTGCGGCACCGGGGTCGGCGCGCCGTAGTAGTCGACCAGGACCTTGTTGAACATCGAGGGCGCCGCGCGGCCGGTGCGCACCGAGCCGAGGTCCTCCCGCGCGACCGACAGGGCCTTGTCCATCCGCTCCTCGGCGTCGAGCAGGGTGTCGTCGATCACGGTCTCTCCTCCTGCGGCGGGATCGTCCCCGCCGTCGTCCTGCGGTGCGGCGAGCGTGTTCCGGCGCCCGCTCAGCTGATCAGCGTCCCGATCCTCTCACCCGCCACCGCGCGGGCGATGTTGCCGTCGCGCAGCAGGTTGAAGACCACGATCGGCATCTGGTTGTCCATGCACAGGCTGATGGCCGTGGCGTCGGCGACCTTGAGCTGGTCGGCGAGGACCGTGGTGTAGTCCAGCTCGTCGTACATGGTCGCCGCCGGGTTGGTGCGCGGGTCGTCGTCGTAGACGCCGTCGACGCCGTTCTTGGCCATGAGCAGCACCTGGCAGCCGATCTCCAGCGCGCGCTGGGCGGCGACGGTGTCGGTGGAGAAGTACGGCATGCCGGCGCCGGCGCCGAAGATGACCAGCCGGCCCTTCTCCAGGTGCCGGACGGCCTTGCGCGGGATGTAGGGCTCGGCGACCTGGCCCATGGTGATCGCCGTCTGCACCCGGGTCTCCAGGCCCACCTGCTCGCAGAAGGCCTGCAGCGCCAGGCAGTTCATGACCGTGCCGAGCATGCCCATGTAGTCGGCGTGCCGGCGGTCCATGCCCGCCTGGGACAGCTCGGCGCCGCGGAAGAAGTTGCCCCCGCCGACGACGACGGCGACCTGCGTGCCGCCGTGGACGACCTCGGCCAGCTGGGTGGCGATGTCGTGGACGATCCCGGAGTCGACGCCGACCTTGCCGCCGCCGAAGGCCTCGCCGGAGAGCTTGAGCAGCACCCGCTGGTAGCCGGCGCCGTCAGCGGGCTGGAAGGCGCTCGGGGCCGACAGCGGCGGGTGGGGTGCCTCGGTCGTCTGCGTCGTGGCGGTCTCGGTCAACAGCTCTTCCCTCGCTCGACGTCGTTCTCGGTGATCCTGACAGAGAGCCCGGCGCTCGCCAGCCGGGCCCGGAGACACCACCGGCCCCGTCCCGGGGATGGGACGGGGCCGGTGGCGTGGTGTCTCCGTCGCCTGCGGCTCGTCAGGCCTGGCCGACCTCGAAGCGGGCGAACCGCTGCACGGTCAGGCCGGCCTCGTCGATGACCTGCTTCACCGTGCGCTTGGGCTCGGTGATCGACGGCTGCTCGAGCAGGACGAAGTCCTTGTAGTAGGCGTTGACCCGGCCCTCGACGATCTTGACGATCGCCTGCTCGGGCTTGCCCTCCTCCTTGGCCGTCTGCTCGGCGACCCGGCGCTCGGTCTCGACGGCCTCCGCCGGGACCTCCTCGCGGGACAGGAAGCGCGGGCGGGCGGCGGCGATGTGCATCGCCAGGGCGCGCGCGGCCTCCTCGTCGCCGCCCTGGTACTGGACGGCGACGCCGATGGCCGGCGGCAGGTCGGTGGCCCGCTTGTGCAGGTACACCGCGGTCGGGCCCTCGAAGGTGGCGAAGCGGGAGAGGACGAGCTTCTCGCCGATGCGGGCGGACTCGGCCTCGATCAGCTTGGCGACGGTCTGGCCGTCGACCTCGGTCGCCATCAGCGCGTCGAGGTCGGCCGGCGACTGCTCCAGCACGATCTCGACGAGCCGCTCGGCGAGCGCCACGAAGTCGGCGTTCTTGGCGACGAAGTCGGTCTCGCAGTCGAGCTCGAGCAGCGCGCCGTGCTTGCTGACGACGATGCCGTTGGTCGTGGAGCGCTCGAGGCGCTTGCCGACGTCCTTGGCGCCCTTGATGCGCAGCAGCTCGATGGCCTTGTCGTACTCGCCGTCGGCCTCGGTGAGGGCCTTCTTGGCGTCCATCATGCCGGCGCCGGTGGCGTCGCGGAGCCGCTTGACGTCGGCGGCGGTGAAGGCAGGCATGTCACTTCCTCGTCGGTGTGGAGGGGTGGGCGTCCCGAGGACGCCCGCGGGCGGCGCGCCGCCCGGCCGCACGCGCGGTGCGGCCGGGCGGTGCGGGAGTTCTCAGGCCTCGCCGGCGGTGGGGGCCGGGGCGGTGGCGGAGGTGTCCGAGGGCTGCTCGGTCGCGGTCTCGGCACCACCGGTCAGCAGCTCGCGCTCCCAGTCCGGCAGCGGCTCGTCGCCACCGATGGCCTGCTCGGCGCCGTCCTCGCGGCCGGCGTTGGCCTGCGCGGCCGAGCGGGCCATGAGGCCGTCCGCGACGGCGTCGGCGATCACGCGGGTCAGGACGTTGATGGCGCGGATCGCGTCGTCGTTGCCCGGGATCTTGTAGTCGACCTCGTCGGGGTCGCAGTTGGTGTCGAGGATCGCGACGACCGGGATGCCCAGCTTGCGGGCCTCGCCGACGGCGATGTGCTCCTTCTTGGTGTCCACGATCCAGATGGCGCTGGGCACCTTCTGCATGTCGCGGATGCCGCCGAGGCTGCGCTCGAGCTTGGCCTTCTCGCGGGTCAGGCCCAGCTGCTCCTTCTTGGACAGGCCGGCCATCACGCCGGTCTGCTCCATGTCCTCGAGCTCCTTGAGCCGCTGGAGCCGCTTGTGGACGGTGGAGAAGTTGGTGAGCATGCCGCCCAGCCAGCGCTGGTTGACGTAGGGCATGCCGACGCGCTGCGCCTGCTCGGCGACGACCTCCTGCGCCTGGCGCTTGGTGCCGACGAACAGGATCGTGCCGCCGTGCGAGACCGTCTGCTTGACGAACTCGTAGGCCGAGTCGATGTACCCGAGCGTCTGCTGCAGGTCGATGATGTAGATGCCGTTGCGCTCGGTGAAGATGAAGCGCTTCATCTTCGGGTTCCAGCGACGGGTCTGGTGCCCGAAGTGGACGCCGCTGTCGAGCAGCTGCTTCATGCTGACGACTGCCATGGGGGGCGCAGCCTCTCGTGCTCGCGCGCGGCCGCCCGGCGGCCGCGCTCCTCGGTTGACGCGGGCACCGGGTGGTGTCCCGCCCTGGCGTCCCGCGGCGCCACCGACCCGGGTGGACCGGGACCGAGGTGGGGCTGCCCCGCCGTGCTGGCGGGTGGAGGACGCGCGGAGTCGACCCGTGCAGACGGGTCGCACCGGACAGCATACGCGCCGGGCGGGACCGCTCCTCCCCCGTGCCCGGGCCGTCCACAGGTGCGCTGCCCGGCGCCCGCTGCGGCGCGCCGGCGGGAAGCCTCGGCGGCGTGCCCGCCCGCCCGCTGCTCGTGCTCCTGCTGGCCTGCGCCGCCCTGCTCGGGCCGGTGCCCGCCGTCGCGGAGCCGGGCGCTCCCGCCGTCCCCGCCTGGACCGCACCGCTGGGCGGGCCGCCGGCCGTCACCCGGCCGTTCGCTCCCCCGCCCTCGCCCTACGGCCCCGGGCACCGCGGCGCGGACCTCGCCGGCGCCGCCGGTGACGTCGTGGTGGCGGCCGGGGACGGCGTCGTCGTCTTCGCCGGGCAGGTGGCGGGCCGGCCGGTGGTGAGCGTCGACCACGCCGACGGGCTGCGGACGACCTACGAGCCGGTCGACCCCGCCGTCGCGGCCGGGCAGCGCGTCGCCCGCGGGTCCCCGGTCGGGACCCTGGCGGCCGGGCACGCCGGCTGCCCGGCCGCCGCCTGCCTCCACTGGGGCCTGCGGCGCGGCGAGGTGTACCTGGACCCGCTGTCGCTGCTGCGCCCGCCGCGCGTGCGCCTGCTGCCGCTCGGGTGACGCGCGGGGACCGCTGCCGGAGCGGCCGCCGCCCCTAGCCTGCGCGGGGTGCAGACCGAACGGGGCCTCGACCGTTTCGTCGCGTTCCTCGACGCGGTCGTCGCCATCGCCATCACCCTGCTGGTGCTGCCGCTGACCGAGCTGCTCGACGGCGCGGAGCCGCGGACCGGCCTCGGCACGCTGCTGGCCGACGAGTCGTCACAGATCGGCGCGTTCTTCCTCAGCTTCGTCGTGATCGCGCGGCTCTGGCTGGTCCACCACCGGGTGGTCGAGACCGTGGGGTCCTACGACCAGGCGTTCCTCACCGCCAACCTGCTGTGGATCCTGACGATCGTCCTGCTGCCCTTCGCCACCCAGGTGTCGGCCCGCTACGGCACCGACCGGCCCGCGGTCGCGCTCTACATCGGCACCATCACGCTGAGCTCGTTCTGCCTCACGGCGATCAGCCTGCTGCTGTGGCGGCGCCCCGCCCTGCGCCGCGACGCCGCCGCGCCGGTCGGACCCCCGTGGCCGTCGCTGGTCGCCAGCGGGCTGTTCCTCGTCGCCCTGCTGGCCGGCACGCTGCTGCCGGGCGTGCACTACTGGGCGATGTTCCTGCTGTTCCTGTCCGGGCCGATCGAGGCCGCGCTGCGGCGCCGCGTCGCGGTCTGATCCCCGGTCGCCGCCACGTCGGTGACGTGCTCGACCACCGGGAACGGGTCGTCGGAGGAGTGCAGCAGCGCCGTCCACTCCCGGTAGGCGGCCGAGCCCCGGAACCCCTCGGTGTGGTCCTCCAGCCGGTCCCGCTCGACCAGCAGCAGGGAGGTCCCCGGGCGCTCGGGGCAGCGGGACAGCCGCAGGGAGCGGAACCCCGGCGACGCCTCGACGAGCGGCCGCGCGCGCCCCGAGGCCGCCTCGAACCCCTCCTCCCGGCCCGGGCGGACCGGGAGGAGCGCGTGCTCGAGCCCCACCGGCGGCTCAGGCGATGTCGGCGAGCTTGGTGCGCAGGTGCAGCACGGCCTTGGTGTGCAGCTGGCAGATGCGGCTCTCGGTGACGCCGAGGACGCGGCCGATGTCGGCCAGCGTCAGGCCCTCGAAGTAGTAGAGGCTGACCACGACCTTCTCCCGCTCGGGCAGCTGCTCGACGGCGCGGGCGAGCAGCTGGCGGGCCTCGCCGTGCTCGGCCATCGCCTGCGGGTCGAGGGCGTTGGCGTCCTGCAGCGTGTCGACCAGCCGGGGCGCGCCGCCGTCGTCGTCGGTGAGCAGCTCGTCGAGGGCGACGACGTTGACCAGGGAGAGCTGGCCGAGGAACTTGCGCACGTCCTCGACGTCCATCTCCATCGCCGCGGCGATCTCCTCGTCGGTCGGGCTGCGCTGGAGCTGGTTCTCCAGCGTGGCGACCGTCCGCTCGAACTGCCGGGCGCGCATCCGCACCGACCGCGGGATCCAGTCGGTGCTGCGCAGCTCGTCGATGATCGCGCCGCGGATGCGGGACATCGCGTAGCTCTCGAACTTGACCTCGCGCGAGGGCTGGTAGCGGGTGATCGCGTCGATGAGCCCGAAGGTGCCGTAGGAGACCAGGTCGGCCTGCTCGACGTGCGCCGGCAGGCCGCTGCCGACCCGGCCGGCGACGTACTTGACCAGCGGCGCGTAGTGCAGGATCAGCCGGTCGCGCAGCTCGGGGGCGCGGTCGGCGACGTACTGCGCCCACAGCTCGGCCAGCGCGGCGTCGGCGTCCTCCTCGGACTCGCCGCCGATCCGGTGGATGGTGGCTTCGGGCACGTCGGGTCTCCCGCTTCGTGGTGGCTGGGGTCCTGCCGGACCCGGGGACGGTCGTTCGGGTGGGCGCTCGGCTCAGGCCCGCGGGTGCGCCTGGGCGTGCACCGCACGCAGCCGCTCGACGGTCACGTGCGTGTAGATCTGCGTCGTCGCGAGGCTAGCGTGGCCGAGCAGCTCCTGGACGGAGCGCAGGTCGGCGCCGCCCTCCAGGACGTGGGTGGCCGCGGAGTGCCGCAGCCCGTGCGGGCCGACGTCGGGCGCGCCCGGCGCGCGCGCCACCGCGGCGTGCACGGTGCGGCGGGCCTCGCGCGGGTCCAGCCGCCGCCCGCGCCGGCCGAGCAGCAGCGCCGGGCCGGAGTCGGAGGTGGCCAGTGCCGGGCGGCCCCGGGTCAGCCAGGCGTCGAGCGCCCGCTCGGCCGGTGCGCCGTAGGGCACGCTGCGCTCCTTGCGGCCCTTGCCGAGGACCCGCAGCAGGCGGCGGCCGCGGTCGACGTCGTCGACGTCGAGGCCGACCAGCTCGCTGACCCGGATGCCGCTGGCGTACAGCAGCTCGAGGACGACGGCGTCGCGCAGGCCCACGGGGTCGTCGGCGCCGGCGGTGGACTCGACGACGGCGCGGGCCTGGTCGGGGGCGAGCACGTCGGGCAGCGTCCGGTGCGCCTTGGGGCTGACCAGCCGCAGGCCGACGTCCTCGGGGGTGTGCCCCGAGCGGCGCAGCCAGGCGGTGAACGAGCGGGCGGCGGCGGCGCGGCGGGCGGTGGTCGCGCGGCTGGCACCGCGCGTGCGGCCCTGGGCCAGCCAGCTGCGCAGCGCGGCGAGGTCCAGCTCGTCGACCCGCGTGCCGCCGCGGCGGGCGAGGTGGTCGAGCAGCCAGACGGCGTCGGTGACGTAGCCGCGGACGGAGTGCTCGGACAGGTCCCGCTCGTGCCGCAGCGCGTCCTCGTAGCCCTCGAGCGCGGCCGCGAGCGCCGGCGGCAGCGCGGCGCGGGCGTCGGCGGTCCGGGCGGTCACTCTCCGACCGTCCGACGGCACCGTCCGTGGGTCAAGCCGCCGCGCCGTCCGGTCGCCCACGACCGGTGCGGGCGGGCCGGCCCCTCAGCGTCCGGGAGGCGGACCCCCGGGGACCGGCCGCCGGGTCACCCGCCGCGTCCCGTGCGCGGCGGTGGGGCCAGCCGCCAGCCGGTGCCGGTCCACTGCACGAGGTCGGCGACCTCCAGGCCGGGCAGCACCCGCATGGCCTCCAGCGGGTCGCAGCCGGCGACCGCGGCCAGCCGCTCGGCGCTCACGCCGGTCCTCACCGGGCAGGCGTCGAGCACCCGGCGGGCCAGGTCGGACAGGCCGTCGCGGGGCGACGTGGGCCGTCGCTCCGGAGCGGCCAGGTCGTCCCCGAGGCTGCCGACCGCCTCGACGACCTGCGCGGCGTTGCTGACCAGCCGCGCGCCGGACTCCTGCTCCCGCAGCAGCTCGTGGCAGCCGACCGACATCGCGCTCGTCACGGGGCCGGGCACGACGAGCACCTCCTTGCCCAGCGCGCGGGCGCGCCGGGCGGTGGCCTGCGCGCCGGAGCGGGCCGCGGCCTCGACCACCACGGTGCCGCGGGTGAGCCCGGCGATGATCCGGTTGCGGACGAGGAAGCGGTGCCGGTGCGGAGCCGCGCCCGGCGGCCACTCGCTGACCAGCAGGCCGCCGCCGCTGACGATGCGCTCGAACACCGCGGAGTGGGCGGCCGGGTAGGCCCGGTCGACCCCGCAGGCGACCACCACCACGGTGGGGGCCCCCGCGGCCAGGGCGCCGCGGTGGGCGGCGACGTCGATGCCGTAGGCGCCGCCGGAGACGACCGTCCAGCCGCGCTCCCCCAGCTGCGCGCCGAGGTCGGCGGCCACGTGCTCGCCGTAGGCCGTGGACGCCCGCGCGCCGACGACGGCCACGGAGCGGTCGACGGTCGGCCCGAGCGGCGGGTCCCCGCGCACCCACAGGGCGACCGGCGGCACGAGCGCGGTGGTCCGGTCGCGCCGGCCCTCGCCGTCGCCGTCGGTGTGCGCGGCGACGGTCAGCGCGTGCAGCGGCAGCGCGGGCCACTCGTCGTCCTCGGGGACCACCAGCCGGGCCCCGCACCGCTCCGCCCGGCGGAGGTCGGCGAGGGTGGCGTCCTGCTCGGCGCGCACGCCGACCAGGGCGCGGGCCTGCTCGGGCGCCGTTCCGGCCCGCAGGGCGCGCACCGCCGCGACCGGGCCGACGTCGTCGACCCACCGCCACAGCGCCACCGAGCCCGGCTCCGCGGCGCGGGTCAGCCAGGCGCGGGCGCGCCGGATGCCGGGGACCGCCACCCCGTCGACCGCGGCCGGGCCGGCGAGCGCGTCCTCCAGGTCCTCCTCGAGGGCCGGGGCGGTCACGCCGCCACCCGCTGCAGCCGCATGCCCAGCGCCTCGGCCACGTCGCCGCCGTCGGGGACCGCCCGACCGGCGAGGTCGGCCAGCGTCCAGGACACCCGCAGCACGCGGTCCAGCCCGCGCACCGACAGCAGGCCGCGGTCCAGCGCGCGCTCGGCCAGCGCCAGCGCCGGCCGCGGCACCGCCCAGCGCTCGCGCAGCAGCCGCCCGGGCACCTGGCTGTTGAGCAGCAGGCCGGTGCCGCGCAGCCGGGCGGCGGCGGCTCCGCGGGCGGCGGCGACGCGCGCCGCCACCTCGGCGGTCGGCTCCGGGGCCGCACGGGTGTCCAGCCAGGCGGCGCGGGTGACCGGCGGCAGCTCGATGCGCAGGTCGATGCGGTCCAGCAGCGGGCCGGACAGCCGGGACCGGTACCGGCGGCGCTCCAGCGGGCTGCAGGTGCAGACGGAGTCACCGGCCGCGCTGGCGCACGGGCACGGGTTGGCGGCGAGCACCAGCTGGGCGCGGCACGGGAAGGTCGCCGACCCGGCGGCCCGGCTGATCGTGACCTGGCCGCGTTCGAGGGGCTGGCGCAGCGTGTCCAGCGTCGCCCGGGCGAACTCCGGCGCCTCGTCCAGGAACAGCACGCCGCGGTGGGCGCGGCACAGCGCGCCGGGACGGATGGCGCCCGACCCGCCGCCGACGAGGGCGGCCATCGTGGCCGAGTGGTGCGGCGCCTCGAACGGCGGCCGGCTGAGCAGCGGCGCGTCCGGAGGCAGCGTGCCGGCGACCGAGTGGATGGCGGTGACCTCGAGCGCGGCCCGCTCGTCGAGGACGGGCAGCAGGCCGGGCAGCCGCTCGGCGAGCATCGTCTTCCCCGCCCCCGGCGGCCCGGTGAGGAGCAGGTGGTGCCCGCCGGCCGCGGCCACCTCCACCGCGCGCCGGCCCGCGGCCTGGCCGACGACGTCGCCGAGGTCCGGCGCCGGTGCCGGCGGGGGCAGCGGCCCGCGGACGTGCGGCGTCAGCCGGGCGCGCCCGGACAGGTGGGCCACCAGGTCGCCGAGGGTGCGCGCGGCGAGGACGTCGACGCCGTCGACCAGCGCCGCCTCCTCCACGTTGCCGGCCGGGACGACGACGGTGCCGTGCCCGGCCCGGGCGGCGGCCAGCACGGCGGGCAGGACGCCGCGCACCGCGCGCACCGAGCCGTCGAGCCCGAGCTCGCCGAGCAGCACCAGCCCGTCGGCGCCGTCGGACGGGAGCGTGCCGGCCGCGGTGAGCACGGCGGCGGCCAGCGCGAGGTCGAAGCCGCTGCCCTGCTTGGGCATCGACGCCGGCGACAGCCCGATGGTGATCCGGCGCATCGGCCAGGACGCCCCGGTGTTGACCACGGCCGCGCGGACGCGGTCGACCGACTGGCGCACCACGGCGTCGGGCAGGCCGACGAGCGCCACGCCGGGGACGCCGGCGGACATGTCCACCTCGACCTCGACCATCGCACCGGACACCCCGGCCAGCCCGACCGACCAGGTGCGGGCGAGCGTCACGAGAACGCCCCGCGCAGGTGGGTGACCAGCGCCGGCGCGGCCGGCCGCACCAGCACGCCGACGACGTCGAACCGCAGGTCGGGCGCGTGCTCGTCGTGGGCGGCCAGCCACCGCTGGGCCAGCGTGCGCAGCCGCCGCTGCTTGGCCGCGGTCACCGCCTCGACGGGGTGGCCGAAGCCTGTGGCCCGGCGGGTCTTGACCTCGCAGAAGACGATGGCCGCGCCCTCGCGGGCGACGATGTCGAGCTCGCCGTCGCGGCACCGCCAGTTGCGGTCGAGGACGGCCAGCCCGGCGTCGGTGAGGTAGGCCGCGGCGATGGTCTCCCCGCGGCTGCCGATTTCGGTTCTCGTGGACACCCGCCGACCGTGACCCGGGCAGGCGCCCGGCACGGTCCGGCACGGCGGTCTGTGGACGGCGGCCCGGGCTGTGGAGGGCGCGGGCGGTCCCGTCGGCCCGGGCGGTCAGTCTCCCGGGTGTGCGGATGCGATCAGGTGATGCGGGGCCCGTCGGGCAGCTCGAGGTCGGGCTTGTCCAGCTCCTCGACGTTGACGTCCTTGAACGTCAGCACCCGCACGTTGCGGACGAACCGCGCCGGCCGGTACATGTCCCAGACCCAGGCGTCGGACAGCTTGAGCTCGAAGAACACCTCGCCGCCGGCCTCGCGGACCTGCAGGTCGACGGCGTTGGCCAGGTAGAAGCGCCGCTCGGTCTCCACCACGTAGGTGAACTGCCGGACGATGTCCCGGTACTCGCGATAGAGCTGCAGCTCCATCTCGGTCTCGTACTTCTCCAGGTCCTCGGTGCTCATCGCGGCTCTCCGGAGATCGTGCGCATGCCCCCATCATCGACCATGCCGCCGGCAGCGGTGAGCTGGAGTTCCCGGACGGCGCGCGCGTCGCGGGCGCGGACGACGTTGACGAAGCGCGACCGGTGCTCGGGACAGGGCCCGTGACGCTCCAGCGCGGCGGTGTGCGCCTCGGTCGTGTAGCCCTTGTGCACCGCGAAGTCGTACTCGGGGAAGCGCTCGTGCACGTCGAGCATGATCCGGTCCCGGGTCACCTTGGCCAGCACCGACGCCGCGGCCACGCAGGCGGCGACCCGGTCGCCCTTCCACACGGCCAGGGCCGGCACCCCGAGGCCGGGCACGGAGAACCCGTCGGTGAGCACGTAGTCCGCCGGCGGGTCCAGCGCGCTGACCGCGCGGCGCAGCGCCTCGAGGTTGGTGACGTGCATGCCGCGCGCGTCGAGGTCGGCCACCGGGATGACCACGACCGACCAGGACAGCGCGCGGTCGACGACCTCGGCGTAGACCCGCTCCCGCGCCGCGGCGGTCAGGAGCTTGGAGTCGGCCAGCCCGGGGACCCGTCCGCGGCGACCGGCGGGGAGCACGCACGCGGCGGCGACCAGCGGTCCGGCGCACGCGCCGCGGCCGGCCTCGTCGGCGCCTGCGACGGCGGAGAAGCCGCGCCGGCGCAGCGACCGCTCCATGTCCCAGAGCGACTCGTCGCGGCCCGGGTCGCCGGCGGGGTCGGGACGCCGGGTGCGGGCGGCCGGCGTCGCGGCGGCCCGGTGAGCGGGGGGAAGACGGCCTGCCATCGCCGTCCGACACTACGACGCCCCGGGGACACGACCCGCCCCCGGGACGGCGGGACTGGCCGGCGCGCAGACGGCGGCGGGCCGGCCCCCGGGGTCAGAGGGGGCCGGCCCGTCGTCCCGGTCCGGCCGCCGAGGAGGCGGACGGCCGGCCGGGGGGCGCCGGACCCGGCGCGGTGCTGCCGGGCCCGGGCGCCGGGATCAGACCTCGGCCGGAGCCGGGGCGGGGGCGGTCAGCGCGTGGGCGCCGCAGGTGCAGGTGCCGGAGGAGCGGGAGGACAGGACCAGCGAGACGGCGTGCGCGCGGTCGCGGGCGCCGAGCTTGCGCAGGATCGCCTTCACGTGCGACTTGACGGTGTCCTCGCTGATGAACAGGTTGCGGCCGATCTGCCGGTTGGACTGACCCTGCAGCAGCTCGTCGAGGACGTCCTGCTCGCGCCGGGTGAGCGGCACCTCGGGGGTCAGCGGCTTGCCGACCGGGGCGGCGGCGGGCTCGACGCGGCGGATCTGCGGGTCGACGACGGTCCGGCCGGCGCGGGCGGCCAGGATCGCCCAGCCGAGCAGGGTCGGCGAGGTGTTGAGCATCAGGTAGCCGCGGACACCGGCGGCGACGGCCTCGTTGACCACGGCCGGGTCCTCCGAGGTCGCGAGGGCGACGACGGCGACCCGCGGGAAGCGGCGGCGCAGGTCGCGGACGACGTTGAGGGTGGCGGCGCGGCCGGCGCCCATCTCGACGACCACGGCGTCGGGCCGGGCGGTCTCGACGAGGGTGAGGGCGCGGCGCAGCTCGCCGGGGGTGCCCACCGACTGCATGCCGGCGGTCTCGTTGATCATGCTGACCAGGCCGCGCCGCAGGACGGGGGCGTCGGCGAGGAGGAGCACGCGGGTGACGCCTCGGGCAGCGCTCGCCAGGGGTGCGGACACGACTTTCTCCATTTCGGTGGACCGGGTTGCTCTCGACTACTCCATCGGGATGAATGGCGCGGTCCTTGAACACTTCCTGGGGATTTTTTCCGCACCCGCTATTGGTAGCTCCCGTCACACGAGAAACCGGAGAGGTGACCGTTCCGCATTTGTCGACATGGGGACGCCGTTTGCGGGAATGGCGCGCGGAAGACGACGGCGCCGTCCCTCGGGGAGGGACGGCGCCGTCGGGAGGCGGGCGGAGGTCAGCCCGGGGGCGGGCGGCGCAGCCGGCGCCGGCGGTTCCACGCCGCGACCGGCAGCGCGCCGGCGAGGCCTGCACCCAGCGGGAGCACCTGGCCGACCGCGCCCGCGGCGGCGGCCGCCTCCGTGCCCTGGATGTCCGGGGAGTCCAGCGTGCCGAACCGGGACACCGGCCAGACGATCAGCGCGGCCTTGCCGATCACGTCGTCGACGGCGACGGTGCCGCCGTAGCGGTCGCCGACGTGCGAGCGGGAGTCGGCCGAGGCCGACCGGTGGTCCCCCATGACCCACAGCCGGCCCTCGGGCACGGTGACGGGGCCGAAGGCGCGGGACTCCAGCGGGGTGTCCTCGTAGATGTAGGGCTCGTCGAGCGGCTCGCCGTCGACGGTCACCCGGCCCTCGGCGTCGCAGCACTGCACGGTCTGGCCGCCCACGGCGATGACGCGCTTGACGTAGTCGTCCTCGCTCGGCGGCGCCACGCCGACGGCCCGGCCCAGCCACAGCAGCCCGCCGGTGAACCAGTTCGAGGGCTCGGAGACCTCGACCTCGGGCGTCCAGGTGTCCGGCCCCTCGAAGACGACGATGTCGCCGGGCTCGGGGTCGCCGAACCAGTACGGGACCTTGTTCACCAGGACGCGGTCCCCGGTGCAGCCGGTGCAGCCGTGCAGCGTCTGCTCCATCGACCCGGAGGGGATGAAGAAGGCCTGCGCGAGGAAGGTCTTCACCAGCAGCGCGAGCACGAAGGCCACGAGCAGCAGCACGGGCAGCTCGCGCAGCAACGAGCTCTTCTTCTCCGGCTCGTCCCGCCGCCGCCAGGTGCGGCGGTGGCCACCGGTGTCCGGCCGCTCGGGCGTGGGGTCGTCCCCCGGGACGACGTCGGCGGGCCCTCCGGACCGATCGCTGCTCATCGGGAGCCAGCGTACGGCCGCGGAGGACCCGCCGTGGTCAGGCCGGGTCGGACCGGCCCGGAGTCGTCCGGCCGGAGCCGGGGGTGGTCAGCGCGCGACGGTCTCGCGACGCTCCTTGATCTTGGCGGCCTTGCCGCGCAGCTCACGCAGGTAGTAGAGCTTGGCCCGGCGGACGTCACCGCGGGTCAGCACCTCGATCTTCTCGACGACCGGGGTGTGCACCGGGAAGGTGCGCTCCACGCCCACGCCGAAGCTGACCTTGCGGACGGTGAAGGTCTCGCGGATCCCGCCGCCCTGGCGCCGGATCACGACGCCCTGGAAGACCTGGATGCGCGAGCGGTTGCCCTCGACGACGCGGACGTGCACCTTGACGGTGTCCCCGGGGCGGAACTCGGGGATGTCGTCGCGCAGCGAGTCGGCGTCGAGTACGTCCAGGGTGTTCATCGCAGCATTCCTCGGTCTCAGCGTTGGCTCGTCGTCGGCCCGGGCATCGGGGTGCCCCACGCTCCGGACCAGGTGGCTGCGACTCCGGGAGGAGTGCCCGTCGGCGGCGCCTCCGGTCTGCAGCGACTCTCTACTGTGCCACACGGGCGCCACCCTGCCGAGCGCGGGCCGGGGCGGGCTGGTCCCCGCGCCGGTCAGTCGACCACGCGGGGTGGCCGGCGCCACGGCCCGGCCAGCAGCTCGGGCAGCACCGCGGCGAGCTCGCGGGGCGCGAACTCCACGTCCGCCGCGGCGATCTCCGCGGCGGACCACCACCGGTGCGGCTCCTCCCCGAGCAGCTCCAGCTCGGTGCGGCCGGTGGCGTCCACCTCGTGGACGACGTCGCGCAGGACGAAGAAGGTCTCCCGCGAGTCGATCTGCACCCCGGCGAACGGGCCGACGTGCCGCCGGAACCACACCGGGCCCTCGAGGGCCGCGGGGTCGACGACCAGGCCGATCTCCTCGGCCAGCTCGCGGGCGGCGGCCTCGCGGACGGTCTCGCCGTCCTCCACTCCCCCGCCGGGCGTGTACCAGAACAGCACGTCGCCGGGCGGGACGGCGGGGTCGGTCAGCCGGGCGCCGAGCAGCAGCACCCGCCCGTCGGGGTCGAGGACGACGACCCGCGCCGTGGGACGCACCCAGGCGCGGTCAGGCACCGTCGAGGACCGCCCGGTCGGCGGGCGACAGCGCGTCCTCGGGCAGCGCGGCCAGCAGGTCGGGACGCCGGGTCGCGGTCCGCCGCAGCGACTCCGCGCGGCGCCAGCGGGCGATCGCGGCGTGGTCGCCGGAGAGCAGCACCGGCGGGACGTCCAGCCCGCGCCAGGACGCCGGCCGGGTGTAGGAGGGACCCTCCAGCAGCCCGTCGGCGTGCGAGTCGAACGCCACCGACTCGCGGTTGCCGACGACGCCGGGGATCAGCCGGGTGACCGCCTCCACCATCACGAGCACCGCGGACTCGCCGCCGGCCAGCACGTAGTCGCCGATCGAGACCTCCGACACCGGCCCGGACGCGGCGGCCCACTCGGCCACCCGCTGGTCGATGCCCTCGTAGCGGCCGCAGGCGAACACCAGCCCGGGCTCGGCGGCCCACTCGGCGGCGACGGCCTGGGTGAACGGGCGCCCGGCGGGTGTGGGCACGACCAGCCGGGTGCCGGGCGGGCGGACGGCCTCCAGGGCGCGCGCCCACGGCTCGGGGCGCATGACCATGCCGGGGCCGCCGCCGTAGGGGGCGTCGTCGACGGTGCGGTGGACGTCCTCGGTCCACTGCCGCAGGTCGTGCACGCCGATGGCCACCAGGCCGCGCTCGGCGGCCTTCCCGAGCAGCGACTGCCGGAGCGGCGCCAGGTACTCCGGGAAGATCGTGACGACGTCGATGCGGTACGGGTCGCTCACAGGTCGAGCAGCCCCTCGGGCGGGTCGACGACGACGAACCCGCCGGGTACGTCGACGGTCGGCACGATCGCCGTGACGAACGGGACCAGCAGCTCGCCGGCCTCGCCGCGGTCGACGACCAGCAGGTCCGCGCCCTCGTGGCGGACCGCGGTGACCTCGCCCAGCGGCGTGCCGTCGGCCAGCCGGGCGGCCAGGCCGACGAGCTGGTGGTCGTAGAAGTCGTCGGGGTCCTCCAGCGCCGGGAGGTCGGCGACCGGGACCTCGAGCAGGGTGTCGCGGAGGGTCTCGACGGTCTCGCGGCTGTCGTAGCCCTCGAACGCGAGCAGCAGCACCTCGCGGTGCCAGCGGGCGCCGGCGACGGTCAGCGGACCGCGCTCGACGGGGACGGTGCGCAGGACGGCGCCGGGGCGGAAGCGCTTCCCGGGGTCGTCGGTGCGGACCTCGACGGTGGCCTCACCACGGACACCGTGGGGCCGGCCGATGCGGCCGACCACCACGGTGTCGGTGGAGGGGTTCTGCGCGTCCAAGCCGCGCGGCTCAGCGCCCGTCGGTGTCGACGACGTCGACCCGCAGGCCGCGGCCGCCGACGCCGGTCATGACGGTGCGCAGCGCCTTGGCGGTGCGCCCGCCGCGACCGATCACCTTGCCGAGGTCGTCGGGGTGGACCCGGACCTCGAGGGTCTTGCCGCGACGGCCGCCGACCAGGTCGACGGTGACGTCGCGCGGGTGGTCGACGATGCCCTTGACCAGGTGCTCGAGCGCCTCTTCGAGCACGTCTTACTCGGCGGGCGTCGTGGTGGCGCCGGCGGCCGGGCCCTCGCCACCGGCACCGGCGGCCTCGGCCACCGTGGCGGCGGCGTCGTCGGCCTTGGGAGCGGCCTTCTTCTTCGGGGTGGTCGCACCGGCGGCCGGCTCCTCGCCGGCGCTGCGGACGGCCTCCTCGTAGAGGGCCTTGCGGTCGGGCTTGGGGGCGGCGACCTTCATGGGCGGCGGGGCCGGCTCGCCCTTGAACTTCTGCCAGTCACCGGTGACGCGGAGGATGGCCGCGACCGGCTCGGTCGGCTGCGCGCCGACGCCCAGCCAGTACTGCGCGCGCTCGCTGTCGACCTCGATGAAGGAGGGCTCCTCCTTCGGGTGGTACTTGCCGATCGTCTCGATGACGCGGCCCTCGCGCTTGGTGCGCGAGTCGGCGACGACGATGCGGTAGTACGGAGCACGCATCTTGCCCAGACGCATGAGCTTGATCTTGGTGGCCACGGTGGCTCGGAATCTCCTCGAACGCTGTTCGTCGGTGCTCGCCGGACGGACGCGTGGGGTTACGCCGGGGCGGAGCCAGGGACACGGCCGGCGTCGGTGAGAGGGCCGCGCACCGCCGTGTTCGACCGACCATGATGCCAGATGCCGGGAGGCGTGCCATGACCAGCCGGGGTCTGCTCCACCACGTCGAGCTGTGGGTGCCCGACCTGGCCCGCGCCGAGCGCTCGTGGGGCTGGCTGCTGACCGCGCTGGGCGCGCAGCCGTACCAGTCGTGGGAGCACGGCCGGTCCTGGCGGCTCGGCGACGTCTACGTCGTCGTCGAGCGGTCGCCGGACCTCGCCGCGGACACCCACGAGCGCCGCCGGCCAGGCCTCAACCACCTCGCGTTCTGGGCCGGCACCGCCGACGACGTCGACGCGCTGGTGGCCGCGGCGCCGGCGCACGGGTGGCGGCTGCTGTTCGCCGACCGCCACCCGTTCGCCGGCGGCCCGCGGCACCGGGCGGCCTACCTCGAGGACGCCGACGGCTACGAGGTCGAGCTGGTCCCCGGCCGGACCTGAGCGAGCACCGCGGCGGCGGCGTCGGCCACCGGCACCTCCGACCGCTCGCCCGTCGCCCGGTCGCGCAGCTCGACGACGCCGTCGGCGAGCCCGCGGCCGACGGTCACGATGGTCGGCATCCCGAGCAGCTCGGCGTCCTTGAACTTGACCCCGGGCGACACCTTCGGCCGGTCGTCGTAGAGGACGGTCAGCCCGGCGGCGACCAGCTCGTCGGACAGCGCCTGCGCGGCCTCGAACACCGCGGCGTCCTTGCCGGTGGCGACGACGTGCACGTCGGCCGGGGCGATCTCGCGCGGCCAGACCAGGCCCAGCTCGTCGTGGGTGGACTCGGCGATCGCGGCGACGGCGCGGGAGACGCCGATGCCGTAGGAGCCCATGGTGACCGTGACGAGCCTGCCGTTCTCGTCGAGCACCTGCAGGCCCAAGGCGTCGGCGTACTTGCGGCCCAGCTGGAAGATGTGCCCGATCTCCACGCCCCGGGCGAGCTCCAGCGGGCCCGAGCCGTCGGGCGCGGGGTCGCCCGGCAGCACCTCGGCGGCCTCGACGGTGCCGTCCCACGAGAAGTCGCGGCCGGCCACCAGGTCGAACACGTGCTTGCCGGGCTCGTTGGCGCCGGTGACCCAGCGGGTGCCGGGGACGACGCGGGGGTCGACGAGGTAGCGGATGCCCGACTCGCTGTCCTTCCCGAGCACCTGCGGGCCGATGTAGCCCTTGACCAGCGCCGGGTGCGCCTCGAAGTCGGTGAACGGCTCCACCTCCGCCGGCGCCACCTGCGCCTCCAGCCGCTTGGCGTCGACCTCGCGGTCGCCGGGGATGCCGATCACCAGCGGCTCCCGGGTGCCGTCGGGGTGCACGAGCGTGACGACGACGTTCTTGAGCGTCGAGGCGGCCGTGTAGCCGGCGTCGGGGAACAGCTCCCGCGCGACGGCGACCAGCGTCTCGATGGTCGGGGTGTCGGGGGTGTCCTCGACGTGCGCCTCGGGCAGGCCCTCGATCGGCAGCGGCTCGGGGACGACGGTGCTGACCGCCTCGACGTTGGCCGCGTACCCGCCGGGCGAGCGGACGAAGGTGTCCTCGCCGATCTCGGTCGGGTGCAGGAACTCCTCGCTCCTGGAGCCGCCCATCGCGCCCGACATCGCCGAGACGATCACGTACTCCAGGCCCAGCCGGTCGAAGATCCGGACGTAGGCGGCGCGGTGCGCGGCGTAGGAGGCGTCCAGCCCCGCGTCGTCGACGTCGAAGGAGTAGCTGTCCTTCATCGTGAACTCGCGGGTGCGGAACAGCCCGGCCCGGGGCCGCGCCTCGTCCCGGTACTTGGTCTGGATCTGGTACAGCGACAGCGGCAGGTCCTTGTACGAGGAGTACAGGTCCTTCACCAGGAGCGTGAACATCTCCTCGTGCGTGGGGCCGAGGAGGAAGTCGGCGCCCCGGCGGTCCTGCAGCCGGAAGAGGTTGGGGCCGTACTCGGTCCAGCGGTTGGTCGCCTCGTAGGGCTCGCGGGGCAGCAGCGCCGGGAAGTGGACCTCCTGCGCGCCCATCCGGTCCATCTCCTCGCGGACGACGCGCTCGACGTTGCGGAAGACCCGGTAGCCCAGCGGCAGCCAGGTGAAGCCGCCCGGCGCGGCCCGGCGGATGTAGCCGGCCCGCACGAGCAGACGGTGGCTGGGGACCTCGGCGTCGGCCGGGTCGTCGCGCAGGGTGCGCAGGAACAGGGAGGACATCCGCAACAGCACGGCACGAGTCTCCCAGGGCGCGCGAACGGGTTGTGCCGCGCGGTCAGCGGCCCGCAGGAGCGGCGCAAGTCCCGGCCGCGACGGTCGTCCCCGGCGAGCCGCCGACCGGCGGCCTCTCCCCCGCCGACACCCGGCTCGACCACCCTGGAGTCCCCGTGCGCACGCCCCGCCGCCTGGCCACCGGGACGCCGGCGCGCCGGTGCTCGCCGCCGCCGACGCCGTGTCGGCGGCCACCGACGCCGCGATCGACGACGTGCGGTCCGGCGGCGACGTCATCACCGCGGTCACCGACCTGACCGGCCCCGTCACCGAGTTCGGCACCGCCTGCGCCGCCGCCGGCTCGACGTCTGACCGCGCTCAGACGACCCGGCCGCGCAGCACCGTGAGCTGCGGCCGGGCCAGGACGCCGAGGTCGGCGCGCGGGTCGCCGTCGTAGACGGTGAGGTCGGCCGGCGCGCCCTCCTCGATGCCGGGCAGGCCCAGCCAGGCCCGCGCGGACCACGACGCCGCGGCCAGCGCGGCCTCGGCGGGCAGGCCGGCGTCGCACAGCGCGCGGACCTCGTCGGCGATCCGGCCGTGCTCGATGCCGCCGCCGGCGTCGGTGCCGGCGAAGACCGGCACGCCGGCCTCGAACGCCGCCCGCACCACCGCACCGGAGGACGCGTACAGCCGCCGCATCGTGCTCGCGTACGCCGGGAACCTCCGCTCCCCCGCGGCGGCGAAGCCGGGGAAGTTCTCCACGTTGACCAGCGTCGGGACGACGGCGGTGCCGCGCGCGGCCATCTCGCCGACCAGGTCCTCGGTGAGCCCGGTGCCGTGCTCGACGCAGTCGATGCCGGCGCGGATCAGGTCCGGCAGCGCGTCGGTGCCGAAGGTGTGCGCGGTGACCCGCGCGCCCTCCTCGTGCGCCGCCGCGATCGCCTCGGCCACGACGTCGGCCGGCCACTCGGGCGCGAGGTCGCCCACCGACCGGTCGATCCAGTCGCCGACCAGCTTCACCCAGCCGTCACCGCGGCGGGCCTGCACCCGCACCTGCTCGACCAGCCCGGCCGGCTCCAGCTCGACGGCCAGCCCCGGGATGTAGCGCCGGGTGGCGGCCAGGTGCCGGCCGGCGCGGACGATCGTCGGCAGGTCGGGCTCGTCGTCCAGCGCCCGGGTGTCGACCGGCGAGCCGCAGTCGCGCAGCGCCAGCACCCCGGCGGCCCGCTCGGCCAGCGCCTGCTCGCGCAGCCCGGCGAGGTCCTCGACGGGGACCCCGCCGCGGCCGATGCCGACGTGGCAGTGCGCGTCGACCAGGCCCGGGAGCAGCCAGCCGCCCCGGGAGACGGTCTCCGCGCCCGGGACCCGCTCGAAGGTGACCCGGCCGTCGCGGATCCAGAGGTCGCGGTGCTCGCCCTCGGGGAGGACGACCCCGGACAGGTGCAGGGAGGGGGCGGTCACCGCCCGGGCCGCTCGTCCCCGAACTTGCTGAAGTCGAGCTTGCTGAGGTCCGGCAGCGCCTGGCCCGGCGGCAGCGAGGGCATGCCGCCCGGCAGGCCGCCGGGGAAGCCGGCGCCCGGGGGCAGGCCCGGGGCGCCCATCGGCCGGCGGGCCGGGGCCTTGCCGCCGCCCTTGCCCTTCTTGCCCTTGCCCTTCTTGGAGGACTGGGCCTGCATCTGCCGGCCGCGGGCCTTCTTCGACATCGGGCCCATGCCCGGCAGGCCCATGCTGCCGGCCATCTGGCCCATCATCTTCTGGGCCTGGGCGAAGCGCTCCAGCAGCTGGTTGACCTCGGTGACGGTCACGCCCGAGCCGTTGGCGATGCGCACCCGCCGTGACGCGTTGATGATCTTCGAGTCGACCCGCTCCTGCGGGGTCATCGAGCGGATGATCGCCGCGGTGCGGTCCAGGTCGCGGTCGTCGACCTGCTTGAGCTGCTCCTTCATCGCGCCCGCGCCGGGCAGCATGCCGAGCAGGTTGGCGATCGGGCCCATCTTGCGGATGGCCATCATCTGCTCGAGGAAGTCCTCGAGGGTGAAGCCCTCGCGGCTGACGAGCTTGCCGGCCATCTTCTCGGCCTGCTCGGCGTCGAAGGCCTGCTCGGCCTGCTCGATGAGGGTGAGCACGTCGCCCATGCCGAGGATGCGCGAGGCCATCCGCTCGGGGTGGAAGACGTCGAAGTCGGTGAGCTTCTCGCCGGTGGAGGCGAACATGATCGGCTGCCCGGTCACGTAGCGGACCGAGAGCGCGGCACCACCGCGGGCGTCGCCGTCGAGCTTGGTGAGCACGACGCCGGAGAAGCCGACGCCGTCGCGGAACGCCTCGGCCGTGGTGACGGCGTCCTGGCCGATCATCGCGTCGACGACGAACAGCGTCTCGTCCGGCTGGACGGCGTCGCGGATGCCGGCGGCCTGCGCCATCAGCTCGGCGTCGATGCCCAGCCGGCCGGCGGTGTCGACGACGACGACGTCGTGCATCGTGCGGCGGGCGTGCTCGATCGAGTCGGCGGCCACCCGGATCGGGTCGCCGACGCCGTTGCCCGGCTCGGGCGCGAAGACGTCGACCCCGGCCTGCTGGGCGACGATCGACAGCTGGTTGACCGCGTTGGGCCGCTGCAGGTCCGCGGCGACCAGCAGCGGCGCGTGCCCCTGGGACTTCAGCCAGCGGCCGAGCTTGCCGGCCAGCGTGGTCTTACCGGAGCCCTGCAGGCCGGCGAGCATGATCACCGTGGGCGACTGCTTGGCGTAGCGCAGCCGCCGGGTCTCGCCGCCGAGGATCTCGATGAGCTCCTCGTTGACGATCTTGATGACCTGCTGCGCCGGGTTGAGCGCCTGCGACACCGCGGCGCCGCGCGCCCGCTCCTTGACCGCGGCGATGAAGGCGCGCACGACCGGCAGCGCGACGTCGGCCTCGAGCAGCGCGATGCGGATCTCGCGCGCGGTGGCGTCGATGTCGGCGTCGGTCAGCCGGCCCTTGCCCCGCAGGCCGGTGAAGACCTTGTCGAGGCGGTCGGAGAGGGTCTCGAACACAGCACGTCCTCGTCGGGTGTCGCGGGCACGGCCCGCCGGTCAGAGCGACCGGCGACACGGCACGGACCCGGACGGGTCCTCGCGCCTCCTCCCTCCAGCGTATCGACAGCAGCGCACCGACCGGTCCCGCCGCGACCGGTGCCGCCCGTCAGCCCCGGGAGGAGGCGGTGTCCCCGAGCACCAGGGCGAGGAACTCACCCGTGCGGACGTGCTCCTCCAGGGGGTGACGGAAGCGCCCCTCGGTGGACACCGTGTAGCGGTTCCGCCGGCCCACCCGCTCGCGGACGACGTAACCGGCCTCCTCCAGGTCAGCCACGATCATCTGCACCGCGCGCTCCGTGATGCCGACGCGTTCGGCCACGTCGCGGACCCGGGCCTCCGGGTCGGCCGCCAGGCTCACCAGGACGTGACCGTGGTTGGACAGGAAGGTCCACCCGGGCGAGGAGACGGCCACGGCAGCACCGTACGCGCGCCGCACGGGCGGGTTTGTACCTGAAACGGATTACGCGTATTGTGTTTCATGCGAGGGGAGTACCCGACCGCATCCGCGAAGCCGCCGCCCGTCAGTCCCGGCTCCTGCCCGGGCGCGGCCGGTCCTCCGGGACCGGGGGAGACCTCGCCGGACCGTGGGAGTTCCCGTGGCCACCACCCTCGACCTCACCCCGCCGACCGTCACCACCCCGCCCGCCGATCCGACGCCCGCGGCGACCCGGCCGCGGCGGGCGGCCGGGGGCGGCCCGTCCCGGCTGCTGGCCGTCGTCACCGGTCGCGAGGGGGCGCTCGGCGTCCTCGACGAGGCGCACCGCACCGCGCGGGAGACCGGGCTGGAGGTGCACACCGCCCTGCTCCTCCCCCGGGTGCCCGTCACCCTCGACGCCGCGCTCACGGCGCGACTGGTCGAGGAGGCCGACCGGGAGGAGACCGAGCTGGTCACCCTGGTGGTCCGGCGCGCGGCCGCCGCCGGCGTCCCGGTGCGGATCGGCATCCACCGGCTGCCCGGCCTGCGCGGCCGCCGCCGGGAGCGGGTCCTCGACCGCGCCGTCGCCCGCCTGGCCCGGCGGCTGGACGCCGTGGCGCTGGGCTGGCCGTCGCCGTGACGGCCACCCGGGTCCGGATCGAGTGGCCCTCTCCCGAACAGGTGCTCCTCCTGCAGGCGGTCCGCGCCGACCGGTGCGTGTCCCTGCTGATGGCGACGACCCCGGCTCCCCGCATGACCGACGACGACGCCCGCCGCCTGCAGCGCCTGGCCACCGAGGCCGCGGACCGGCTGGCCCGCGACGGCGCGCACCCGTCCCTGGCCGACGCCGTGGCCGGGGCGGTGTCCGACGTGCGGCACGGTCCCACCGGGGCGGGGATCGCGGTCTACGTGAACAGCGTGGTGCGCGAGGTGGTGCGCCTGCCGGTGCCCGTCGCCGACCGCGTCGTCGTGGACCCCACCTTCGCCACCCGCGACCTGGTCCGCGCCCTGCACCGCACGCCGCGGCACGTCGTCCTGCTGCTGTCGAGCCGGGAGGCGCGGCTGCTCGAGGGCGTCGCCGGCGAGCTGCGGCCGCCGCCGCGGTCGGCGTTCCCGCTCACGGGGCGGGACGAGGACGCCGACGTCTTCCTGCGCCGGGTCGACCGGGCGCTGGGGACCCACCTGCGGCTGCACCCGGCGCCGCTGGTCCTGGTGGGCGGCGAGCGCACGGCGGCCCGCTTCCGCCGGCTGTCGCGCAACACCGCCCGGCTGGCCGGGGTGGTGCCCGCCGACCTGACCCGCGCGCCCTTGCCGGTGCTCGCGCCGCGGATCCGCGAGGTGCTCGAGGAGTACCTGCTGTCCCGTCAGGGCGAGGCGCTGGCCCACCTGGAGCGGCGGCGCTCCCGGCACGCGGTCGTCGAGGGCATCGACGCGGCCTGGCTGGCCGCCCGGCGGGAGCGGCCGGAGATGCTCGCCGTCGAGGAGGGGTTCGTCCATCCGGCCCGCCTGAGCCCGGACGGCGACTTCCTCCTGCCCGCGGACGACGTCGAGCACCCCGACGTGGTCGACGACGTGGTGGACGAGCTCATCGAGCTGGTCCTGCTCCGCGGCGGGTGGATCGCCCTCGTGACCGACGGCGCGCTGTCCGCCTCCGGCCGGGTGGCGCTCACCCTCAGGTGAGGCGGTGGAACGGCCACCCTTCAGGGGCCCTCCGCCTGCGCAGGCGAGGCGTGGGGGAAGGGTGGTCCTCTGTCAGGCCGCGCGCCGCACCGCCGCCGCGCCGACGACCCCGGCCCCGCCGACCAGGAGCGCACCACCGCAGCCGGTGCAGATCCACTCCGGGCACCCACCGGCGTCGTCGGTGTGCCCGTCGGCGCACGGCGGCTGCTCGAACACGCGGTCCTCGCCGCAGTCCCGGCACGGCCAGGTCGGCAGGGCTGCGGTCTGCTGGTCGGTCACGCGGATCCCCCTCGGCGTCGGATGCGGGACCGGTCCGTCCCGCCTCGTCCCGACGGTCGCACGGGCCACCGACAGTTCCGGGTCGCCTCAGCCCGGCGTGTCACCACCGGTGCGTGCCGGGTCGGGGACGGCGCCGCGCGCCGCGGCCACCAGCGCCGCCTCGACCCGGGCCCGCTGCCCGGCGTCGATCGGGCAGCCGGCGGGGTTGCAGACGTAGAAGTAGTCGGCGGCGTCGGCCCCGAGGGTCTCGATCCGCGCGGAGGTGACGTCGAGGCCCTCGGCGACGAGCGCGGCGGTGAGCCGGTACAGCAGGCCCGCCCGGTCGCCGGCGCGCACCTCGACGATGCTGGTCCCCTCCCCGCTGACCTCCGAGTCGTGCCAGGAGATCCGCGGCGGCACGGAGCGGGCGGCGTCCTGCCGGTAGTCGGCCTCGCGCTGGCGCAGCCGGTCGGCCAGCGGCAGCGTCCCCTCCAGGGCGGCGCGGACGGCGTCGGCCAGGATCGTCGGCTGCGGCGCGCGGCCGAACCGCGGGCGGACGGCGAACACCGCGGTCGCCCGGCCCTCGACGACGTTCACCTTCGCCGCCCGGACGTCGAGCTGGTTGAGCGCGAGCACCCCCGCGAGCCGGCTGAACAGGCCGTGCGAGTCGGGCGCCCCGATGGTCACCTGCTGCCCGTCGGCGACGTCCTCGACCCCCACGGTGACCGCGCCGTCGCCGCCGGCCTGGGTGACCGTCGGCTCGGTGGGGTGCAGCACGGGGTCGGCCCCGTCGACCACGGTGCCGCCGAGGTGCGCCTGCACGCGGGCCACCAGGTGCGCGACCAGGTGCGCCTTCCACGGCGACCACGCCGAGGTGCTGGTGGCCGCGCCGTCGGCCTGCGCCAGGGCGTGCAGCAGGTGCAGCACCTGCGCGTCCCGGCCGATCGTGTCGGCGACCCGCTCGATGGTGGCCGGGTCGTCGATGTCGCGGCGGGTGGCGGTGTCGGGCAGCAGCAGGTGGTGGCGGACCAGCGTGCCCACGGTGGCGACGTCGGCCGGCGTGAAGCCCATGCGCTCGGCGACGCCGGCGGCGACCGGCTCCCCGACGACGCTGTGGTCGCCGGGCCAGCCCTTGCCGACGTCGTGCAGCAGCGCCGCGACCAGCAGCAGGTCGGGCCGGTCGACGTCGTGGGTGAGCTCGGCGGCGGCGGCGGCGGCCTCGACCAGGTGCCGGTCGACGGTGAACCGGTGCCACGGGTGGCGCTGCGGCAGTGAGCGCACCCGGTCCCACTCCGGCAGCAGCCGCGCCAGCAGGCCCTCCTGGTCCAGCTGCTCGAGGACCGGCACCGCCGCGCGGCCGCTGGCCAGCAGCCTCAGGAAGGACCAGCGCACCTCGGCCGGCCACGGCTCGGGCACCGGCGGCGAGTGCACGGCGAGCACCTTGAGCGTGTAGGGCGACAGCAGCAGGTCGGCCCGGGCCGCGGCCGCGGCGCCGCGCAGCACCAGCCCGGGGTCGGCGGCCGGGCGCGCGTCGCGGGCGAGCACCACCTCGTCGCCCTGGCGCACCACGCCCTCGGCCAGCGGCTCGCGGCGCACCCGGCGGTAGCGGGCGCGCGGCCGCCGGACCAGCGCGGCCTCCACCCGCCGCCAGGTGTCGTCGGCGACGAAGGCCAGCCGGCGCCCGGCCAGGCTCACCTCGCGCAGCAGCACGTCCTCGTCGGCGAGACCGAGCGCCGCGGCGACCGGGCGCTGCTCCTGGCGCACGAGGACGTCGGTGGGCCGGCCCGAGCGGCGGCGCAGCTCGTCGCGGACGTCGAGCAGGAAGGAGTAGGCCGCCTCGGCCTCGGCGGAGGGCTCGTCGCCGAGCTGGGCGGCGGCGACCGCGCGCAGCACCTGGCCCTCGCGCAGGCCGCCGTAGGCCTCCTTGAGGTCGGGCTCGAGGAGGAAGGCCAGCTCGCCGACCTGGCGGGCGCGGCCGCGGCGCAGGTCGCGCAGCTGCGGCAGCAGTCTCGACGCCGACTGCCGCCAGCTGGCCAGCGTGGCGGTGCGCAGCGCCGCGGCGAGGGCCGCGTCGCCGGCGACCAGCCGCGCGTCGAGCAGGCCGAGGCCGGCCTTCACGTCGGTGGAGGCCACCGACACGGCCTCGGCCACCGAGCGCACCGAGTGGTCCAGCCGGACGCCGGCGTCCCAGATCGGGTACCAGACGGCGTCGGCGAGGGCGGCGACCTCCGGCCGGCCGTCGTGGACCAGCACGAGGTCCAGGTCGCCGTGCGGGGGCGGCTCGCGCCGGCCGAGGCTGCCCACGGCCACGAGCGCGACGCCGTCGGTGCCGGTGCGCGGGGGCGGGCCTCCCCGGCCCTGTCGCGGCGGCGGCGTGCCGGCCACGGCGTCGGCCAGCAGGCCGCCCAGCCAGGCGTCGAGCACCCGCACCCGCTCGGCGCGCGGCAGGTCGGGCAGCCCCTTCAGGTCCGGCACGGTCCCCCCTGGTCGGTTCGGTCGACGGGCTGCACCGGCGTCGGCCGGGGCGGTGGTCGCCCCACCACCCCGGCCGACGGACGGGCTCCGGTCGGGACCCGGCTAGAGCGCGTCCTCGCCGCGCTCGCCGGTCCGGACCCGCACGATCTCGTCGATCGTGGTGACCCAGACCTTGCCGTCGCCGATCTGGCCGGTGGAGGCCGACTCGACGACGGCGTCCACCACGCGGGCGGCCTCGATCTCGCCGACGACGACCTCGATGCGGACCTTCGGGACGAAGTCCACCTGGTACTCGGCGCCGCGGTAGACCTCGGTGTGGCCGCGCTGGCGGCCGAAGCCCTGGACCTCGCTGACGGTGAGCCCGGTGATCCCGATCAGCTCGAGGGCGTTCTTCACGTCGTCGAGCTTGAACGGCTTGATGATGGCGGTGACGAGCTTCATGCCCGGACCCCTTCCGTGGTCTTGGGGGTGGTGGCCTGGTGCAGCGCGGAGCCGCTGCCGCCACCGAGACTGGTGAAGTCGTACCCGGACTCCGCGTGGACGACCGTGTCGATGCCGGCGACCTCGTCCTCCTCGCTGACCCGGAAGCCCATGACGGCCTTGACGACCGCGGCGATCACCAGCGTCAGGACGAAGGAGAACACGAGCACCGCGCCGGCCCCGACGGCCTGCCGCCAGAGCTGGTCGACGCTGCCGCCGAAGAAGAGGCTCTCCACGCCGGCCGGGGCGTCGGGGTCGGCCAGGAAGCCGATGGCCAGGGTGCCCCAGAGGCCGCCGACGAGGTGCACGCCGACGACGTCGAGGGAGTCGTCGTAGCCGAGGCGGTACTTCAGGCCGACGGCGAGGGCGCACAGCGCGCCGGCGACGACGCCCACGATGATCGCGCCGACCGGCGAGACCGCGGAGCAGGCCGGGGTGATGGCGACCAGGCCCGCGACGGCGCCGGAGGCGGCGCCCAGGGAGGTGGCGTGGCCGTCGCGCAGCTTCTCGGTGACCAGCCAGCCGAGGACGGCGGCGCCGGTGGCGGCGAGGGTGTTGACCCAGACGACGGCGGCGGTGTTGTTGGCCGCGAGCGCGGAGCCGGCGTTGAAGCCGAACCAGCCGAACCACAGCAGGCCGGCGCCGAGCATGACCAGCGGCAGGTTGTGCGGGCGCATGGCCTCGCGGCCGAAGCCGCGCCGCTTGCCGAGCACCAGGGCCAGGGCGAGGCCCGCGGCACCGGCGTTGATGTGCACCGCGGTACCGCCGGCGAAGTCGATCGCCGCCAGGTCGTTGGCGATCCAGCCGCCGGTGTGGGTGACCACGCCGTCGTCGTCGGTGAGGGTGAAGTCGAAGACCCAGTGGGCGACCGGGAAGTAGACGACGGTGGCCCAGATGCCGGCGAAGACCATCCAGGAGCCGAACCTGGCGCGGTCGGCGATGGCGCCGGAGATCAGGGCGACGGTGATGATCGCGAAGACCGCCTGGAAGCCGACGAAGGCCATCGACGGCAGGCCGCCGGCCTCGCTCGTGGTGTCCTCCATCAGGCCCTTGAGGCCGAAGAACTCACCGGGGTCGCCGAGCAGGCCCAGGCCGACGTCGTCCCCGAAGGCGAACGAGTAGCCGTAGAGCACCCAGAGCACCGTGATCAGCGCGAGGGCTCCGAAGCTCATCATCATCATGTTGAGGACGCTCTTCGCGCGGACCATGCCGCCGTAGAAGAGCGCGAGGCCCGGCGTCATCAACAGCACGAGAGCCGCGCTGGTGAGGATCCAGGCGGTGTCGCCGGTGTTGACCACGGCAACCTCCTGAGGTGGGTCGTGGGCCGTCGGCCGCAACGAGGGAACGGGCCCCGGCGGGCCGGGGACGGTCGGGGTCGCGGTCGCCCCCTTCCCTGGCGGCGACGCGGCGTTCACGGTGCCGGGGCGTTGTTTCCGGGGGCGTCGTCGCCGCGTTTCCGGACCGTGAACTCCGCGCCGCGTGTCCCGGGGTCGTGTGACGGCCGTGTTGCCGGGGCCCGCGGGCGTGGCCGCGGCCACACGGGAGTCCGTCTGCGAGGGATGTGCAGTTGCAAACGGTGTGCAATAAGGTTCCCGCGGGTGGTACCCGGCCGCCCGCGAGTCCCGTGGAGGTCCGCGTGCACGTCCCCGACGGCTTCCTGGACGCGCCGACGTCCGTGGCCACCGGCGCGGCGGCCGCCGGCGCGGTCGCCCTCGCGCTGCGCGGCGCCCGCCGTGAGCTCGACGAGCGCACCGCTCCCCTGGCCGGCCTCACCGCCGCCTTCGTCTTCGCCGTCCAGATGGTCAACTTCCCGGTCGGCGCCGGCACCAGCGGCCACCTGATCGGCGGCGCGCTCACCGCGGTCCTGGTCGGGCCCTGGACGGCGGTGCTCTGCACGACCGTCGTCCTCGTCGTCCAGGCGGTGCTCTTCGCCGACGGCGGGCTCACCGCGCTGGGCACCAACGTGACGCTCATGGGCGTGGTCGCCGTCGGCGTCGGCTACGGCCTGTTCCGCCTGCTGCTGCGGGTCCTGCCGCGCACCCGCGGCGGGCTGCTCGCCGCGGCCGGTGCCGGGGCGTTCGCGTCGGTGCCGGCGGCCGCGCTCGCCTTCGTCGCGCTGTTCGCCGCCGGCGGGGTCGCCGACGTGCCCCTGGGCACGGTGGCCGCGGCGATGGGCGGCATCCACGTGCTCATCGGCATCGGCGAGGCGGTCATCACCGTCGCGGTGCTGGGCGCGGTGCTGTCGGTGCGGCCGGACCTCGTGCACGGCGCCGCGCACCTGCGCCGCCCCGCCGACCTCGCCACCCGCCCGGGCCTGCGGACCGAGGAGGTCGTGCGATGAGCCGCCGTCGCGGCCTGTGGCTCGTGGGCCTGCTCGTCACGCTCGTCGTCGCCGGCTTCGTCAGCCACTACGCCAGCTCGCACCCCGACGGCCTGGAGTGGGCCGCGGGCGAGACCGGCTTCGCCGACACCGCCCGCGACAGCGCCACCGCCGGGTCACCGCTGGCCGACTACGCCGTGGAGGGCGTGGACGACGGCCGGCTGTCGGGCGGGCTGGCCGGGATCGCCGGCGTCGCGGTCACCCTGGTGCTCGCCGGCGGCCTGACCCTCCTGCTGCGCCGGCGGAGCGGCCGGCCGGCCGAGGTGGGCAGCACCTCCGCGGAGGACTGACGTGGGCGCCGGGCACGGCGGCCCGCTGGGCGCGGCCTACATCGGCGGCACCAGCGTGGTGCACCGCCTCGAGCCGCACGTGAAGCTGGTCGCGGTGCTGGCGTTCGCGCTGGTCGTCGTCGCCACCCCGGTGCACGCGGGGTGGGCACCGGCCGCCTACGGCGGGTACGCCGCCCTGGTGCTCGCCGCGGCCGCCGTCGCGCGGGTGCCGGCCGGGCGGCTGGCCCGCGGGCTGGTCGTCGAGGTGCCGTTCCTGGTCTTCGCGCTGCTGCTGCCGGTCGTGTCGCGCGGCCCGCGGGTCGAGGTGCTCGGCCTGTCCCTGTCGGAGAGCGGGCTGGCCGTCGGCCTCGGGCTGCTGGCCAAGGCGACGCTGTCGGTGCTCGCCGCCACCGTGCTCGCGGCCACCACCGAGCCGCGGGAGCTGGTGCACGGGCTGCAGCGGCTGCGGCTGCCGGCGGTCCTCGTGCAGATCCTCGCGTTCATGGTCCGCTACGCCGACGTCGTCGGCGGCGAGCTGCGCCGGATGCGGGTGGCCCGGGAGTCCCGCGGCTTCCGGAGCCGCGGGCCCGGGGCGCTGCGCGTGGTGGCCGCCGGCGCCGGGGCGCTGTTCGTGCGGTCCTACGAACGCGGCGAGCGCGTGCACCTCGCGATGCTGTCGCGCGGGTACACCGGCGTGCTGCCCACCGGGCCGGTCGCCGCGGTGCCCGCCCGGGCGTGGCTGGTGGCGCTGAGCCTGCCCCTGTCCGCCGCCGCGGTGCTCGCGGCGGGGATGCTGCTGGGGTGAGCACTCCCCCGTCCGCGCTCCTCGTGGAGGACCTCGCCTTCGCCTACCCCGACGGCCACCAGGCGCTGTTCGGCGTGGACCTGCGGCTCGAGCCCGGCGAGCGGGTGGCGCTGCTCGGGCCCAACGGCGCGGGCAAGACGACGCTCGTGCTGCACCTCAACGGGATCCTCGCCGGCGGGCGCGGCCGGGTGACCGTCGGCGGGCTGCCGGTGGAGAAGCGGAACCTCGCGGAGGTGCGCCGGCGGGTCGGCATCGTCTTCCAGGACCCCGACGACCAGCTGTTCATGCCGACCGTCGGTGAGGACGTCGCCTTCGGCCCGCGCAACCTCGGCCTGCCCGAGCCCGAGGTCGCCGCCCGGGTGGCCGCGGCGCTGGAGCAGGTCGGCATGGCCGGCGCCGCCGACCGCCCGCCGCACCACCTGTCCTTCGGCCAGCGCCGCCGGGTCGCCGTCGCCACGGTGCTGTCGATGCACCCGGAGGTGCTGGTGCTCGACGAGCCGTCGTCGAACCTGGACCCGGCCGGCCGGCGCGAGCTGGCCGAGGTCCTCACGGCCCTGCCGGTGACCATGCTGATGGTCACCCACGACCTGCCCTACGCCCTGCAGCTGTGCCCGCGCTCGGTGGTGCTCGACGGCGGCGTCGTGGTCGCCGACGGGCCGACCCGCGAGCTGCTCTCCGACGCCGACCTGCTGGCCGCGCACCGGCTCGAGCTGCCCTTCGGGTTCGACCCGACCCGCGTCTGAGCCTCCGTCGACGTCGTCCGGCCCCTCCCGGGCACCGCCCCGAGCGTGCGAGGGGTGGGGAGGAGGGGGTCCTCCCGCTAGTCCGCGGCGCCGACCAGGCCCTCGGCGAAGGCCTCCGGCTCGAACGGCGCGAGGTCGTCGGCGCCCTCGCCCAGGCCGATCAGCTTGACCGGGATGCCGAGCTCGCGCTGCACCGAGACGACGATGCCGCCCTTGGCGGTGCCGTCGAGCTTGGTGAGCACCACGCCGGTGACGTCGACGGCCTGGGTGAACACCCGCGCCTGCACGATGCCGTTCTGCCCGGTGGTGGCGTCGAGGACCAGCAGCGTCTCGGTGACCGGGCTCTGCTTCTCCACGACCCGCTTGATCTTGCCCAGCTCGTCCATGAGGCCAGACTTGGTGTGCAGCCGCCCGGCGGTGTCGACGACGACGGTGTCGACCTCGGCCTCGACGCCCGTGCGCACCGCCTCGAACGCCACCGACGCGGGGTCGGCGCCCTCCCGCCCGCGGACGGTGAGCACGCCCACCCGCTCGCCCCAGGTCTCGAGCTGGTCGGCGGCGGCGGCGCGGAAGGTGTCGGCGGCACCGAGGACGACGCTCTTGCCGTCCCCGACGAGCACACGGGCGATCTTGCCGACCGTCGTCGTCTTGCCGGCGCCGTTGACCCCGACGACGAGGAGCACGCCGGGCCGCCCCCCGTGCCGGTCGGTGGCCAGGCTCCGGTCGAGGTCGGGCCCGAGGACGGCCGTCAGCTCGCGGACGAGCAGCGCGCGCAGGTCGGCGGGCGTGGCGGTGGCCAGCACCATCGACTGGGTGCGCAGCCGCTCGACGATCTGGGTGGTCGCGGCGACGCCGACGTCGGCGGCCAGCAGGGTCTCCTCGACCTCCTCCCAGTCGTCCTCGGTGAGCCGCTCACGGGCGAGCACGGTCAGCAGGCCGCGGCCCAGCGAGGACTGCGAGCGGGCCAGCCGCGAGCGCAGCCGGACCAGCCGGCCGGCCGACGGCGGCGGCGTCTCGAAGACGACGCCCGGCTCCGCCTCGGCCGGCGGCAGGTCGACGGCGGGCGGCGGCTCGGGCGAGACGGTGTCCGGCTCGGCCGGCGCGAGACCCTGACCGGAGGCGGTGGCACCCGACGGCCGGTCCTCCCGCGGCGGCGCGGGCGGTGGCGCCGTGGGCGGCCGCGGGCGGGTGAGCGTGGTGCCGGCGGCGGCGTCCTCGTCCAGCCGGGTGGTACGGCGACCGCGGCCCACCAGGAGGCCCACCCCGGCGACCAGGGCCACGAGGACGATCGCGATCGCGATCAGCACGAACTCCATGCCGGTCAGTCTCCCAGTTCGCGCTCAGCGGGTTCTGGGCGGAACCCGGGTCGGTGGGCGAGGCTGGCGGCCATGCCGCCGCCCGCCGGGGATCCCCCGGCCCTCCTGCTCGGCCCGCTCCTGCGGCACGTCGACCCCGTGTCGGCGACCGTGTGGGTGGAGACCGACCGCCCGTGCACCGTCGACGTCCTCGGGCGCAGCGCGCGCACCTTCCGCGTGGGCGGGCACCACTACGCGCTCGTCGTCGTCGAGGGGCTGGCGCCGGGCAGCACCACGCCCTACGAGGTGCACCTGTCGACCGGCGGCACCGACCGCGTCCGGGTGTGGCCCGAGGAGGGCTCGCCGTTCCCGCCGAGCCGGATCC
Source organism: Geodermatophilus sp. SYSU D00698 (assembly GCF_054050335.1). Lineage (NCBI taxonomy): Bacteria > Bacillati > Actinomycetota > Actinomycetes > Geodermatophilales > Geodermatophilaceae > Geodermatophilus > Geodermatophilus sp. SYSU D00698. Next base: position 67,650 of record NZ_JBJGZD010000012.1, read on the forward strand.
GCACGCCCGGGCGGCCCGGGCCCTTCCGGCTGGCCTTCGGCTCCTGCCGCTACGCCTCACCGGGCACCGTCGACGTCGCCGAGGGCATCCCGCCCGACGCGCTGGACGCCTACGCCGAGCGGGTCGCGGCGCTGCCCGAGGACGAGTGGCCGGACGCGCTGGTGCTGCTCGGCGACCAGGTCTACGCCGACGAGCTGACCCCGGCGACGCGCAGCTGGCTGGGCCTGCGCCGGGGCGGGCCGGTGCGCCACGACGCCCAGGTGCACGACCTGGAGGAGTACACGCGGCTCTACGCCGAGTCCTGGAGCGACCCGCAGGTGCGGTGGCTGCTGGCCACCGTCCCGTCGTCCATGGTCTTCGACGACCACGAGATGATCGACGACTGGAACACCTCGGCCGCCTGGCGGCGCCGGGTGACCACGACGGACTGGTGGGCCGACCGCATCGCCGGCGGCATGGTCAGCTACTGGGTCTACCAGCACCTGGGCAACCTCTCCCCCGCCGAGCTGGCGGCCAGCGGGACGTGGCAGGCGGTGTGCGCGCTGCCCGAGGGGGCCGACGCCGAGCCGGTGCTGCGCGAGATGGCCGAGGTCGCCGACCGGGACCCGCGGTCGGTGCGCTGGAGCTACGTGCGCCACTGGGGCGACGCGCGGCTGCTCGTGGTGGACAGCCGGGCCGGGCGGGTGCTCGACGAGCAGTCCCGTCGGATGGTCGACGACGACGAGTTCGCCTGGATCGAGGAGCAGATGCGGGCCGCGGTCGCGGACGGCGTCGAGCACCTGCTGGTCGGCACGTCGCTGCCCTGGCTGCTCCCCCACGCGATCGACGCGATCGAGCGCTGGGACGAGGCGCTGGCGGTCCGGCACGAGGGGCGGCCGCTGGGCCGGCTGGCCGAGGCGCTCCGGCAGGCCGCCGACCTCGAGCACTGGGCCGCGTTCGGGCACTCCTTCGACCGGCTGGCCGCCGCGCTGCTGGCCGCGGCCCGCGGCGAGCACGGCCGGGCACCGGCGACGGCGGTGGTGCTCTCCGGCGACGTCCACCACGCCTACGCCGCCGAGGTGGTCTCCCCCGGCGGCCTGTCCGGGCGGGTGCACCAGCTCACCGTCTCGCCGCTGCACAACCAGGCGCCGCACCCGATCCGGGTCGGGTTCCGCATCGGCTGGAGCCGCTGGGCGCGGTGGCTGACCGGGGCGATCGCGCGGGCGGCCCGCGTCCGTCCCGCGTCGGTGGAGTGGGTCAAGGCGGCCGGGCCGTTCTTCGGCAACCAGGTGGGCGAGCTGGTGCTCGAGGGCCGGCGGGCGCGGTTCGTGCTGCACGTGAGCGACCACCGGGCCGACGGCGAGGAGTGCCTGCAGCAGGTGCTCGACCTGCCGCTGGCCGGTCCGGTGCCCGCTGCGGCCCCGGCGGCGGAGGTGACAGGCTGACGGGGTGACCGATCCCCGTGGTGTCAAGCCGGCCCCCGGGCCCGACCAGCCGCCCATCCCCGTCCGGCTGGTCACCTTCAACACGCACCACGGCGTGGGCGACGACCGGCGGCACGACCTGCCGCGGCTGGCGAAGGTGCTCGCCGCCGCCGACGCCGACGTCATCTGCCTGCAGGAGGTGGACCGGCACTTCGGCGAGCGCAGCGAGGACGTCGACCAGGCGCTGCTGCTGTCCCGGGCGCTGGACGTGCAGCTGGCGTGGGGCCCGGCGATCGACGAGGCCCGCCCCGGGGACGCGCCGCGGCGTCAGTACGGCAACGCGCTGCTGTCCCGGCTGCCGATCCTGGTCAGCGACGTCCACCCGCTGCCGGGCAGCGGCGAGCCGCGCAGCGCGCTGCGCACCCTGGTCGAGCTCGACGGCGGCGCGCTGTGGGTGACCACCACCCACCTGACGACGCGGTCGGCGGCCGAGCGCGCCGAGCAGGTGGAGCTGCTCGCGGCGCTGACCACCGAGTCCATGGCCACCGGCGTGCTGGTCGGCGACCTCAACGCCGCCCCCGACGCCCCCGAGCTCGCCGGCCTGCGCGAGCGGTTCACCGACGCCTGGGAGGTCGCCGGCGAGCGCGAGGACCAGGCGCGGTGGCGCTTCTGGCAGCGCGAGGAGGGACTCACCCACCCCGCCCGCGCCCCGCACGCGCGCATCGACCAGGTGTGGGTGACCCCGGGCATCCAGGTCGCCGGGGCGCGGGTCCTCGACGGCGCCGGCGCCTCGGACCACCTGCCGCTCGTCGTCGACCTGCTGGTCCCCTCCGGGGTCTGAGGACGCCTCAGGCGGACGCGGCGTCGGCCTCGCGCAGGCGCTGGCTGATGACGCCGGTGATGCCGTCGCCGCGCATGCTCACGCCGTAGAGGGCGTCGGCGATCTCCATCGTCCGCTTCTGGTGGGTGATGACGATCAGCTGCGACGTCGCCCGCAGCTGCTCGACGAGGGTGAGCAGCCGGCCCAGGTTGACGTCGTCGAGGGCGGCCTCGACCTCGTCGAGCACGTAGAACGGCGAGGGCCGCGCCCGGAAGATCGACACCAGCAGCGCGACGGCGGTCAGCGACCGCTCGCCGCCGGACAGCAGCGACAGCCGCTTGACCTTCTTGCCCGGCGGGCGGGCCTCGATCTCCACGCCGGTGGTGAGCATGTCCTCGGGGTCGGTGAGCACCAGCCGGCCCTGCCCGCCGGGGAACAGGGTGGCGAAGACGCCCTCGAACTCGCGGGCGACGTCGGCGAACGCGGACGCGAACACGTCGTGGATGCGCCCGTCGACCTCGCGGACGACGGTCAGCAGGTCCCGGCGGGTGGCCCTGAGGTCCTCGAGCTGGGTGGCCAGGAAGGTGTGCCGCTCCTCGAGCGCGGCGAACTCCTCCAGCGCCAGCGGGTTGACCTTGCCGAGGGTGGTGAGGTCCCGCTCGGCGCGGGCGGCCCGGCGCTCCTGGGTGGCGCGGTCGTAGGGCACCGCGGCGGGCTCGGGCTCGCCTGCGGCCTCGGCGGCGGCGACCTGCGCCGGGTTCGGCGGCACCGGAGCGGCCGGCCCGTACTCGGCGACCAGCGTGGGCAGGTCGACGCCGAACTCCTCGGCGGCGCGCTCCTCCAGCGCCTCGATGCGCAGCCGCTGCTCGGCGCGGGCGACCTCGTCGCGGTGCACCTCGTCGGTGAGCCGCTCCAGCTCCGCGGTCGCCGCGCGGACCCGGGTGCGGACCTCGAGCAGCTCGGCCTCGCGGGCGGTGCGCTGCCGGGCCAGCTCGTCGCGCTCGGCCGCGGCGCGGGTCAGCGAGCCGGTCAGCGCGGCGAGGGCCTCCTCGGCGCCGGCGCGCACCCGGGCGGCGACCTCCGCGCCGCGGCGGCGGGCCAGCCGGGCGGCCGCCGCGCGCTCGCGGGCGGCCCGCTCCTGCCGGGCCTGGCGGCGCAGCGCGTCGGCGCGCCCGGACAGCGCGCGGGCCCGCTCCTCCGCCGTCCGCACGGCCAGCCGGGCCTCGGTCTCGGCCTGCCGGGCCGCGGCCACCTCCAGCCGCAGCCGGTCGCGCTGCTCGGCCGACGGCTCCTCCTCGACCGGCGCCGCCTCCGCCTCGGCGAGCCGGGCCTCGAGCTCGGCGAGCCCGGCCCGCGACTCCTCCAGCGCCCGCTCGGCGCGCCGCCGGGCGGCGTCCGAGCGCTCGGCCTCCGCGGCGGCCGACCGGGCCGCCGCACCCAGCTCGGCGAGCTGCGCGGCGAGCGCCGAGCGGCTGCGGTCGGCGGCCTGGCGGGCGGCCAGGGCGGCGTCGACGTCGGCCGAGCGGGCGCGGGCGGTCTCGCGGGCGGCGGCCAGCCGGTCGGCGAGGTCGGCGGCGCGGTCGCTGGCGGCGGCGAGCTCGCGCTCGGCCTCGTCGACGCGGGCGCGCACCTCCAGGCCCGAGGGGGCGTTCGTCGCGCCGCCGGTGGCGGAGTCGGCGCCCACGAGGTCGCCGTCGGCGGTGACCGCGCGCACCCGCGGGTGCGTGGCCACCAGCGCGCGGGCGGCGTCGAGGGTGGGGACGACGGCGACCCGGTCGAGCGCGCGGGCCAGCGCCGGGTGCAGCTCCGCGGGCGCCTCGACGAGGTCCAGCGCCCAGGACAGGCCCTCGGGCAGCGCCGGCCAGCCCTCGCGCGGCAGCGGGGGCGGGCCGCCGGTGACCAGCAGCCCGGCGCGGCCGGCGTCGGTGTCGCGCAGCCGCGCGAGCACGGCGGTGGCCTCGGCGACCCCGGTGACGACGACGGCCTCGGCCAGCCCGCCGAGGGCGGCGGCCAGCGGCACCTCCGCGCCGGGCGCGACGGTGATCCGGTCGGTGACCGGCCCGACGACGCCGGGCAGGCCCGAGGCGAGGACGGCGGCCGCGCCGTCGGCGGGGGCCAGGCCCAGGGCGAGCGCGTCGCGGCGGGCGGCCCAGGAGGCGCGGTCGCGCTCGGCGGCGCGCTCGGCGTCGGCGAGCTCGGTGACCGCCCGCGCGGCGGCCGTGTGCGCGGCGACGGCGTCGGTGTGCGCGGTGACCAGCGCGACGTCCTCGTCGTCGGCGTCGGCGACGCCGGCCCGCCGCTCGGCCAGCCGCGCCCCGGCGGCCTCGGCGCGCGCGGCCGCCTCGGCGGCGGCCTGCGCCAGCCGCTCCACCTCGGCCTGCCCGGCGGCGGCGCGGGAGCGCCCGGCGGCGACCTTCCCCGACAGCCGGGCCAGGCCCTCGCGGCGGTCGGCGAGCGCACGGGTGGCGGCCACCCAGGCGCGCTCCTCCGCGGCCAGCGCCTCCTCCAGCCCGGTGCGGGCGGCGACGGCGGTGGCGAGCCGGCCGCGCTCGGCCTCGAGCCCGGCGGCGAGCTCGGCCTCGGTCGCGGCGACCCGGTCGGCCTCGGCCTCCAGCTGCTCGGGGTCGCGGCCGCCCGTGGGGGCGGGCCCGGCGGCGGACAGGTGGCGGTGCCGCTCGGCGGCCAGCTGGGCGACGCCGCGGAACCGCTCGCCGAGCGCGGACAGCCGGTACCAGGTGTCCTGCGCGGCACCCAGGCGCGGCGCGTCCGCGGCCAGCGCCGCCTCCAGCGCGCTCTCCCGCGTCGACACCTGCACCAGCTCGGCCTCGACGACGGCGCGCCGCTCGCGGGCCGCGGTCTCGTCGGCGACGTCCTTGGCCAGGGCGTCGCGCAGGCCGACCAGGTCGTCGGCGAGCAGCCGGAGGCGGGCGTCGCGCAGCTCGGCCTGCACGCCGGCGGCGCGGCGGGCGACCTCGGCCTGGCGGCCCAGCGGCTTGAGCTGGCGGCGCAGCTCGGCGGTCAGGTCGGCCAGCCGGTCGAGGTTGGCCTGCATCGCGTCGAGCTTGCGGAGCGCCTTCTCCTTGCGCTTGCGGTGCTTGAGGACGCCGGCGGCCTCCTCGACGAACGCGCGCCGGTCCTCGGGGCGACCGGACAGCACGGCGTCGAGCTGGCCCTGGCCGACGATGACGTGCATCTCGCGGCCGATGCCGGCGTCGCTGAGCAGCTCCTGCACGTCGAGCAGGCGGACCTTGTCGCCGTTGATCTCGTACTCGCTCTCGCCGGAGCGGTACATCCGGCGGGTGACCGAGACCTCGGTGTAGTCGATCGGCAGCGCGCCGTCGGCGTTGTCGATGGTGAGGGTCACCTCGGCCCGGCCCAGCGCCGGGCGGCCGGCGGTGCCGGCGAAGATGACGTCCTCCATCTTGCCGCCGCGCAGCGACTTGGCGCCCTGCTCGCCCAGGACCCAGGCGATGGCGTCGACGACGTTGGACTTGCCCGAGCCGTTGGGGCCGACGACGGCGGTGATGCCCGGCTCGAGCCGGAGCGTCGTCGGGGACGCGAAGGACTTGAAGCCCTTGAGCGTCAGGCTGGACAGGTGCACGGACTCGGCAGCCTAGTCCTCCCGGGGTGGTGCGCCGGGGCGGGCGAGGCGGGTGGTGCTGAGGAGGAGGACGCGGTTACGCGAGGGCCGGCTCGGCGTTGTCGCCGGTCAGGCTCAGCAGCTCGTGGGCGATGGCCGCCTCCCGCTGGGCCCGCAGCTCGGTCAGCTCCTGCTCCAGGCGGCGCACCTTGGCACGCAGGACCGCGTTCTCCTCGAGTACGCGGAGCTCCGCGGGGGACACGACGGAACCGAACAGGGCCTTGGCCATGGCGGAAACGGCCTTTCCGACAGCGAGAGGGGGTGCCCGCCGCCCCGGGAGGTCGGTCGGCGCGGGCTTCGTGCCCCCAGGGTGACAGCCCCCGACACGCAGGTCAACGCCAAGACCGGAGCGTCATCGTGTCGGGGGGATGTCGCCTTCGTCACGCGGTGGTGAAGCCGCGGACCCCCTGCACCACGCGGTCCTCCTGCGCCGTCCCGGTCACCCGGCCGGGGGCGGCCGGGCCGCTCAGCGCGGCGACGACGGCGCGGACGTCGTCGGCCGGTCCCTCCAGCTCGACCTCGACGCGGCCGTCGGGCAGGTTGCGCGCCCAGCCCGACAGGCCGGCGGCCTCGGCCAGGCCGCGGACGAACCAGCGGTAGCCGACGCCCTGCACGCGGCCGGAGACCAGCACGCGCACGCGGACGGCGTCGCTCACGACCGCCTCGCGCGCGGGCGCGGCTGGCACTGCGGGCAGCTGTAGCTCGACCGGTTCGTGAAGGACTCCCGGACGATCGGCGTCCCGCACCGCGGGCAGGGCCGGTCGGCCTGGCCGTAGACGGCGAGGAAGCGGGAGAAGTAGCCGCTCTGCCCGTTGACGTCGACGTAGAGGGAGTCGAACGAGGTGCCGCCCTGCGCCAGCGCCTCGCCGAGCACGCTGCGCACGCCGTCGAGCAGGTCCGCGACCTGGGTGCGGGTCAGCCGGTCGGTGGGCCGCGTGCCGTGCAGGCGGGCCCGCCACAGCGCCTCGTCGGCGTAGATGTTGCCGACGCCGCCGATCAGCGTCTGGTCGAGCAGCGCCCGCTTGACCTCGGTGCGCCGGCGGCGCAGCGCGGCGCTGAAGCCGGCCTCGTCGAACGAGGTGTCGAGCGGGTCGATGGCGATGTGCGCCAGCCGCGGCGGGATCCGCTCGCCGTCCGCGTCCTCGACCGCGAGCCCGCCGAACGTGCGCTGGTCGACGAAGCGCAGCTCGCGGCCGCCGTCGGTGAAGGTGAACCGGGCGCGCAGGTGGGTCTCGTCGGGCTGGGACCGCTTCTCCACGAGGAGCTGCCCGCTCATGCCGAGGTGGGCGACCAACGCCCGGCCGGCGGGTGTGCCGTCGGCCTCGGTCAGCGGCAGCCACAGGTACTTGCCGCGGCGGTGCGCGGCGCTGAACGTGCGGCCGGTCAGCGACTGCACGAAGGAGTCGGCGCCCTCGAGGTGCCGGCGCACCGCGCGCGGGTGGTGCACCTCGACGGCGGCCACGGTGCGCCCGGCGACCCAGCGCTCCAGGCCGCGCCGGACCACCTCGACCTCGGGCAGCTCGGGCACGGGTCAGTCCCCGGCGGGCGCGGGGGCGTCGGCGGAGACGGCGCGCCAGGCGGCCTCGGCGGCCTCCTGCTCGGCGGCCTTCTTGGTGCGCCCGGTGCCCTTGCCCCGGACGACGCCGGCCAGCGAGACCGCGGCGGTGAAGGTCTTGGCGTGCGGCGGGCCCTCGTCGGTGACGTCGTAGACGGGGGCGCCCAGGCCGCGGGCGGCGCCGAGCTCCTGGAGGCTGGTCTTCCAGTCCAGGCCGGCACCGCGGGTGGCGGACTCGACCAGCAGCGGGTCGAACAGGCGGTGCACGACGGCCGCCGCGGTCTCCAGGCCCACGCCCAGGTGCACGGCGCCGATCAGCGCCTCGAGCGCGTCGGCGAGGATCGAGTCCTTCTCCCGGCCGCCGGTGGTCTCCTCGCCGCGGCCGAGCAGCAGGTGCGGCCCCAGGCCGCCGTCGCCGAGCCGCCGGGCGACCCCGGCCAGCGAGGTCATGTTGACCACCGAGGCGCGCAGCTTGGCCAGCCGGCCCTCCGGCAGGTCCGGCTGGCTGCGGTAGAGCTCGTCGGTGACGACGAGGCCGAGCACCGCGTCGCCGAGGAACTCCAGCCGCTCGTTGGTGGGCAGGCCGCCGTGCTCGTAGGCGTAGGAGCGGTGGGTCAGCGCCAACGCCAGCAGGCCGCCGGGCAGCTCGATGCCGAGGGCGTCGAGCAGCCAGGCGGCCGCGGAGTCGGCGTGCGCCGGACCCGCCGGCGAGCCGCCGTCGGGGACGACCGGCGGGCGGGCGGCGCTGCCCACGTCGTACCGGGTCAGACCGAGAGGACCTGGCGGCCGGCGTGCTGGCCGCAGTTCGGGCAGGCCTGGTGCGGCGGCTTGAGCTGGCCGCAGGCGCGGTTCGGGCAGGGGGCCAGCGTGGGGGCGCTCGCCTTCCACTGCGACCGGCGGGCGCGGGTGTTGGCGCGGGACATCTTCCGCTTCGGGACGGCCACGGTCAGTTCTCCTCAGGGTCGCCCGGACGGTCGGTGACCGCTCCGGTGGTGAAACGGCCGGCGAGGCCGGCCCAGCGGGGGTCGACCAGCTCGTGCGAGTGGTCGTCCGGCAGGTCGTCGAGGCGCTGGCCGCAGCCGGAGCACAGGCCGGCGCAGTCCTCGGTGCAGGTGGGGGAGAGCGGCAGGGCGAGGACGACGGCGTCGCGCACCATCGGCTGGAGGTCGATGCGCTCGCCCTCGACGAGGCGGACCTCGTCCTCCTCGCTGGTGGCCTCGGTGGTGCTGCCCGGGTAGGCGAACAGCTCCTGGACGTCGAGGTCGTAGGTGTCCTCGACCGGGTCCAGGCAGCGGGCGCACTGGCCCTCGACCGGCACCTCGACGTCGCCGGAGACCAGCACGCCCTCCATCACCGACTCCAGGCGCAGCCGCAGGTGGACCGGCGCGCCCTCGGGGACGCCGATCATCTCCAGCCGCCAGCCCTCGGGGGCCGGGACGGTGCGGTCGAGCTCCTGCATCGAGCCCGGACGGCGGCCGAGCTCGCGCAGTTCCACGGCCCAGGGGTCGGCGGCGGGGCGCCGGGCGTCGGGGGACGCGGCGCCGGGGCGGCGGTCAGCAGGTGCGGCAGGCATGTCGGTACTCGCGGTCGTCAGGTGGGAGGGGATCCGGCCGGGCACGGACACCGGTGGTCGGACCAGCAACCGAGACTACCCGATCCCGCGCCGACGCCGTCCGGCCGTGGTGGGGTGCTGGAACGGCCACCCTCCACGGGCCCGCGCCTGCGCGTGCGAGGCGTGGGGGAAGGGTGGGCCTTCAGGGCTCCCGCAGCGTCTCGCGGGCCTTCTCCACCGAGCGCAGCATCCGCTCGAGGGTGGTGCCGAAGTCGGCCAGCCGGGTGTCGACGTACTCGTCGACCTCGGCGCGCATCCGGTTGACCTCGGCGACGGTCTGCGCGCCGAGCTCGTCGGAGCGGGCGACCGCGCCGCGGTAGACCTCGGTCTCGCTGACCAGCCGCTCGTGCTCGGCCTGCGCGGCGGCGAGCACCTCGGCGTGCTGGGCCTGTGCGTCGGCGAGCACCGCCTCGTGGTGCGCCTGCGCCTCGGCGATCAGCCGGTCGGCCTCCGCCTCGGCCCGGGTGAGCAGGTCCTCGGCCTCGGCCTGGGCGCGGGCGAGCAGCTCGTCGCGCTGCCGCCGGGCGGTCCCGAGGACCTCCTCGCGCTGGCGGCGGGCCGAGGCGACCAGCCGGTCGGCCTCCTCGCGGGTACGGCCGGTGAGCTGCTCGGCCTCGGCCTGCGCCTGCTCGAGGATCTCGGTGCGCTGCTCGACGATCGCGCCGGCCGCGTGCACCTCCTCGGGCAGGTTCTCCCGCAGGTCGTCGAGCAGGTCGAGCACCTGGTCGCGCGGCACCATGCACGAGCCGGACATGGGCACGCTGCGGGCGCTCTCGATGAGCCGGCTGAGCTCGTCGACGGTCTCGTAGAGCCGGTACACGACCTCGGTCACGGCTGCGCCCCGTCGTCGCGCTTGGCCAGCAGCCGCTCGAGGACCGCCTTGGGCACCAGCCGGGAGACGTCGCCGCCGAAGGTGGCGATCTGCTTGACCAGGCTGGAGGACAGGTGGCCGACCTGCGGCGCGGTGGGCACGAACAGCGTCTCGACGCCGGCCAGCTCGCGGTTCATCTGCGCCATCTGCAGCTCGTACTCGAAGTCGCCGACCGCGCGCAGGCCCTTCACCACCACCGGGACGTCGTGGCTGCGGCAGTAGTCGACGAGCAGGCCGCTGAAGCTGTCGACGACGACGTTGGGCAGCTCGGCGACCGCCTCGCGCAGCAGCTCCATGCGCTCGTCGACGGAGAACAGCCCGGCCTTGCCGGGGTTGACCAGGACGGCGACCACGAGCTCGTCGTACAGCGCCGCGGCCCGGGTGATGACGTCGACGTGGCCGTTGGTGACCGGGTCGAACGACCCGGGACAGACCGCTCGCCTCACGGGAGGCGACCGTACCGGAGCACGGCCTCCCCGTAGCGGCGGTCGCGGATCCCGGTGAGGGGTGTCGGCCACTCCCAGGGCTCCTCGCGGGAGGAGCGCTCGACGACGACGACCGCGTCCGGGGCGAGCCACTCCCCCGTGACCAGCGCGCTCAGCACGCCGCGCACCTCGTCGGCCGGGACGGCGTAGGGCGGGTCGGCGAGCACGAGGTCGAAGCGGGCCGGCGGCGCGCCGCCGACGACGGTGGGCACCGACCCCGCGACCACCCGCGCGCCGGGCAGGCCGACGGCGGCGACGTTGGCGCGCAGCACCGGCAGCACGCGCGGGCCGTTCTCGACGAGCACCACCTGCGCGGCCCCGCGGGACAGCGCCTCCAGCCCGAGCGCGCCGGAGCCGGCGTAGAGGTCGAGGACGGCGGCGCCGTCGAGGTCGAGCAGGGTGCCGAGGCTGTTGAACAGCCCCTCGCGGGCGCGGTCGCCGGTGGGGCGCACCCCGCTGGGCGGCACCTTCAGCCGCCGCCCTCCGGCCGCCCCGGAGATCAGCCGCGTCATGCCTTCTCGAGGTAGCCCGCGCGCTCGTCGGTGGCCAGGGCGGCGACCTCGGCGGCGAGGCCGGGGTGGTCGGCCAGCCCGCGCTCGGTGGCCAGCAGCGCGGTGGCCTCGGCGCGGGCGGTGGCGATGAGCTCCTCGTCCTCGAGCAGGGACAGCAGCTTGACGGTGGAGCGCCGCCCGGACTGCGCGGCGCCGAGGACGTCGCCCTCGCGGCGGGTCTCGAGGTCCACGCGGGCGAGCTCGAAGCCGTCGGAGGTGCCGGCGACGGCGGCCAGCCGCTGCCCGGTCGCCGTCGTCTCGCGGGCCTCGGTGACCAGCAGGCACAGGCCGCGGTGCTTCCCGCGGGCCACCCGGCCGCGCAGCTGGTGCAGCTGGCTGACGCCGAACCGGTCGGCGTCCATGACCACCATCACGGTCGCGTTGGGCACGTCGACGCCGACCTCGACGACGGTGGTGGCGACGAGGACGTCGACCTCGCGGGCGGCGAAGGCCCGCATGGTCGCCTCCTTCGCCTCGGGCGTCATGCGGCCGTGCAGCACCGCCAGCCGCAGCCCGGCGAGCGGCCCCTCGCTCAGCGCCTCGGCGACGTCGAGGACCGCCAGCGGCGGGCGTCGGTCGTCGCCGCCGCCGCTCTCCCGCGGGGCGTCGGCCTCGTCGGGCTCGTCCTCGCTGCCGGTGTCCTCGTCGCCGATCCGCGGGCAGACGACGTAGGCCTGCCGCCCGGCGGCGACCTCCTCGCGCAGCCGCTCCCAGGCGCGGTCGAGCCAGGTGGGCTTGTCGCTGACGGGGACCACCGAGCTGGCCACCCCGCCGCGGCCGCTGGGCAGCTGCCGCAGCACGGAGGTCTCCAGGTCGCCGTAGACGGTCATCGCGACGGTGCGCGGGATCGGCGTGGCGGTCATGACCAGCACGTGCGGCGGCCGGTTGCCCTTGGCGCGCAGCGCGTCGCGCTGCTCCACGCCGAAGCGGTGCTGCTCGTCGACGACGACCAGGCCGAGGTCGGCGAACTCGACGCCCTCCTGCAGCAGCGCGTGGGTGCCGACGACGATCCCGGCGCTGCCGTCGGCCACCGCGGCGCGGGCGGCGCGGCGGGGCGCGGCCTTCAGCGAGCCGGTGAGCAGCACGACCTTCGTGCCCGCGGGGTCGCCGTCCAGCTCTCCGGCGCGGGCCAGCGGGCCGAGCATGCCTGCGATGCTCCGGGCGTGCTGCGCGGCGAGGACCTCGGTGGGCGCCAGCAGCGCGGCCTGCCCGCCGGCGTCGACCACCTGCGCCATGGCCCGCAGCGCGACGACGGTCTTGCCGGAGCCGACCTCGCCCTGCAGCAGCCGGTGCATGGGGTGGTCGCGGGCGAGCTCGGCGGCGAGCTCCTCCCCCACCTGCCGCTGCCCCTCGGTCAGCTCGAAGGGCAGCGCGGCGTCGACGGCGTCGAGGAGTCCGCCGTCGCGGCGGGGGCGGGCGGTGCCCGGCTCCAGCGCCGCGGCCCGCCGGCGGGCGCCGAGGACCAGCTGCAGGACCAGCGCCTCGTCCCACTTGAGGCGCTCCTCGGCGCGCTCGACGTCCTCGTCGCTGGTGGGGCGGTGCACGTCGAGCAGGGCGGCGGGGAGGCTGAGCAACCCGTGGCGGCGGCGCAGGTCCTCCGGCAGCGGGTCCTCGACGAACCCGAAGCCGCCGGAGGCGTCGAGCAGCAGCCGCACCGACTTCTGGATGACCCAGCTGGAGACGTCCTTGCTCGCCGGGTAGATCGGGATGAGCGCGCGGGCCCAGTCCTCGTCGTCGTCACCGGTGATCAGGTGGAAGTCCGGGTGGGCGAACTGCTTGGTCCGGCGGTACTCGCCGACCGTGCCGGCGAACAGCCCCCAGGCGCCCTCCTCGAGCTTCCCGAACCTGCGGTTGAAGAAGACCAGCTGCATCTCGCCGGCGCCGTCGCCGACGGTGACCTCGGTGAGCGTGCCGGGCCGGTTGCGCATCCGCCGGCTGGTCACCCGCCGGACCTGGGCGAGCACGGTCACGCGGTCGCCGACCTGCAGGTCGTCGAGCCGGGTCATCTCACCGCGGCGGGCGTAGCGGCGCGGGTAGTGGCGCAGCAGGTCGCGGACGGTGCGCAGCCCCAGCGACTCGGCCATCGCCTTGGCCGTCTTGGCGCCGAGCACGCGCGCGAGGTCGGTGTCGAGGGTCACCGCCATCGGGCTACTCCACCCCCACCTGCAGGGGCAGCACCGCGCCGGCGTCGTAGCGGACGACCTCGACGGTCGGGTGGACGGCGGCCAGGTGCGCGCAGACGGCGTCACCGAGCGCGGCGTCCGGCCCGACGACGAGGGTGGCCATCTCGCCGCCGGCCGACAGCAGCCGGTCGAGCAGGTCGCAGGCCACCGCGGCGAGGTCGCGCCCGACCACCACGACGTCGCCCTCCGCCGAGCCCAGCGCGTCGCCGGGCCGGCAGAACCCCGCGCTGGTGAGCGCCTCCTGCTCGGCGACGGTGACCTCGGCCCAGCGGGTGGCCGCGGCGGCCTCGGCCATGGCGATGACGTCGTCGCCGAAGCGGCGGGCGGGATCGGCCACGGCGATGGCCGCCAGGCCCTGCACCGGCGAGCGGGTGGGGACGACGGCGACGTCGCGGCCGGCCTGGCGGGCCCGTTCGGCCGCGCGGGCGGCGACCGGGGTCAGCGCGGGGTCGTTGGGCAGGACGACGACGTCGCCGGCGGCGGAGACGAGCAGCTCGTCGAGCAGCTCGTCCTCGTCGACGCCGTCGGGCCCGCAGGCGACCACGCGGACGCCCTCCCCGGAGAACAGCTGCGCCAGGCCCTCCCCCGGCACGACCGCGACGACGGCCCGGCGGCCGGGCACCGGGGCGGCGGGGCGGACGGGCGCCAGCGGGGTGACGGTGATCCGGTGCGGCCGGCCGGCCTCGATGCCGGCCTCGATGGCGCCGCCGACGTCGCTGGTGTGCACGTGCACGTTCCACTGCCGGCCGGTGGGGGTGTCGACGCCGACGACGACGAGGCTGTCGCCGAGGGCGGCCAGCCGGGTCTGCAGGACGGTGACGGCGGCCTCGTCGGTGTCGGCGAGCAGGTACTGCACCTCGCTGCCGGGGCCCGGCGGCGGCTGGTGCGGCACATCGGCGGGGTCGGCGGGGTGCGCCGGGCGGGGCACCAGCGGCGGTCGGGCGGGCTCGACGCCGGTGACGGTGGCGACCAGGGCGTCGAGGACGAGGCACAGGCCGGCGCCGCCGGCGTCGACCACGCCGGCGTCGCGCAGCGCGTCGAGCTGGCCGGGGGTGGCCTCCAGGGCCGTGCGGGCGCCGTCGGCCGCGGCGGTGACGACGTCGGCCAGGGCGGTGCGGCCCTCGGCGACGCAGGCCACGGCGCACTCGGCTCCGGCGCGGGCCACGGTGAGGAAGGTGCCCTCCTCCGGGTCGGCGACCGCGGAGTAGGCGGTGTCGGCGGCCTTCTGCAGCGCCGCGGCCAGCGCGGGCCCGTCGGCGGGCTCCTGGCCGGCGAGCTGGTCGGACAGGCCGCGCACCAGCTGGGCGAGGATCGTGCCGCTGTTGCCGCGGGCGCCGAGGACCGCGCCGCGGGTGAGCGCGGTCCAGGCCGGCTCGCGCCCCCCGGCGGCGTCGAGCTCGGCGACCGCCGCCTGCGCGGTGAGGAGCAGGTTGGTGCCGGTGTCGCCGTCGGGCACCGGGAAGACGTTGAGGTCGTCGAGGCTGCGCCGTCCCGCGGACAGCGCGGCGACCGCGGCCCGGCACCAGCGACCGACCGCGGCGTCGTCCAGCGCCTGCAGCACGGCCGGAGGGTACCCGCGGGAACGGACGGACCCGGTCCCGTGGCGGAGCCGCTCCCCGTCCTCCTCCGACCTCGGCGACGGTTCCGCGGAGGAGCGGTTATGCTGGACGACGGTCTCGCGGTCGCCTCCTGTGCGCCGCCGTCTGAAAATCGATTCTCTGGGAGTGATCCACCGTGGCTGCCGTGTGCGATGTCTGTGGCAAGGGGCCCGGTTTCGGTATGTCGGTGTCGCACTCGCACCGCCGCACGCCGCGCCGTTGGAACCCGAACATCCAGTCGGTGCGGGCGCTCGTCGCCCCCGGCAACCGCAAGCGGATCAACGCCTGCACCTCGTGCATCCGCGCGGGCAAGGTCGTCCGCGCCTGATCGCCGGGCCTCCTGACCGGAGGCCGCCGCTCGCGAAGGACCCCGGAGGTCGCCGACCTCCGGGGTCCTTCGCGTGCGCGAGGGTCAGCGGGCGCCGATCCCGCGGGCGCGCGCCGCGGTGACCACCAGGTCCACCACCGTCCCCAGCGGCAGGGCCGTCCCGTCGACGACGAGGTGGTAGTGCCGGGCCGCCGCGGGGTCGCACCGGTAGAAGTGCCGGACGTAGGCCTCGCGGGTGGTGTCGTTGGCCTCGAGCTCCCGCCGGAGCTCCTCCTCGGGGCGGCCGTAGCGCGCCACCGCCGCCCGGAGGCGGGCCTCCGGCGGGCCGTCGAGCCGCACGTGCAGGGCGTCGGGCCGGTCGCGCAGCACCAGCGCCCCGCCGCGGCCGAGCACCACCCCGCCGGCGCCGTCGGCGACCTCGCGCAGCACCCGCTCGGTGTGCTCGCGGTAGGCCCGCTCGTCGGGCTGCGTGCTCGACGGCATGACGCCCCCGACCGGGTCGGGCATGGCCCCCAGCGAGGCCACCAGCCGCCACAGGCCGCGCACGACGCGCTCGTCGTTGGCCTCGGCGTCGTCCTGGGAGACGCCGAGCCGGCCGGCCACCCGCGCCGGGATCGCCCGGTCGTGGAAGGCCAGGCCGAGCCGCTCGGCGACGGCGGGGCCGACCTCGGGCCCGCCCGCGCCGTAGGACGCGGAGATCGTCACGACGCCCACGGCCGCTCCTCCTCGTCGATCCGCCGGCCGAGGAACACCGCCCCGGCCTCGCCGGCGTAGATGCCGTACCCCGGGACGGGCGTGTACCCCATCGCCGAGTACAGCGCGAGCGCCTCGGGCTGCCGGTCGCCGGAGTTGAGCACGACCGAGCGGTGGCCCGACTCGCGAGCGGAGCCCTCGAGCGCGGTCACGAGCACCTGGGCCAGGCCGCGCCGGCGGAAGCGCGGCACGACGTACACGCGCTTGACCTCGGCGACGGTGGGGTCGTCGCCTCCGGTGTGCCGGCGCCAGGCGCCGCAGCCGGCCGGCTCGCCGTCGACCTCGGCGACGAGGAACAGCCCGGCCGGCGGGACGAACTCGGCAGGGTCGACGACGGCGTCGTCCGGGCCGCCGTAGCGCTCCACGTACTCCTGCTGCACCCGGCCGACGAGCTCGCGGGCCAGCGGGTCGTCGTAGGGCACCGCGCGCAGCCGCGCGACCGACCCGTCGCGCAGCCGCACCTCAGCCGAAGTGGACATGCCCGGTCCCCTCCGCACCGACCGCTCCCGCGACCGCGGCCGCGGGCTCCCCGCTGACGGACACGCCCGGTTCCCCCTCCTCGACCCGCCCGATCGGCACCCACCCCTCCGGCAGCGCCGCGGACGGCGGGAAGGTCGCCAGCAGGGCGTGGTCCTCCCCGCCGGTGAGCACCCAGGCCAGCGGATCGGCGCCGAGGGCCGCCGCCACCTGCTGCAGCGGACCGGGCGGCTCCAGGGTCGCACGCACCAGCGCGGCCCGGTCGACGTCCAGGACGACGCCGCTGTCGGCGGCCAGGTGCCCGGCGTCGGCGAGCAGGCCGTCGCTGACGTCGCACATGGCGGTCGCCCCGGCGTCGGCCGCGGCCGGCCCGGCGAGGTAGGGCGGGGTGGGACGGCGGTGCGCGGTCACGGCGGCCAGCGGGCTGCTGAAGCCGCGGCGCAGCACGGCCAGCCCGCACGCCGACCAGCCCAGCCGCCCGGCGACGGCGAGCACGTCCCCGGGCCGCGCCCCCGAGCGCAGCACCGGCGCCCGGCCGCCGAGGTCGCCCAGCGCGGTGACCGACAGGACGACGGCGGCGCTGTCAGGGGCCGAGGCCACGGTGTCCCCGCCGACGACGGCGGCGCCCAGCGGCGCGCACTCGGCGGCCATCCCGGCGGCCACGCCCTCCAGCCACGAGGTGGCCGTGTCCGCGGGGCAGGCCAGCCCGACCAGCAGCGCGGTGGCCACCCCGCCCATCGCAGCGACGTCGGCGAGGTTCGCGGCGGCGGCCTTGTGCCCGACGTCCTCGGCCGAGGACCAGTCCCGGCGGAAGTGGCGGCCCTCGACGAGCACGTCGGTGGTGGCGACCACCCGGCCGTCGGGCACCCGCAGCACCGCGGCGTCGTCCCCGGGGCCGACCTGCGCGACCCGCGCTGCGCCGGCGCGGGCGACCACCCGGGCGATGACGCCGAACTCCCCCACGACCCGCACGCTGTCGGCGGGGTCCTCGCGCGGCACCAGCGGACGGGGCCGTGTCACAGGCCACCCCGGGTCGCTGGGGTACGTTGCGCTCCGGTCCGTCTGCCGGTGGCAGGCAGCCACCCGCAGAGCCGTCCGAGGAAGGTCGTCCCGTGGTCCACGCCTACATCCTGATCCAGACCGAGGTCGGCAAGGCCGCCCAGGTGGCGTCCACGATCAGCGAGATCGCCGGCGTGACCAAGGCCGAGGACGTCACCGGCCCCTACGACGTCATCGTCCGCGCCGAGGCCGAGACCGTCGACGAGCTGGGTCGCCTGGTGGTCGCCCGCGTCCAGTCGGTCGACGGCATCACGCGCACGCTGACCTGCCCCGTCGTCAACATCTGAGCCGCTGAGCGAGGACACCCCCGCCCCGGACCCGGCGCCCGCGCGCGACCCGCTGCGCCGGCTGGCGCTGATCGCGACCGCCGTCGTCGTGCCGGTGCTCGTGGCGCTGCTGGTCCTGGTCCGGGTGGTCGGCGGCGACGACGAGGGCGACGAGGGCGACGAGCCGGTCGCCGACGTCAGCGGCGCCCCGACGCAGCAGCGCGCCGAGGACCTCCCGGTGCTGCCGGTCGAGGTCCCGCCGCCGACGCCGGAGGCCGACGCGCACTGCCCCGCGCTGATGTCCGGCCTCCCCCTCGACCTGACCGGGGAGCCGCAGCGGCTGGTCGACTCCGACACCCCCTACGCCGCCGCCTGGGGCGACCCGCCGATCGTGCTGGTGTGCGGCGTGCCGCAGCCCGCGGGCCTGGTCCCCGGCGAGGGGCTGCTGCAGATCGACCAGGTCACCTGGTTCGTCGAGCAGACCGAGGAGGCCACGACCTGGACCGCGGTCGACCGCGCCGCCTACGTGCAGGTGACCCTGCCGCCCGACGTCGACAGCGCCCCGGTCACCGTGCTCAGCGGCGTCATCGCCGACACGCTGCCGCTGCGCTGAGGCCGCTCAGGCGGCCGGGAGCCGCTCCAGCTGGGCCCGGACGGCGTCGTGCACCTCGTCGCCCGCGGCCTGCTCCGTGGCCGCCACGGCGGTCACCCCGACGCTGAACACCCCGTGCGCGCACCAGGCGAACGCCGCCGGGCCCGACAGCCCGGTCGCGGGGTCGACCTCGGCCACGGTGAGCAGGCTGCAGCCCTCGGGCAGCGACGACGGGTCGTGCTGCAGCACGCCCTCGTAGAGCTCGGCGTCGTTGCCGGCGAGGTCGCGCGCGTAGGCGGCGGCGCCGGCGGGGTCGGCGAACTGGTCGAGGAAGACGCTGGTGAGCGGGCCGGTCGTGGCGCCCCAGAAGCGCTCCCAGCCGTGCCGGTAGCCGTACTCGCGCAGCACCGCGCGCTCGCGGGCGGGGTCGTCGGAGTAGGTGGCCACGTCGTCGACGGTCTTGGCGCCGGCGGGGGGCTGCAGGTCGGCGTCGGCGATCCGCGGGAGGCCGGAGGGCACCTCGTCGAGCAGCAGCTCCCCGAGCTCCTCGACGCTCTCCGGCGTGGCCGGGGCGGGCGCGGGGGTGGCGCTGGTCGGCGTGCAGCCGATGGCCGGCACGAGCGACACCAGCCCGGCGAGGACGGCCGCGAGCCGGCCCGGGGTCACCGGGGTGTCCGCTGGTCCCCCGGCCGGCCCGCACGGGTCAGTGCGGAGGCGACCAGCCGGTCCACCAGCTCGGGGTAGGACACCCCGCTGGCCGCCCACATCCGCGGGAACATCGAGATGGGCGTGAAGCCCGGCATGGTGTTGACCTCGTTGACCACCAGCCGCTCGCGGCCGTCGGGGCCGGTGCCGAGGAAGAAGTCCACCCGCGCCAGGCCCTCGCAGTCCAGGGCGAGGTAGGCGCGGCGGGAGGCCTCCTGCACCTTCCGCGTCTGCTCGGGCGTGAGGTCGGCCGGGACGTCGAACTCGACGGCGTCCTCGAGGTACTTGGCGTCGAAGTCGTACCAGTCGGTGCCCGGCTTGAGCCGGATCTCGGCCGGCAGGCTGGCCTCCGGCGGCCCGCCGGCGCGGCCGGCGAGCACGCCGCACTCGATCTCCCGGCCGGGCACGGCGGCCTCGACGACGACCTTGGGGTCGACGGCGGCCGCGGTGGCCACCGCCTCGGGGAACCGCGCCCAGTCGGTGACCCGGGTGATGCCGATGCTGGACCCGGCCCGCGAGGGCTTGACGAACACCGGCAGGCCCAGCCGCTCGCGGTCGGCGGCGGTGAGCAGGCCGGGGTCGGCCGACAGGGCGCCCTCGGCGTCGCGGAGCACCACGTGGTCGCCCTGCGGCAGCCCGGCGGCGGCCAGGAGCTTCTTGGTGAACTCCTTGTCCATCGACGCGGCGCTGGCGAACACGCCCGACCCCACGTAGGGCAGCCCGCTCATCTCCAGCAGCCCCTGGACGGTGCCGTCCTCGCCGTAGGCGCCGTGCAGCACCGGGAAGACGACGTCGACCTCGGTGAGCGCCGGGCCGATCGCGGCGGCCGGCTCCAGCACGGCCAGCCCGCGCCCGGCGGGGTCGCCGACCAGCGACACCGCCGTCCCGCCGGTGACCTCGGGCAGCCGGCCGCCGTCGATGGCCAGCTGCTGGCCCTCGTCGGGGAGCACCCAGCGGCCGTCGCGGGCGATGCCGACGGGGACCACCTCGTAGCGCTCCCGGTCCAGCGCCGCCATCACGCTGCCGGCGCTGACGCAGGAGATGGCGTGCTCGGCGCTGCGCCCCCCGAACACGACCGCGACGCGCACCTTGCCCGTTCCGCTCATCGCGGCCGACCCTAGTCGACGGTCCCCGCGCGTCCTCCGGCTCCCGCGGGGCCGGCGTCCGCGTCGTGTGGGAACCTCGTCGGCGATGCGGGAGAACGCGGCCCCTCCGGTGGACCCCCGACCTCCGGCGACGACGGCGCACCAGGGGGACGCCGCTGCGCGCAGGCACCCGCTCCCGCTGCGGCTGGCCGGCGCGGCGGTGCACGCCTACACGGCGCTGGGCTCGGTGCTGGCGCTGCTGTTCGTGCTGGCCGCGATCGAGGGCGAGGTCGAGGCCGCGCTGTGGATCGGGCTGGCCGCGCTGGTGGTCGACGGCACCGACGGGATGCTGGCCCGCCGCGCGCGGGTCAAGGAGACGATCCCCTGGTTCGACGGCGCGCTGCTGGACAACATCGTCGACTACCTGACCTACGTCTTCGCCCCCGTCGTCCTGCTGTGGACCACCGGCGCGCTGCCGCACGGCCCGGCCGGCTGGGTGCTGGCCGCGCTGCCGCTGCTGGCGTCGAGCTACCAGTTCTGCCGGGTCGACGCGAAGACCGACGACCACACGTTCCTGGGCTTCCCCAGCTACTGGAACGTCGTCGCGTTCTACGCGGTCGTGCTGGACCTGTCGCAGGTGGCCGTGGCCGTGGTGCTCGTCGTCTGCTCGGTGCTGGTGTTCGTGCCGGTGCGCTACCTCTACCCGTCGCGGACCGAGGCGTTCTGGCAGGTGAGCATGGCGCTGACCGCCGTCTGGTTCGTGTCCTACGCCGTGCTGGTGGCGCAGCTGCCCGACCCGAACCCGTTCGTCGTCGCGCTGTCGTTCGTCTACGTCGTCTACTACCTGGCCTTCAGCGGCTGGCTCACCGCCCGCGCCGCCCACCGCCGCCGCCGGGACGCCCGCACCGCCCGGTGACGTGCGGGAACGGCCCTCCTGCACGGGCCCGCGCCGAGCGGAGCGGGGCCTGGGGGTCCTCCTAGAAGGGGGCTCGGAGGACCAGCTCGACGTTGCGGTCGGCGGGCGTGCCGGCCAGCGGCGAGCCCAGGCCCGCGTACGGCACGTTGGCGGCCAGCTCGCGGTGCAGCGCCGCCAGCGCGGCGGGGTCCCCGGCGGCCGGGTCGTCGGCGGCCGGCGGCCGGGCGGGGCTGTCGTGGTCGACCATCGTGCAGACCAGCGAGAGGGTGCCGTCGCCGTTGTCGAGCAGCTCGACCAGCCGGGCCTGCCCGGGCCAGTCGACGACGGCGCACGTGGTCACCTCCCACAGCCCGCGCCCGGGCTCGTGCGGGTGCGCCCACGGCCGCACCTCGCTGACGTGCGTGTGCCCGTTGAGCCACAGCACGACGTTCGGGTACCGGTGCAGCAGCGCGAGCAGCTCGGGCGCGCCCAGCGCGGTGTCGCCCGTGGCCGGCTGCCCGCCGAGGGCGTCGGAGCGGGTGAGCGTGCCCGACCCGTGGTGCGAGAGCAGGACCACCAGCCGGTCGGCGTTGCCGGTGGCCACCCGCCCGCCGTCGGGACCGGGCGCCGACGACGACACCTCGCGCAGCCGCTCCTCCAGCCACCGCGCCTGCGCCGCGTCGACCGAGCCCGCGGCGCCGCCGGTGACCCGGGTGGTGTCCAGGCAGACGACGCGCACGCCGGGCACCCCGTCCCAGGCGTAGTAGGCGGTGCCGTCGCCCAGGTTCTCCTCGGTGAACCCGTGGCCGGTCGGCGCCCCGCCGTCGGAGAGGTGCGCGGCGACGAAGGACCGGCGGTCGATGAAGCGGCGGTCGGCCACCGGCGTCACCGGGCGGGAGGTGGCGGTGGTGAAGACCTCGGAGCGGTGCGTGAACAGGTGCAGCGCGTCGTCCAGCGGCAGGGCGGGGTCGACGTCGACCGGCTTGCGCCCGGCGCCGAGGACGGCGGCCAGCGCGGGCGTGGGGACGCCGACGCCCTGGATGAGCGCCTCGTGGTTGCCGTGGCAGCCCAGCCACGGCAGCCGCAGCCCCTCGGCGGCGAAGGCGGCGAACGCCGCCTCCAGCAGCCCGGGGCGGGCGGGGAAGCCGAACCGCTCGTGGTGGACGCCGCCGTCGTCGTCGGGCCGCCAGAACAGGTCGTGCGGCCACCCGGAGGCCTGCACGCCGTCGTAGGCGGTCAGCCCGGCGCCGGGTGAGACCACTCCCCCGCGGAGGACGGCCAGGAACAGCTCCAGCTCGTTCCACTGCGCGTTGTCGATGGCGTCGCCGGTGGTGACCACCACCTGCAGCGGCTGCCCGGTCCGCGGCGCGCCGGCCAGGCCGTTGAGGGTGCGCACCAGCGCGTCGACGGCGTGCGCGGTCAGCGCCTCCTGCGGCCGGTGCATGGGCACGAGGGCGCGCATCCGCGGGTCGGCCTCGAAGCGGTGGAAGAACTCAAAGCGGGCCGGCGAGCAGACGTCGGCCAGCTGCAGGTCGGTGACGTGGGCGAGGCAGGCGACCGCCCGCACGCCCCGGCGCGGCGGCTCCCACGACGGCCCCACCAGCTCGCGGCGCACCCGGTGCGGCTCCCCGGCCGCCCACGCGAGCGCCCGGTAGTCGCCGTCCCGGCCGGCGTGCAGCACGGGGCCGGCGGCGAGGACGCGGTCGAGGGTGGTGCGGCTCATCCCGTCAGACGGCGTCGAGCGCGGTGGTGAGGTCGGCGACGACGTCATCGGTGTCCTCGATGCCGCAGGAGAAGCGCAGGAAGCCCGCCGGGACCGCGTCCCCGCCCCACTGCGCCCGCCGGTCGACGGTGCTGTGCACGCCCCCGAAGCTGGTCGCCGCCGTCCACAGCCGGCTCGCGGCGAGGAAGCGCGACACCGCGGCCTCGTCGGCGAGCTCGGCCGAGACGACGCCGACCGGCCGCAGCATCTGCCGGGTGGCGAGCTCGTGCGAGGGGTCCGAGGCCAGCCAGGGCCACCGGACGCCGGTCACCGCCGGGTGGCCGGCGAGGACCTCGGCCACCGCCGCGGCGGTCTCCGCCTGGCGGGCCAGCCGCAGGTCCAGCGTGCTCATCGACCGGTGCCCGAGCCACGCGTCGAACGCGCCGGGCGTGCTGCCGGTGTGGTCGCGCCAGCCCTTGAGCCGGTCGAACACCTCGCCGGAGGTGGTGCTCACGTGGCCGAGCAGCAGGTCGCTGTGCCCGGTGAGCGCCTTGGTGTCGGCGCCCACGGTGAGGTCGGCGCCGAGCGCCAGCGGCCGCTGGCCGAGCGGGGTGGCGGTGGTGTTGTCGACGGCGAGCAGCGCGCCGGCCGCCCGCGTCGCGCGGGCCACCGCGGCGACGTCGCAGACGTCGAGGTGCGGGTTGCTCGGCGTCTCGAGGAGGACCATCCGGGCGCCGTCGAGATCCCCGCGGGCGGCGACGTCGCCGATCCCGGTGGTGGGCACGTACTCCACCCGGACGCCGAGCCGCTCGAGCTCGTCGCGGGCGAGCAGCCGGGTCGCGTAGTAGCCGTCGGCGGGCAGCACGAGGCGGTCGCCGGCCGACACCAGCGCGGTCACCGCGGCGGTGACCGCGGCCATGCCGGTGGAGAACGCGAGGCACCGGCCGCCGTCGAGCTCGCCGACGGCGTCCTCGAAGGCGCGGAACGTGGGGTGCTCGGTGCGGGCGTAGGCGTCGGCGCCGTCGGCGCGCGGTGGGCGGTCGCCGAGGTGGAAGGGGGCGGCGAACACGGGCGAGGGGCGCAGCGGGGTGCCCGGCACCGGCGGGGCGTCGCCCGCCCGGACCGAGCGGGTGCCGTCGCCCCACCCGGCAGGGAGCGTCGTCACTCCGGCTCGGCCCGGGGGTGCGTCGTCACTCCGGCTTCGCTTCCCGACTCATGATCTCCTTCACCATCTGCGCGGCCGGCACGCCCTCGTGGCAGACCCGCACGACCGCCTCGGTCACCGGCACGTCCACGCCGTGCGCGCGGGCCAGGTCCAGCACGGGGCGGCAGCTCTTGACCCCCTCGGCGGTCTGCCGGGTGGTGGCCTGCACCTCCTCCAGCGACAGGCCCCGCCCCAGCTTCTCCCCGAACGTGCGGTTGCGCGACAGCGGCGAGCTGCAGGTGGCCACGAGGTCACCCAGCCCCGCCAGCCCGGCGAAGGTCGAGGGCTCCGCGCCCAGGGCCACGCCCAGGCGGGTGGTCTCGGCCAGGCCGCGGGTGATCAGGGAGGCCCGGGTGTTGTCGCCGAAGCCCATCCCCTCGGCGATGCCGCACGCCAGCGCGATGACGTTCTTCACCGCGCCCCCGAGCTCGCAGCCGACGAGGTCGGAGTTGGTGTACGGCCGGAAGTAGACGGTGTGGCAGGCGGCCTGCAGCGCCGCGGCGCGGTCGGCGTCGGTGCAGGCGATGACGGTGGCGGCCGGCTGCTCCTCGGCGATCTCCCGCGCCAGGTTCGGCCCCGACAGCGCCGCCACCCGGTCCGGGCCGGCGCCGGTGACCTCGCAGATGACCTCGCTCATCCGCTTGGTCGTGCCGAGCTCGACGCCCTTCATCAGCGACAGCAGCGTCGCGTCCGCAGGGAGCAGCGGCGTCCACTCGAGCAGGTTGGCGCGCAGCGACTGCGAGGGGACGGCGAGCACCACGACGTCGGCGCCGTCGAGGGCCTCGGCGGCGTCGGGGGTCGCCGTCAGCGCGCGGGGCAGCGGCACGCCGGGCAGGTACTCGGCGTTCTCCCCCGTCTCGGCGATCGCCCGGGCCAGCTCCGGCCGGCGGGCGTGCAGGGACACCGTGCAGCCGGCGTCGGCGAGCACCTTGGCGAAGGTGGTGCCCCAGGAGCCGGCGCCCAGGACGGCGGCGCGGGTGCCCCGCCCGAGGCGGTCCAGCTCGCTCACGCAGCGCTCCCCGGGAGGTCGCCGGGCAGCGACCGCCCCGGCCGGGGGGCGAACGAGGCGGGGGCCGGCTCACCCCGGAGACCGGACAGGAGGTCGCGCACCCGGCCCATGATGAGGTCGGTGGTCTCCCGGAGCAGGTCCGGGGTCAGCGGGCGGCCGGCGCGGACCTCCGCCCGCAGCGCGGACAGGTCGACCGGCTCCCCGACGGCGTAGTCGGCAGGCGCCCGGAAGCGCAGGTGCAGCTCCTTCGTGTGGTAGTCGTGCACCCGGTGCGGGCCCCACTGGGCCACCGGCAGCACCACCGCGTCGGTGGTCAGCGCCAGGCGCGCGACGCCGGTGCGCGCCTGCATCGGCCACCAGTCGGGGTCGCGGGTCACCGAGCCCTCGGGGTAGATCACGACGACGTTGCCCGCCTCCAGGTCGGCCGCCGCGGCGGCCAGGGAGCCGCGGGCGTCGGCGGAGCCGCGCGCCACGGGGATCTGTCCGGCGTGCCGGAGGATCTTCCCGACCACGCCCTTGAACACCGCCTGCTTGGCCAGGAAGTGCGGTACGCGCCCGTTGTCGTAGACCAGCCGCGCGCAGGCCAGCGGGTCGAGCACCGACACGTGGTTGGCCACCAGCAGCACCGGGCCGGTGCGCGGCAGCCGGTCGCCGTCCCGGTAGCGCAGCCGGAACAGCAGCGAGGTGAGCGGGTAGATCAGCAGGACCGCCAGCTTCAGCGACCACGGCAGCCGGCCGCGCTCGTGCAGCGCGCGCCGCTGTACCGCAGTGGTCCGGGAGGACTGCTCCTCGGTCACCGGCACCCCTCCGCTCGGTCGTGACGACCGGCACATGATCGACCCTCCGGCCGGTCCGGGTGCGCACCGGGGTCCTCCGGCGTCCGCGGCGGGCCGTGGTGGTGTGCTCACATGGTGCCCGTGCGGTGGTCCCTGGTCGTCCCGGCGAAGCGGCTGTCCGCGGCCAAGACCCGCCTGGTGCCGCTGACCGGCGGCGGTCCCGGGCTGCACGCGGACCTCGTGCTGGCGCTGCTGGCCGACACGGTCGCCGCGGCCCGCGCCTGCCCCGCGGTGGCCGACGTCGTCGTCGTGACCGACGAGGACCGCGCGGCCGCCACCGTCCGGGCGCTGGGCGCGCGCACGGTGCCCGACGAGCCCGACCGCGGGCTCAACCCGGCGCTCGCCCACGGGGCCCGGGCCGGCGGCGGGCACGCCGTCGCCGCCCTGTCGTCGGACCTGCCGGCGCTGCGGCCGGCGGAGCTGGCCGCCGCCCTGGCCGCGGCCGAGGCGGCGCCGCGCTGCTTCGTCGCCGACGCGGCGGGCACCGGCACCACCCTGCTCACGGCGGCCGGAGTGCCCCTGGACCCGCGGTTCGGCCGGGACTCCGCCGCCGCGCACGCCGCCGCCGGTGCGGTGCCGCTGGACGGCGACTGGCCGGGCCTGCGCCGCGACGTCGACACGCCCGCCGACCTGGCCGCGGCCGCGGGCCTCGGCGTCGGGACGGTGACGGCGGCGCTGCTGCCGCGGCTCCCGCGCCCGGCCGCCTGACGGGGACCGCGCAGGGGCGGCGGCCGTTCACGTGCGTGGGGCACGATGAGCGCCGTGGCAGCCGAGACGACGTCGCCGATCACCGGTCCCGAGACGCCCGCCCCCGCGGATCAGCCCTCGCTGCCCGCGGACCGCTTCCTCAACCGGGAGCTGTCCTGGCTGGACTTCAACGCGCGGGTGCTCGAGCTGGCCGAGGACGCGTCCATGCCGCTGCTCGAGCGGGTCAAGTTCCTGGCGATCTTCGCGGGCAACCTCGACGAGTTCTACATGGTGCGCATCGCCGGGCTGAAGCGGCGGCTGAGCACCGGGCTGACCGTGCGCTCGCCCGACGGGCTAACCATCCGCGAGCAGCTGGCCCGGGTCACCGAGCGCACCCAGGAGCTGGTGCACCGGCACGCCGAGTGCTTCGAGCGGGACGTCACGCCGCGGCTGGAGGCCGAGGGCATCCGGATCGTGCACTGGGACGACCTCGCCGAAACCGAGACCCGGCGGCTGCGCGAGTACTTCCGCGACCAGGTGTTCCCGGTGCTCACCCCGCTGGCCGTCGACCCGGCGCACCCGTTCCCCTACATCAGCGGCCTGTCGCTCAACCTCGCCGTCGTGGTGCGCGACCCGGAGACCGGCGCGCCGCGGTTCGCCCGGCTCAAGGTGCCCAACAACGTGCCGCGGTTCGTGCCGGTGGGGCCGGTCGACTCCCAGGCGACGTTCCTGCCCCTCGAGGACCTCATCGCCGCGCACCTGTCGCTGCTGTTCCCCGGCCTCGACGTGATCGACCACCACCTGTTCCGGGTCACCCGCAACGCCGACCTCGAGGTGGAGGAGGACCGCGACGAGGACCTGCTGCAGGCCCTCGAGCGGGAGCTCGCCCGCCGCCGGTTCGGCCCCGCGGTCCGGCTCGAGGTCACCGAGACGATGGACCCGCAGATCCTCGACGTCCTCGTCTCCGAGCTCGAGGTCAGCCCGCAGGACGTCGTCACCGTGCCCGGGCTGCTGGACCTGGCCTCGCTGTGGGCGCTGTACGACATCGACCGCCCCGAGCTCAAGGACGAGCCGTTCGTGCCGGCCACCCACCCGCGGCTGTCCGAGGGCGAGACGCCCAAGAGCGTGTTCGCCACGCTGCGGGAGGGCGACGTGCTGGTCCACCACCCGTACCACTCGTTCGCCACGAGCGTGCAGCGCTTCATCGAGCAGGCCGCCGAGGACCCGCACGTGCTGGCGATCAAGCAGACGCTGTACCGCACCTCCGGGGACTCCCCGATCGTCAACGCGCTGATCACCGCCGCGGAGCTCGGCAAGCAGGTGGTCGTCCTCGTCGAGATCAAGGCGCGCTTCGACGAGGAGGCCAACATCACCTGGGCCCGGTCGCTGGAGCGGGCCGGCTGCCACGTCGTCTACGGCCTGGTGGGCCTGAAGACGCACTGCAAGACGGCGCTGGTGGTGCGCCGCGAGAACGGCGTCATCCGCCGCTACGTGCACATCGGCACCGGCAACTACAACCCGAAGACGGCGCGGCAGTACGAGGACCTCGGCATCCTCACCGCCGACCCGCGGGTGGGCGCCGACCTCACCGACCTGTTCAACGTGCTCACCGGCTACTCCCGGCAGACCACCTACCGGCAGCTGATGGTGGCGCCGCACGGGGTCCGCGCCGGGCTGGTGGAGAAGATCCGCCGGGAGGCGCGGCACGCCGCCGAGGGCCGTTCGGCGGGCATCCGGTTCAAGGTGAACTCGCTGGTCGACGAGCGGGTCATCGACGCCCTCTACGAGGCCTCCCGCGCCGGGGTCCCGGTCGAGCTGTTCATCCGCGGCATCTGCGCGCTGCGCCCGGGTGTGCCCGGGCTGAGCGAGACGATACGGGTGCGCTCGATCGTCGGCCGCTTCCTCGAGCACTCGCGGGTCATGGCGTTCGACAACGCGGGCGAGCCGGAGTGGTGGCTCGGCAGCGCCGACCTCATGCACCGCAACCTCGACCGCCGGGTCGAGGTGCTGCTGCGCGTGTGCGACGACACCGCCCAGCGGGAGCTGCAGGCGGTGTTCGACGCCGCCATGGCCCCCGGTGTGCGCTGCTGGGAGCTCGGCTCCGAGGGCCAGTGGACCCGCACCGGGACCCGGGACTACCAGGCCGCCCTCATGCACCGGGTGATCGAGCATGCCGGCTGAGCGGACGGCGGTCGTCGCGGCCGCGGGCGGGGTGGTGTGGCGGCCGGCCGCCGACGGCGGGGTCGAGACCGTCCTCGTGCACCGGCCGCGGTACGACGACTGGTCGCTGCCCAAGGGCAAGCTCGACGCCGGGGAGAACGCCCTCTCCGCCGCGGTACGGGAGGTCGTCGAGGAGACCGGGCTGCAGGTGGCGCTCGGCCGCCGCAGCCTGCGCACCCGCTACGAGGTCGCCGCCGGGCCCAAGCACGTGAACTACTGGCTCATGCGGGCGGTCGGCACCGAGCAGCCGTTCGAGCCCAACGACGAGGTCGACGAGCTGCGCTGGCTGCCGCTGGACGACGCCGCCGCGCTGGTCACCCACGAGCACGACCGGCGGGTGCTGGCCGACCTCGCCCGCGACGACGTCCCGCGGGCGCCGTCGCTGCTGCTGGTGCGCCACGCCAAGGCCGGCAGCCGCAGCGACTGGGACGGCCCCGACGACGAGCGGCCGCTGGAGTCCAAGGGGTGGCGGCAGGCACGGCAGCTGGCCGACGTCCTGCCGGCGTTCAGGCCGGTCGAGCTGCTCAGCGCCGCCCGCGTGCGCTGCCGGCAGACCCTGGAGCCGCTGGCCGAGCGGACCGGCCTGGCCGTGCGCGACCTGCCGGAGCTCGGCGAGGAGGAGTTCACCGCCGACCCGCAGGCCGGCCTGGCCGTCGTCGAGCGGCTGCTAGAGCCGCGGGAGGGCGCCGGGGTCACGGTGGTGTGCAGCCAGGGCGGGGCGATCCCGTCGGTGCTGATGAGCCTCGGCGTCCGCTGGGAGGGCGTCGCCGGGCGGCTGCACCCGCCGGCGGCCAAGGGCAGCGTGTGGGCGCTGGGCGGCCGGCCCGGGGCGCTGCTGGCCGACTACTACCGCGATCTCGGCCCGGACCCCGACGCCCCCGAGTAGGGGGCGCCGGGGCCGACGGAGGACCACCCTCCCCCCACGCCTCGCGAGCTCGGCGCGGGCCCCTGGAGGGTGGCCGTTCCCTCACGTCACCTGGCGGGCAGCGCCTTCGGCAGCCAGGACGGGCGCTGCGCCTCGTAGGCCTCGATGTCGGCCAGGTGCCGCTCGGTGAGGCCGACGTCGTCGAGCCCCTCCAGCAGCCGCCAGCGGATGTAGTCGTCGACCTCGAACGGCACCGTCGTGTCGCCGTAGGTGACCGTCTTCGCCTGCAGGTCGACCGTCACCGGCAGCGCCGGGTCCGCCTCGACCGCCTGCCACAGCGCCTCGACGTCGGCCTGCGGCAGGACGACGGTGAGCAGGCCGGACTTGGTCGAGTTGTTCCGGAAGATGTCGGCGAACCGCGAGCTGATCACGACGCGGAAGCCGCCGTCGAGCAGCGCCCAGCAGGCGTGCTCGCGCGACGAGCCGGTGCCGAAGTCGGGGCCGGCGACCAGGATCGAGGCGTCGGCGTGGTGCGGCTGGTTGAGCACGAAGTCCGGCTCGTTGGTGCGCCAGGCGACGAACAGGCCGTCCTCGAACCCGGTGCGGGTGATCCGCTTGAGGTACTCGGCCGGGATGATCTGGTCGGTGTCGACGGCGCTGCGCCGCAGCGGGGCCGCGGTGCCGGTGTGCGTGGTGAACGGCTGCATCTCAGACTCCTGCTGGGGTGGCGGGGCGGGTGGTCACACCGTCGCGGGGACGTCGGCCAGGTCGGCGGGGGCGGTCAGCCGGCCGGTGAGCGCGGTGGCGGCGGCCACGGACGGCGACACGAGGTGCGTGCGCCCGCCCTTGCCCTGCCGGCCCTGGAAGTTGCGGTTGCTGGTCGACGCCGACCGCTCCCCCGGCTCGAGCTGGTCGGGGTTCATGCCCAGGCACATCGAGCACCCGGCGCCGCGCCACTCGGCGCCGGCCTCGGTGAACACCCGGTCCAGGCCCTCGGCCTCGGCCTGCTGCTTGACCCCGATCGACCCGGGGACGACGAGCATCCGGGTGTTGGCGTCGATCCGCTTCCCGCGCAGCAGCTCGGCGGCGGTGCGCAGGTCCTCGATCCGGCCGTTGGTGCAGGAGCCGAGGAACACCGTGTCCACCTCGATCTCGCGCAGCGGCGTGCCCGGGGTGAGGCCCATGTAGGCCAGCGCCTGCTCGGCGGCGCGGCGCTCGTTGTCGTCGGCGAAGTCGGCCGGGTCGGGCACCCGCCCGGTCAGCGGCAGGCCCTGGCCGGGGTTGGTGCCCCAGGTGACGAACGGCGAGAGCTCCGCGGCGTCGAGGACGACCTCGGTGTCGAAGACCGCGCCCTCGTCGGTGTGCAGCGTCCGCCAGTGCGCGACGGCGGCGTCCCAGTCGGCGCCCTGCGGGGCGTGCGGGCGGCCCTGCAGGTAGGCGAACGTCGTCTCGTCGGGGGCGATCATCCCGGCGCGGGCGCCGGCCTCGATCGACATGTTGCAGATCGTCATCCGGGCCTCCATCGACAGCGCCTCGATGGCGCTGCCGCGGTACTCGATGACGTGGCCCGCGGCGCCGTTGGTGCCGATCCGCGCGATGACGGCGAGGATGACGTCCTTGCTCGACACGCCCTCGGGCAGCTCGCCGTTCACCGTGACGGCCATCTGCCTCGGCCGGTACTGCGGCAGCGTCTGGGTGGCCAGCACGTGCTCGACCTCGCTGGTGCCGATGCCGAACGCGAGCGCGCCGAACGCCCCGTGGGTGGACGTGTGGCTGTCGCCGCAGACGATCGTCATCCCCGGCTGGGTCAGCCCGAGTTGCGGGCCGATGACGTGCACGATGCCCTGGTCGCGGTCGCCCATCGGGGCCAGCCGGATGCCGAACTCCGCGGCGTTCCTCCGCAGCGCCTCGACCTGCGCCCGGCTGACCGGGTCGGCGATCGGCGCGAGCACGTCGAGCGTCGGGACGTTGTGGTCCTCGGTGGCCATGGTGAGCTCGGGGTGCCGCACGCGGCGGCCGGCGGCCCGGAGGCCGTCGAACGCCTGCGGGCTGGTGACCTCGTGCACGAGGTGCAGGTCGATGTAGAGCAGGTCCGGCTCGCCCGCGGCACTGCGCACGACGTGGGCGTCGTAGACCTTCTCCGCCAGGGTCTTCGGCACGGGGTCCCTCCCGATCGGGCCATCCCACGGTGGCGTCTCACTGTGTGGGATGGGAGTATCGCTGTGTGGGACAGCCTAACCCCGTCGCCGTTCTGGACAAAGCAGTGGCCATCCTCCGCGCCGTCGCGCAGGAGCCGGCGTCGCTCGCCGACCTCGTGACGCGCACCGACCTGCCGCGGGCGACCGCCCACCGGCTGGCCGTCGCGCTCGAGGGCCACCGGCTGCTGCGGCGCACGCCGGCGGGCACCTGGGCGCCCGGTCCCGCCCTGGCGGAGCTCAGCCACGGAAGCGCCGACCTCGCCCGGGTCGCCGGCCGGCACCTCGCGGCGCTGCGCGACGCCAGCGGCGAGAGCGCGCAGTTCTACGTGCGCGAGGGCGGGTCGCGGGTGTGCGTCGCCGCCGCCGAGCGGGCGCACGGACTGCGCGACACGGTGCCGGTGGGCGCGCGGCTGCCCATGACGGCGGGGTCGGCGGCGCACGCGCTGCTGGCCTTCGCGCCGCCGGAGGAGGTCACGCCGCTGCTGCCGCAGGCGAGCTTCACCGCCCGCACGCTGCTCGACGTCCGCCGGCGCGGGTGGGCGCACAGCGTGGCCGAGCGCGAGGCCGGCGTCGCCTCGCTGTCGGCACCGGTGCGCGACCCGGCGGGCGCCGTGCTCGGCGCGGTGTCGATCTCCGGCCCGGTCGAGCGGCTGGGCCGCCGGCCGAGCCCCGAGGTGGTCGGCGCGGTCCTGGAGACGGCGGCGGCGATCGCCCGCGCCGCCTCCTAGGAGGGTTCTCCCCGGCGCCCGCGGGGCGGAGACTCCTCGCATGACCGCCACGGAGCCCCGGCAGCGCGGGCGGGCCCGGATCGCCGGGCCGGGCGAGGGCATCGGCCTGGACGAGCTGGCGCTGGCCACCCGCAACCACGGCCTGCCGCTCGAGGCGCTGCGCTACGACGTCACGCCGCCGGGCCTGCACTACGTGCTCACCCACTACGACATCCCCGCCGTCGACCCCGCCACCTGGCGGCTGGAGGTCACCGGCGCGGTCGAGCGGCCGCTGCGGCTGGACCTCGACGACCTGCGCCGGCGGCCGGCGGTCACCGCGCGGGTGCTGCTCGAGTGCGCCGGCAACGGCCGGGCCCGGCTCGAACCGCGCCCGGTCAGCCAGCCGTGGCTGCTCGAAGCCGTCGGCAACGCCGAGTGGACCGGCACGCCGCTGGCGCCGCTGCTCGAGGAGGCCGGCGTCTCCCCCGCCGCGGTCGACGTCGCCTTCACCGGCGCCGACCACGGGGTCGAGCGCGGCGTCGAGCAGGACTACGCCCGCGGCCTGCCGCTGGCCGAGGCGCTGCGGCCCGACGTGCTGCTGGTGTGGGCGGTGAACGGCGCTCCGCTGCCGCCGCAGCACGGGGCGCCGCTGCGGCTGCTGGTGCCCGGCTGGTACGGCATGGCGCACGTCAAGTGGCTGACCCGGGTCGAGGTGCTCGAGCACCCCTTCCGCGGGTTCCAGAACGCGACGGCCTACCGGCTGAAGACCGAGGCGCACGAGGCCGGCGTGCCGGTCACCCGGATCGCCCCGCGGGCGCTAATGGCCCCACCCGGCTTCCCCGACTTCATGACCCGCGAGCGGTTCGTGCGGCCCGGCCCGGTGACGCTCACCGGCCGGGCGTGGTCCGGCCGCGCCCCGCTGACCGGCGTCGAGGTGAGCACCGACGGCGGGGGCACCTGGACCGCCGCCGGCCTCGCGCCGGCCGACCCGGCGCACCCGCACGCGTGGCGGGCGTGGACCTGCGCCTGGGACGCGGAGCCCGGGGGGTACGAGCTGGTCGTGCGCGCCACCGACGCCGAGGGCCCGCAGCCGGTCGAGCAGCCCTGGAACCGCCAGGGCATGGCCAACAACCTCGTGCAGCGGGTGCCGGTCACCGTCCTCGACGACTGAGCCGGTGGGCCGCCGGCGGCCGGGATACGCACCGTCGCGTATTCCGCCGGGGCCGGCGCGCGCGGAGCGTCGGGGTCCCCGGCCAGGCACCGCCGGGCCGGCACATCCCAGGGACGGCCTCGTGCCGCACCCGGAGGGGCCTCCCGATGACCACCGCCACGCACGGCCCGGCCGCCGCCTGGGCCGCCGCCCACCGCTCGCTGCTCGTCCTCCTCGCCGTCGTCGCCACGCTCGCCGTCGCCGCGGCCGTCACCCTGACGGTCCTGCTGGCCACCGACGACGCGGTCCCGGTCGCGCCGTCGCCGGCGCCGGTCGACGAGGCCTGCGTCCTGCCCGGCGCGATGACGGTCGCCCTCGCCAAGCCGTTCTGCTGACGGCCCGCGACCGGGCCGGCGCGGACCGGGTCAGCCGCCCCACCGCACCACCGGCTGACCCGGTCCCGGCCCGTACGGCAGGCACCGCGCGGCCGCCTCGGCGACGGTGTGCGTGCCGCACTTCTCCCGGATGTGCTCGGTGTGCTTGCGCACGGTGCCGACCGCGATGCGCAGCGCCGCGGCGATCTCCTCGGCGTACAGGCCCGCGCCGGCCAGGCCGAGCACCTCCCACTCGCGCGCGGTCAGCCGCGGCACGTCCGCGCGACGGTGCTCGGCGTCCAGCCACAGCTCCAGCAGGTGCGGCCGGGCCAGCTCCAGCAGCCGCCGGTCCCGCTCGCCGAACGGGGTGCGGCCGGAGCGGAGGAACAGCAGCACGGGGGCCTGCCCGAGCGGCGCGCGCAGCGGCACCACGAGCTCGCCGGGCACGTCGGTGGTCACCTCGGGGTGCAGCGGACCGGTGCCGTCGCCCGGGTGGAGGTCGGCGGCGGACAGCACGCGGCGGAGGACGCGCTGGGACTGCGGCCCGACCAGCGGGGAGCGCAGCCGGCCGGAGGGGCCGGTCAGCGCGGCCTCGCCGGCGCGCTCGACGCCGCGCGTCCCGTCGGCCAGCACGCCCTGGACGACGACGGCCCGGAGGTCCCGGTGGTCGACCAGCCGGGCGGTCAGGTCGAGGTCGGCGGGAACCAGGCGCAGCAGCCCCTCGAGCAGCTCCCAGGGCAGCACCGGCCCGGGGTCGCGGGACCGCGTCGCCCGGAGCAGGGCGAGCAGCTCCTCGGCGTCCCCCGCCCGCAGGTGCCCCGTGGCCATGTCGGACCCCCCGTCGGCCGTGCCGGTCACGCTAGGCCGCCCGGCGGCGCCCGCGGGATACGCACTCTGACGTATTCCGCCCGCCACGGCGGAGGCGCAGCGTCGTCCTCCCGGGTGTGCCGAGCCCGGGTCCGGCGCCTCAGGGGCGGCACGGCCGCACCCGGAGAGGGGCTCCCGATGACCGTGCCCGTCCACCACCCGGCCGGCGCGTGGGCAGCCACGCACCGCATGCTCATCGCCGTCGTCGCCGTCGTGACGGCGGCCGTCGTCACCGTCGGCATCGTCCTGCTCGTGCAGCTGAGCGGCGACGAGCCCGTGACCGGGACGACGCCGCCGGCCGTCCCCGCCGTCGAGGACTCCGGCGGTGTCCCGCCCTCCGTGGAGATCTGCGGCCAGATGCAGTCCGTGGCCGCCGCCCTCCTCTGCTGAGCGGCACCCGGGCCCGCCGTCCCGGGGACGGCGGGCCCGGCGGGTCAGTGCCCGGGGACGGTGCGGCCGCTGCCGTCGTCCTCGGGGTCCTGCCGGTCCGGCGGGGCCTCGACGACGATCGGCCGCAGCCGCGACCACAGCGCGAACGCGGCCGCGAACACGAGCATGGCCAGGCCCGCCCACAGGTTGGCGTTGACGTCGCCGGTCTTCTCCCCCTCCGGGTCGGCGAACAGGCCCCAGAGGACCAGCACGAGGCCGTAGAAGCCGATGAGTGCGGCGATGACGTTGCGGACGTCGAACGCGCCCGCCTGGTGCGCCGGAGCGCCGGAGCGCGAGGTGCTGCTGCTCATGACCGGACTCCTGCCGTCAGCGGAAGATGACATTGAGGATGACGACCATCACCAGCGCGATGCCGGCGAGCTTGGTCGGCGACTGGTACCAGGGCAGCCGGTGCGCGTCGGGGTCGGTCCGCTGCTCCTTCGGCGTCTCGGAGTAGACCAGCCCGGCGAGCTGGGCCACCGGCTTGGGCGCGGTGACCTGGCTGACCACGACGCTGACCACGATGTCGACGAGGAACGCGGCGCTCGCGGCGACGAAGCTCGCGCCCTGGCCGCTGAGCGGGAGCACGCCCAGCGACGCCGTCCCGAACGCGTCCTCGCTGAGGAACGCGACGGCGACCGCGGCCAGGGTCCCGGACACCAGGCCCGCCCAGCCCGCGGTCGGCGTCATCCGCTTCCAGAACATGCCGAGGATGAACGTGGCGAACAGCGGGGCGTTGAAGAAGCCGAACAGCGTCTGCAGGTAGTCCATCAGGTTCGTGTAGCCGGACGCGATGATCGCCGTCCCGATGGCGGCCACGGTGGCGCCGACGGTCGCCCACCGGCCGACGGTGAGGTAGTAGTGGTCGGGCCGGTCCTTCTTCACGTACTGCTGCCACAGGTCGTAGCTGAAGACCGTGTTGAAGGCGGAGATGTTGGCGGCCATGCCGGCCATGAACGCGGCCAGCAGGCCGGCGAGCGCGACGCCGAGCAGGCCGTTGGGCAGGGTGTCGCGGATGAGCAGCAGGATCGAGTTGTTGTAGTCGAAGTCCGTGGCCGACGCCGCTCGGGCCTCGATGACCTCCGGCACCAGGACCGTGGCAATGATGCCCGGGACCACGACGATGAACGGGACGAACATCTTCGGGAAGGCGCCGATGATCGGGGTGCTGCGCGCCGCCGACATCGACTTGGTGGCCATGGCGCGCTGGACCTCGACGAAGTTGGTCGTCCAGTAGCCGAACGACAGCACGAACCCGAGGCCGAAGACGATCCCGATCACCGACAGGACCGGGTTGTCGATCCCGGACAGCTCCGTGGCCGGCCACGAGGTGAGCTCCTCGCCGCGGCCGGCGCCGCGGACCTCGTCGACGAGCCCGCCGACCCCGCCGACGCGGTGCAGGCCGATGAGCGTCAGCGGCAGCAGCGCGGCGACGATGACGAAGAACTGCAGGACCTCGTTGTAGATGGCCGCCGACAGCCCGCCGAGGGTGATGTAGCTGAGCACGACCGCCGCGGCGACGATGAGCGACAGCCACAGCGGCCAGCCCAGCAGCGCCTCGACGATCGTGGCCAGCAGGTAGAGGTTGATGCCGGCGATGAGGATCTGCGCGACGGCGAAGCTGAGCGCGTTGACCAGGTGGGCGCCGGTGCCGAACCGGCGGCGCATGAACTCCGGGACGCTGCGGACCTTCGACCCGTAGTAGAAGGGCATCATCACCACGCCCAGGAACAGCATGGCCGGGACCGCGCCGATCCAGAAGTAGTGCATGGTGCTCATGCCGTACTGCGCGCCGTTGGCCGACATGCCGACGATCTCGACCGCGCCGAGGTTGGCCGAGATGAACGCCAGGCCGGTGACCCACGCGGGCAGCGAGCGGCCCGAGAGGAAGAAGTCCAGGCTGTCGGACACCCGCCTGCGGGCGGCGGCGCCGATGAGCAGCACCACGGCGAAGTAGGCGGCCACCAGCAGGTAGTCGACGAACCCCGCGTCCAGTCTCAGATCGTCCACTCGGGCCTCCTCGATGTCATTCAGGACAGGCGCCGGGCCCCCGCGGAGGGGACCACGACGTAGGAGCGGGGGGCGCCGGCGCGCCCGGCGACGGCGGCGGCGACGTCGTCGACGGCCGCGGCGTCGACGAGCGCGACCGCGCTCCCGCCGAAGCCGCCGCCGACCATGCGCGCGCCGTGTGCCCCGGCGGCCAGCGCCGTCTCGACGATCGCGTCGAGCTCGGGCACCGACACCTCGAAGTCGTCGCGCAGCGAGGCGTGCCCGGCGGTGAGCACCGCGCCGACCTCCCGCGGGTCGCCGCCGGCGCGCAGCAGGCCGACGACCTCCTCGACGCGGGCGTCCTCGGTGACCACGTGGCGGGCCCGGCGCAGCAGCAGCGCGCCGCCCTCCGTGCCGTCGTCCAGCGGTGCGAGCGCGTCGACGCCGGTCACCTCGCAGAGCAGGCCGACGCCGAGCCGCCGGGCGGCCTCCTCGCACTCGCGGCGCCGGTCGCCGTAGCCGCTGTCCGCGTGGCTGTGGGTGGTGCCCGAGTCGACGACCAGCAGCGCCAGGCCGGCCGCCTCGAGGTCGAGGGGGACCTGCTCGCTGCCGCGGTCGCGGGTGTCCAGGTGCAGCGCGTGCCCGGCGGTGCACAGCACCGACGCGGACTGGTCGAGGATCCCGGTGGGCGCGCCGACGAAGTCGTTCTCGGCCCGCCGGGCGACGTCGACCAGCTCGTCCGGGCCGAGGTCGAGGTCCAGCAGGTCGCGCAGGGCCACGGCGACGGCGCACTCCAGCGCCGCCGACGACGACAGCCCCGCGCCGGCCGGGACGTCGCCGTCGACCAGCAGGCTCAGGCCCCCCGGCACGGCCTCGCGGAGCTGGTGGACGACGCCGGCCGGGTAGCCGGCCCAGCCGCCGGGGGTGCCGGGCTCGAGCTCGGCGACGGCGACGTCGGCGTCGGCGCCGGGGTGCTGGGCGGAGACGAGGACCAGACGGCCGTCGTCGCGGCGGGCGACCGCGGCCCGGGTGGTGTGCGGCAGCGCGACCGGCAGCACGTGCCCGCCGTTGTAGTCGGTGTGCTCGCCGATCACGTTGACCCGCCCGGGCGCGGCCCAGACGCCCTCGGGCGCGGCGCCGAACCGCTCGGTGAACGCGGCGGCGGCGCGGGCCGCGGCCTCCTCGTCGGTGGGCAGCTCGCTCACGGGACCACCACGTTCCGCAGCTGCTCGGCGACGTCCTCGGGGTTGGTGTCGGTGACGAACGCGCCCATCCCCGACTCGGAGCCCGCCAGGTACTTGAGCTTGCCCGGCGCGCGGCGCAGCGAGAACAGCTGCAGGTGCAGCCACCAGTCCTCCCGGCCGGTGCGCACCGGCGCCTGGTTCCACGCGGCGATGTAGGGCATCGGGGTGTCCATGCGGTGCGCGAAGCGGCCCAGGACGTCGAGGTAGACCTCGGCCAGCGCGTCCCGCTGCGCGTCGTCGAGGGCGGGCAGGTCGGGCACCCGGCGGGTGGGGAACAGCTGCACCTCGTAGGGCCAGCGCGCCGCGGCCGGGACGAAGGCCACCCAGTGCTCGTTCGCCGCCACCACCCGGGGGCCGGTGCGCTCGGACTCCACGACCTCGGCGAACAGGTCCCCGCCGGTCTCCTCGCGGTGCCGGCGCACCGAGGCGAGCACCTTCTCCACCCGCGGGGTCACGAACGGGTAGGCGTAGATCTGCCCGTGGGGGTGGGACAGCGTCACCCCGATCTCCTCGCCGGAGTTCTCGAAGCAGAAGACCTGTTCGACGCCGTCGATGCCGCCGAGCTCCGCGGTGCGGTCGGCCCAGACGTCGACGACCAGCCGCACGCGGTCGCGGCCCAGCCCGGCGAAGTGCTGGTCGTGGTCGCTGGTGAACAGCACCACCTCGCAGCGGCCGAACCCGGGCCGCAGCTCGGCCAGCGGGGCGCCGGGCGCGGTGGGCGGCACGTCGCGGTCGACGGCGGTGGACAGCGAGGGGAAGCGGTTCTCGAAGACGGCGACCTGGTAGTCGGCCTCGGGCACCTCGGTGGGCCGGCCGGGCCGCGACGGGCACAGCGGGCACTGGTCGGCCGGCGGCAGGAAGGTGCGCGTCTGCCGGTGGGCGGCGATCACCACCCACTCGCCGAGCAGCGCGTCCCGGCGCAGTTGCGAGTGGGTGCCGACGGGTGGCAGGTCGCGGGTGTCCTCGGCGACGCGGGCGGGCGTGCCGTCGGCGTCGAAGTAGACGATCTCGCGGCCGTCGGCCAGCCGTCGACTGGTCCGGATCACCGTGTCCGCCTCCGTTCCCGGCCCGGGATGGGGCCCTGGGAACGCTACGTCCGCTCGCGATCATGGGCCACTCGGGGGGTCCCGGAACGGCGCAGGGCCCCCGGCCGGGTGGCCGGGGGCCCTGCGTGCTGTAGCCCCGAAGGGATTCGAACCCTCGCTACCGCCGTGAGAGGGCGGCGTCCTGGACCGCTAGACGACGGGGCCGGACGGCGACCATCCTGCCACGCCCCGCGCCGGCACCTCCGACCGGGTCCGCCCGGCGGGCCCCCGGAACGGCGAGAGCCCCCGGTCGGTGACCGGGGGCTCTCGCTGCGCTGTAGCCCCGAAGGGATTCGAACCCTCGCTACCGCCGTGAGAGGGCGGCGTCCTGGGCCGCTAGACGACGGGGCCGTGCGGTGGTGCTGGTCGTGCTGTGAGGAGGTGGTGCTCCCTCGCTGGGGTACCAGGACTCGAACCTAGACTAACGGAGCCAGAATCCGTCGGGCTGCCAATTACCCCATACCCCAAGGTTTGGCGGGCACCTCGCGGCGCCGGGGAAGACGATACCCGACGTTCCCGGAGGCCGTGTCACCACCCCCCGGTCCGCGGGTCGCCCGCCGGGACGCGCAGGTCCTGCGCCCCGGTCAGGGTCTCGAACCGCAGCCGGCGGCGGGAGGCGGCCACGACCGCGACGTAGGCGCCCATCGACACGAGCGTGACCAGCAGGTACAGCAGCCCGACGCCGGCCGGGACCTCCTCCGTGGCGACGTCCTCGCCGAGCGTCCCGGCCAGGAGGAACACCAGCACGTTGTTGACCGCGTGCAGCACGATCGCCGCCTCGAGGCCGCCCGTGAGGAAGACCACTGCCGAGGCGGCCAGCCCGAAGGCGAACCGGTCGAGGAAGGTGACGACGTCGCCCGGCGCGTGGGCCAGCGAGAACAGCGCGGCGGTGACCACCGCGGCCACCACCGCGCCGGCACGCGGGTCGCGGATCCAGCCGGCGATCGCCTGGCTCAGGTAGCCGCGGAAGACGTACTCCTCGGCCGCCGACTGCAGCGGTGTGGTGAGGACCACGACCAGCAGCAGCCAGCCCAGGTCGTCGACCGGCCCGGTGACCTCGCCGTCGTCGAGCAGGTAGCCGAGGGTGACCGAGAGCGCGATGCCGACGCCGAGGGTGGCCAGTGCGCGCAGCGTGAGCGGCGCGAACAGCCGCCAGCGCAGCCGGGCGAGCACCGACGACGACCACCCCGGCGACATGCCGTGGGCGGCGACCCAGGCCAGCCAGACGATGGGGATCGCCACGATCAGCGAGAGGTTGGTGAGCAGCAGCACGCCGGGGTCGACCAGGTCGAGCAGCTGCAGGTCCGGGGTGACGCCGGTGAGGAGCACGGCGAGGACCACGACGAACGCGGCGACCCCGTAGGCGACGGTGAACAGCAGCAGGCCCAGCAGCGGCCGCCACCAGCCCCAGTCCCGCGCGCGCATCGCGAGCAGGTAGGGCTGCGGCTCGTCGTGCGGCGGCGTCCCGGGCGGCGGCGCGAGCGCGACGCCGGGCGGGAACGGCGCGGGCGGGTAGGGGGCGTGCGGGTGAGGGGCGTGCGGGAACGGCCCCGGCGGCGGGAACGGTCCGTGCCCGGCCGGGCCGTGCGGGCCCGGCGGCAGCGGCACCGGCCCCAGCGGCCAGGGCACCGGCCCGGGCCCTCCTCCCCCGGCCGGCGCCCACGGGGCCGCCCCGCCGCCGTACGGCGTGCCCGGGACCTGGGGCGGCGCCCCGTACGGGCCGGTGGGCGGCGGGCCGGTGTAGGGCTCGTCCTCCGGGGCCGGTGGGCGGTCCGGGGGCGGCGGTCCCCAGGGCGGGACGGTCACCCCGCCGTGTCCCCCGCCGTGTCCCCCGCCGTGTCCCCCGCCGTGTCCCCCGTCGTGTCCCCCGTCGTCGCCCGGGCCGCCGCCAGCCGGGCCAGGGTGCGCTCGCGGCCGAGCAGCTCGATCGACTCGTAG
Organism: Geodermatophilus sp. SYSU D00698; assembly: GCF_054050335.1. NCBI lineage: Bacteria > Bacillati > Actinomycetota > Actinomycetes > Geodermatophilales > Geodermatophilaceae > Geodermatophilus > Geodermatophilus sp. SYSU D00698. Next base: position 109,032 of record NZ_JBJGZD010000012.1, read on the forward strand.
AGCGGCGGGGAGACCGTGCGGCCGCTCACCGCCACCCGCACCGGCCCGAACGCCTGCCGCGGCTTGCGGCCCAGGCCCTCGACGAGTGCGGCCTTGAGCGCCTGCTCGATGCCGGCGGGGCTCCAGTCGGCCAGGTCGCGCAGCGCGTCGGCGGCCGCGTCGAGCACCGCGGCGTCGTCGGGCCGCAGGTTCTTGGCCGCCGCGGCCGGGTCGATGGCCACCTCCTCGGTGAAGAGGAACCCGAGCAGGCCGACGGCGTCGGAGAGGACGACCGTCCGCTCCTGCGCCATCGGGGCGATCGCGCGCAGCACCCGGTCCTGCTCGGCCGTCGGCGGGTCGGCGACCAGTCCGGCGCCGGCGAGGAAGGGCACCACGCGGGCCACGTACTCCTCCACCGGCAGCTCGCGGACGTGCGAGGCGTTGATCGCCTCGGCCTTCTTCACGTCGAAGCGGGCCGGGTTGGCGCTGACCCGGGTGACGTCGAAGGCCTCGACCATCTCGGCGGTGGAGAACACGTCGCGGTCCTCGGCGATCGACCAGCCGAGCAGCGCCAGGTAGTTGGCGAAGCCCTCGGGCAGGAAACCGCGCTCGCGGTAGACGTCGACGTTGGACTGCGGGTCGCGCTTGGACAGCTTCTTGTTGCCCTCGCCGGTCACGTAGGGCAGGTGACCGAAGCGCGGGGTGCCACTGGCCACGCCGACGTCCTGCAGCGCGGCGTAGAGGGCGAGCTGGCGGGGGGTCGAGGGCAGCAGGTCCTCGCCGCGCAGCACGTCGGTGATGCCCATCAGGGCGTCGTCGACGGGGTTGACGAAGGGGTACAGCGGCACGCCGTTGCCGCGCACGAGGACGAAGTCGGGCACCGAGCCGGCGGCGAAGCGGACCTCGCCGCGGACCAGGTCGGTCCACACCAGGTCCTCGTCGGGCATCCGCAGCCGCAGCACCGGGTCGCGACCCTCGGCGCGGAAGGCGGCCTTCTGCGCGTCGGTGAGGAAGCGGTCGGCGTTGTCGTAGCCGAGCTTGGGGTCCTGTCCGGCGGCCAGCCGCCGCGCCTCGACCTCCTCGTTGGTGGAGAAGGACTCGTAGGCGTGCCCGGCCGCGAGCAGCTTCGCCGCGACCTCGCGGTAGACCTCGTGCCGCTCCGACTGCCGGTAGGGGCCGTGGGGGCCGCCGACCTCGGGGCCCTCGTCCCAGTCCAGGCCCAGCCAGCGCAGGCAGTCCAGCAGGTGCCGGTAGGACTCCTCGGAGTCGCGGGCGGCGTCGGTGTCCTCGATGCGGAAGACGAACGTGCCGCCGGTGTGCCGGGCGTGCGCCCAGTTGAACAGCGCGGTGCGCAGCAGGCCGACGTGCACCGTGCCGGTCGGCGACGGGCAGAACCGGGTGCGCACGGTGCTCGCCGGGGTGCTCGCCGGGGTGCTCATCGCGCGCCGCCCGCGGTGGAGGCGGTGTCGGCGCCGCTGACGGCGTTGGTCAGCGTGCCCAGGCCCTCGATCGAGCACTCGACCCGCTGGCCGGGCCGGATCGGCCCGACCCCGGCCGGGGTGCCGGTGAGGACGACGTCGCCGGGCAGCAGCGTCATGACCTGCGAGATGTGGCTGACCAGGGTGGGCACGTCGAACAGCAGCTGGCTGGTGCGCCCGGCCTGCCGCGGCTCGCCGTCGACGGTGCAGGTGATCTCCAGGTCGGCCGGGTCCTTGCCCAGGCCGCGCAGGTCGGTCTCGATCCACGGGCCGAGCGGGCAGAACGAGTCGAAGCCCTTGGCGCGGGTCCACTGCCCGTCGGCCTTCTGCATGTCCCGCTCGGTGACGTCGTTGCCGATCGTGTAGCCGAAGACGCTGCCCGGGACCTGCTCGGGCGTCAGGTTGCGCGCGCCGCGGGCGCCGATGACGACGGCGAGCTCGACCTCGTGGTGCACGTTGGTGCTGCCGGCCGGGATGCGGATGGCGTCGCCGGGACCGATGACCGACGTCGAGGGCTTGAGGAACAGCAGCGGCCGCTCCGGGGCGTCGCCGGTGTTCATCTCCTTGACGTGGTCGGCGTAGTTCTTGCCGACGCAGACCACCTTGCTCGGCAGGATCGGCGACAGCAGCCGGACGTCGGCCTGCGCGTGGCGCTGGCCGGTGAAGGAGATGGTCCCGAACGGGTGGCCCTCGATCTGGGCGACCTGGCCGTCGCCGTCGAGGACTCCGAAGGACATGCCCGAGGGCGAGGCGAAGCGGACGATGCGCACGACGTCGAGGCTACTGACCCCGCGCCCACCCGCCGCCCGCCCTACGGTGACCGGGTGGCCTGCCGTCTGAGCGAGATCGTCGTCGACAGCCGGGACCCCGAGGCGCTCGCCGCCTGGTGGGCCGGGGTGCTCGGCTACCGGGTGCTCGGCCGCGACGACGACGGGGCGGTCGAGATCGGGCCGGAGGCCGGCTTCGGCGGCGCCGCCCCCACGTTGGTGTTCGCGCCGGTGCCCGACCCGGCGCCGGGCAAGCCCCGGCTGCACCTCGACGTCAACCCCACCGACCGCGACCAGGACGCCGAGCTGCAGCGGCTGCTCGACCTCGGGGCCACGCGCGCCGACGTCGGGCAGACCGGCGGGGAGTCCTGGCACGTGCTCGCCGACCCGGAGGGCAACCCGTTCTGCCTGCTGCGCCGCCGTCTCGACCCGCTGTGACCCCGAGGAGAGTCCCGTGATCCTGATCGTCATCAAGTTCCCCGTCCGGCCGGACAAGATCGAGGAGTTCCGCGCGCACGCGGACGAGTACGCCGCCGCGGTCAACGCCGAGGAGGGCAGCCTCTTCTTCGAGTGGTCGCGCAGCGTGCTGGACCCGAACACCTTCGTCTGCATCGAGGGCTTCCGGGACTCCGAGGCCGGCGCCTCCCACGTGGCCACCCCGCACGCGAAGGCCGCCTTCGACTGGATGTCGGACCTCGTGGCCGAGCAGCCGCAGATCATCTACATCGACGAGCCGTCGGTGTCCGGCTTCGGCCCGATGGGCGAGGTCGAGCCCCGGCACTGACGCCCGACGGCGGACCGGTCGGGGGCCGCAGCAACCGGGAGATCGCGCGGGCGCTGTACCTGGCGGAGGGCACGGTCGAGAACCACGTGACGAGCGTGCTGGGCGAGCTCGGCGCCCGGACCGCACGCAGGCGGCACTGCGCGCCCGCGCGCTCGACCCGGTCTGAGGCCGGTCACGCCGGACCGTGACCGGCGGCCGCGACCTCCGGCACGTGGCGGGGACGGCACGGCGCCCGACCCTCTCCGGCATGACGACGCAGACCCCTCCCGGGCAGACCCCCACCCGGCACACCTGGCACCCGGTCCGCCACCACCCGGAGATGGTCGTGGCGGTGGTCGCCGGCATGGCGGTCGCCGGCATGGTGGTCGCCGGCCCGGTGGTCGCCGGCCCGGTCGGGACCTGGCTCCGGCCGGGGCTGGACGACCGCGCCGACGTCCACGCGACCGCGATGGGCGACCGAGATGGCGATCGGGATGGCCGCCTGGATGCGCTACCGCAGGCACTCGTGGCCGGCGGTCGCGGGGATGTCCGCGGCGACGTACGTGCCGTTCGCCGTCCTGCTGGTGCCGTGCTGGACCGGGACCGTCTCGGCGTCGGCCGTGTTCACCGCCGGGTACGTGCTGCTGCTCCCGGCGATGGCGCTGGCGATGTGGTGGCGCCTGGACGAGTACTCCCACGACTGATCGAGCCGGTTCTCCCGGGTCGGCGCGTCGTCGCTGCGTCCCGGTCCCCGGCCGTGGGCCACGGGTGCGAGGACGCGCCGAGCGCGGTGGTCGGGTCCGGCGCAGGACGTCGAGGTCCTGCGGGCGCCCCGGTGACGTCCGGGACCTCAGGACCCACGCCGGCCGGTCACGATCCGCCGCAGCCGCTCCACGGGGAGCTTGGGCTCCCGCCACTCGTCGAGCAGGCCGTTGGCCTCCTGCATCGTGTCGGTGAGCTGGGTGTAGCAGAACCCGGCCAGCGCCGGGGAGGCGTGGACGGCCGAGAGCAGGTCCTCCAGCCGCCGGGCGAAGTCCTCGGCGTCGGTCGCCGTCGAGTACCCCCACGTGCGCTCCTCGGGCACCTCGTGCGGCGGTACCGGGGTGAACCGCACGCCGCCGAACTCGGTCAGCATCAGCGGCTGCTCCCGGTCCACCGCCCCGGGCAGCAGGACGCGGCGACCCGCCGGCCAGAACTCCTCCAGCGCCGTGACCAGCTCCGTCGACCCGTACCGCTCGGCGAGGACCGCTCCGGTGTCGGCGTAGTCGTGCACCGTCCACACGTCGCTGTCGGTGTGCTCCCAGCCGTCGTTGCTGACCACCGGCCGGCTGGGGTCGACCGCCCGTGTCAGGGCGGCCAGCGCGACGGTGTAGGCGTGCTGGGCGGGGTCGGTGGCGACGTCGTGCACGCCCCAGCTCTCGTTCATGGGCACCCACGTGACGATGCAGGGGTGGCTGACGTCGCGGTGCACGACGTCGAGCCACTCGGTGGTCAGGCGCCGCACCGCCTCGGGGGTGAAGGCGAAGGCGTTGGCCGTCTCGCCCCACACCAGCAGGCCCAGCCTGTCGGCCCAGTACAGGAAACGGGGGTCCTCGACCTTCTGGTGCACCCGCACGGCGTTGAAGCCGAGCTCCTTGATCAGCTCGACCTCGCGGCGCAGCGCACCGGCGTCCGGCGCGGCCAGGTGCGACGTCGGCCAGTACCCCTGCCCCAGCACCGAGCGCACGTAGTAGGGCAGGCCGTTGAGCAGGAAGGCGCGCCCTCCCACGGCGGCGGTGCGCAGCCCCAGGTAGCTGGCGACCTCGTCGAGCACCTCGCCGTCCCCGTCGCCGGCGAGCACCCGTACGACGGCGTCGACCAGCCGCGGCGTCTCCGGCGACCAGGTCATGTCCTGGCGGGCCTGCCCGTTCTGCAGTGCGGGCACGGCCACGGTGGTGTGGGTGCGCTGCTCCGCCACGCGGACGCGGTGCTCGGCCAGCAGCTGCCCGTCCAGGTCCAGCCGCACCGCCACCGTGACCGGTTCGGCCGGCGGCTCGCGCAGGGTGATGCCCAGGTGCACCGCGGAGCCGGCGACGTCCGGGGTCCAGGCCAGGTGCTCGACGGCGACCGCCGGCACGACCTCGCACCACACCGGCTGCCAGATACCGCTGGTCCGGGAGTACCAGATGCTGTGCGGCTCGTCGAGCCAGTCCTGCTTGCCCCGCGGCTGCGTGACGTCCCGCGGGTCGTCCTCCGCCCGCACCACCAGGACGTGCTCGGCGTCGGCGTCACCGGCCGCGAGCAGGGCGGTGACGTCGAAGGAGAACGGCGTCTGGCCGCCCTCGTGCCCGCCCAGCAGCGTGCCGTCCAGCCACACCCGCGCGACGTAGTCGACCGCGGCGAACCGCAGGACGACGCGGTGTCCCCGCTCGCGCACCGCGTCGGCCCCCGCGACGTCGGCCAGCCGCAGCGACCGCCGGTACCAGAACACCGGGTGCGGGCCGGGGTCGGCGACCCCCGACGCCTCGGACTCCGGCGGGTAGGGCACCGTGACGTCGCGGTCGAAGACGGCGCGGTCGCCGAGGTCGGTCAGGTCCGCCCAGCCCCCGTCGATCCCGGCGCGGTCGTCGTCGAAGGCCAGCTGCCACGTCCCGCACAGGTCCGTCCACTCCTCGCGCAGCAGCTGTGGGCGGGGATGGGTGCCGTCCTGTCGGGACGCGCGTGCGGGCATGGTCACTCCTCGGTGTCGGGTGGGTGTCGGGTCGACGAGGGGGTCACGAGGTCCGGGCGCGGGATCGCCGCGGACGACCGGAGCGGTGGGCCATGGACACGTCGCAGGAGTCCGGCGACCTGCTCGACCCGCTCCGGGAGCGGAGCTCCCCGAGCGTCCGGGGCCACCTCGTCCGCCCGCGCGCCGGGCTCCGCGCGGCCGTCCGGTCGATGCCCACGTCGTCGATGCTGGCAGGTGCCGGGCCGCGCCGGGCACCGGCGTGTCCGGTCGGGGTCGTCGAGCCCTCGGCGGCCGGCGCGGCGGGGTCGGGGCCGGCCGCCCGTGCTGCGAGGGGGCCGACCGCGCACGGCCGGTCGTGCGCCTACGGGGCCCGATCCTGCCGAGCCTCCCGGGACGAGCTGACCAGTACGGAGCCATCGAGGGAGCTCTCGTGTGATCTCCGGGAGTCCGGCGTGGGCCCGGGGCCACACCCGACGGAAGTCCCCCGGTTGGCGGTCACGAGAGAGCCGTGCAACAGTCCACGCGTCTGGCATCCGTGGCTACGTCGGGACCTGACCTCATGACTGGACTCTCGCGCCGCCAGTTCCTCGCCGCGGGGGGCAGTGTCTCGCTCGCCGTCGCGATGTCGGGGTGCGCGTCGCCGATCGCCACCAGCTTCACCGGGGGGCAGCCGAGGACGGCCGACGTCATCTTCTGGCACCTGTTCGGCGGCGGTGACGGCGAGAACATGGCGACCATGGTGGAGACGTTCCAGGAGTCCTCGGCCGTGTCGATCGAGTCCTCGCTGCTCTCCTGGGGCAACCCGTTCTACACCAAGCTGGCGCTGTCGACGTCGAGCGGCCGTCCGCCCGACGTGACCGTCGCGCACCTGTCCCGGGTGCCCCTGCTGGCGCAGGCCGGACTGCTCGAGCCCGTCGCGGACCAGTTCCGCGCCGAGGGGATCACCGAGGACAGGTTCACGCCGGCTGCGTGGGAGAAGGCCACGGTGGACGGGGTCTCGTACGCGGTGCCGCTCGACACCCACCCGTATGCGCTCTACTACAACGTCGAGCTGGCGGAGCAGGCGGGGCTGCTCGACGCGTCCGGCGAGAACCTCAGGCCCATGAGGAACAGCGACGAGTTCGTCGCCACCCTCCAGGCGATGAAGGACGCCACCGGAGGCGAGTACGCGGCGGTCGCGCCGATCACGGTGGACCCGTCCAGCTGCTGGCGCCTCTTCCTGATGACCTACTCCGGTCTCGCCGGACCACTCCTCGAGGACCTCGGTACCGAGGTCACGATCGACCGTGCCGCGATGGAGGAGTCGTTCGCCTTCCTCCAGGGCCTCACCGGGGAGCTGGGGCTGCTGCCGAGCACCGCCACGGCGACGACGGCGTCGACCCTGTTCAGCCAGGGCAGGGTCGGCTTCCTGTTCGACGGTGTGTGGCAGATCCCGACGTACCGCGAGGTCGAGGGCCTCGACTTCAACGTCGTGCCCTTCCCCGCGCTCCTCGGCCCCGAGCCGGTCGCCTACGCCGACTCGCACGCACTGGTCGTCCCGGCGAGTCCCGGACGCTCCGCCACGCGGACCGAGAACGCGGTGCGCTTCGTCAAGGGCCTGCTGGACCAGAGCTCGACCTGGGCGGACGGCGGACACGTCCCGGCCTGGTTGCCGGTGCAGGAGAGCGAGGAGTTCCTCGCGCTCGAGCCGCAGAGCAACTACACGGAGGCGGCCTTCAACGCGGTCTACGACCCGCCGGGTTGGTACACCGGAGCGGGCTCGGACTTCCAGACCGCGATGGGTTCCGTCATCGCCAGCGTGCTCACCGGGGCCACCGACCCCGCGCGTGGTGTCGACGCCATGACCAGCAGCCTGCAGACGTTCTCCACCGCCCGGCCGCCCGTGTAGTGCGGCCACCCGCGTAGTACGGAGACCGACATGACCGCCACCGCGCTCCCCGCGCCCACGACGGGCACCGGGGTCAGGACTCGGCGCGCGACCCGGGGCAGAGCCCCGCGAGCCGAGAACAGGGCGGGGTGGCTGTTCGCCACACCGTTCCTGGTCCTCTACCTCGCCTTCCTCATCGGCCCGGTGGTCATCGGGCTCGTGATCAGCCTGTTCAACACCACCACGGTGCGATCCGGCGTGGGCAGCTGGGTGGGCTTCTCCAACTACGCCGACGTCCTCACCAACAGCGACTTCTGGGCCTCGATGTGGCACTCGGCGCTCTTCACGCTGCTGACCACACCGATCCTCGTGCTGCTGCCGCTGCTGTTCGCCGTCCTCGTCGCGCGCATGGCCCGCAACCAGTGGTTCTTCCGGCTGGCCTTCTTCGCCCCGTTCGTCGTGCCCTCGGCTGCGGTGTGCCTGATCTTCGCGTTCATGTACACGCCCGAGACCGGGCTCATCACGAACGCCTTCAGCTGGGTCGGGCTGACCGCCCCCAACTTCTTCGGCAGCACCTCGGGCGCCTGGTTCGCCGTCGTCCTGCTCACCGTGTGGTGGACGTTCGGCTTCAACTTCATCCTCTACACCGCGGCCATCCAGGACATCTCGGAGGAGGTCTACGAGGCGGCGACGCTCGACGGCGCCGGTCCGTGGCAGCAGATCCGGATGATCACCGTCCCCTTGCTGCGCCCGACCATCGGCCTCGTGCTGATCCTGCAGGTCCTCTCGTCCCTGAAGGTGTTCGACCAGATCTACATCCTGCTGGCCGGTGGCCCGAACTACTCGACGCGTCCGGTCATCCAGTACATCTTCGACACCGGGTTCTCCGCCTATCGAGGCGGCTACGCGGCCGCCGCGACGATGGTCTACTTCGTGATCCTGGTCCTCGTCAGCGCCGCCTGGTTCCTCGTCCGGCGACGCAGCAACTCCGCGAACGCCTGAGGGGGCGTGCGATGTCGACCGCGATGGCCGCGCCTGCGGCCGGCACCGAGCGCTCCGGCACCAGGCGCTCGCGCCGACGAGACGACGTGGACTGGAGCGGGAAGCTGTTCAACCGGGTCGCCGCCACCTGTGTGACGCTCTTCGCACTGATCTGGCTGGTGCCGTTCCTGTGGGCGCTGATCACGTCGCTGCGGCCCAACGAGGAGATCGCGGCGAACCCCACGACCCCGTGGTCGGCCAACTGGAACCTCGACGCGTACGGCTACGCGTGGGACTCCAGCCCGCTCGGCTGGTGGTACGTCAACAGCTTCATCATCTCCACCCTGACGGTCGTCTTCACCGTGGTGGTCTGTTCGATGGCCGCGTTCGCTCTGGTCACCCTCGACTTCCGCGGGAAGTACGTCGTGTTCGGGCTGATCCTGGCCGGCTTGATGGTGCCTGTCGAAGCGCTCGTCCTGCCGCAGTTCCTCGAGTTCAGGGCCATCGGCCTGCTGGGCACCTACTGGGCGGTCGTGCTGCCCTCGGTCGCCCTTCCCGTGGCCCTCTTCGTCTTCCACTCGTTCATGAGGGCCATCCCGGTGACCCTCATCGAGGCCGCCCGGCTCGACGGGGCCAACTGGTGGCGGATCTACTCCCGGATCGCCATGCCGCTGTCCCGGTCGGCGATCTCCGCGGTCGCGATCCTGACGTTCATCACGTCCTGGAACGCCTTCCTCTGGCCGCTGCTGGTCCTCACCCAGACCAAGTCGCAGACGATCCCCGTGGGGCTCAGCAGCCTGGTCGGCGGTGCCGCGATCCAGTACGCCGAGACCATGGCCTCCGCCGTCCTCGGCATCCTGCCCCTGCTCGCCGTCTTCCTCGTCCTCCAGCGCCAGATCGCCCAGGGGGTCGCGAACACCGGCATCAAGTAGGGCCGGGCAGTCTCCTCGAGGCGCCTCGGCGGGGCCGTCGCCCCCGTGGGCGGGGCCGATCAGCGAGGTGTCCACGACATCGCGTGGCCGCCGTCCCGACGCCTCGCCCAGCCGGGAGGCGCGGCCGGACGGCGGTGAGCCCACCCCGCGTCCCGGTCGGGAGGCCTCCGGCCCCCGCGACCGGGATGCGGCCTAACGGTGGCGGACGGCGTAGGTCAGCGCGTCGACCAGCGCGTGCCAGGAGGCCTCGACGATGTTGTCGTGGACGCCGACGGTGGTCCACTCCCCCACGCCGTCGGTGGTGTCGACGAGCACCCGGGTGGTCGCGCTGGTGCCGCCCTTCCAGCCGAGGATGCGGACCTTGTAGTCGGCCAGCGAGACGTCGGCCAGCCGCGGGTACCGGCTGACCAGCGCCTGGCGCAGCGCGTTGTCCAGCGCGTTGACCGGGCCGTTGCCCTCGCCGGTGCTGATGATCCGCTCGCCGTCGACGTGGACCTTCACCGTCGCCTCGCTCATGACGACGCCGTTGGCCCAGTGCTCGACCGTCGTCCGGTAGCTCTCCAGCTCGAACAGCGGGGCGGGGGCGCCGGGCAGCTGGGAGCGCAGCAGCAGCTCGAAGGAGGCGTCGGCGGCCTCGAACGACCAGCCCTCGGCCTCGAGCACCTTGACCTGGTCCACCACCCGGCCGACGGCGTCGGCGTGCCCCTCGAGGTCGACGCCGAGCTCGCGGCCCTTGAGCTCCACCGAGGCGCGGCCGGCCATCTCGGTGACCAGGATGCGCATGTCGTTGCCGACGACGGCCGGGTCGAGGTGGTTGTACAGCTCCGGGCTGACCTTGATCGCGCTGGCGTGCAGGCCGGCCTTGTGGGCGAACGCCGAGGCGCCGACGAAGGGCTGGTGGTCGTCGGGGGCGATGTTGGCCAGCTCGGCGATCGCGTGGCTGACCCGCTGCAGCTCGGCCAGGCACTCCGGGGGCACGACCGGCAGGCCCATCTTCGTGACCAGGTTGGCCACCAGCGCGAAGGTGTCGGCGTTGCCGGCCCGCTCGCCGTAGCCGTTGGCGGTGCCCTGCACGTGGGTCACCCCGGCCTCGACGGCGGCCAGCGAGTTGGCGACGGCGCACCCGGTGTCGTCCTGGCAGTGGATGCCCAGCCGGCCCTCCACCCGCGACCGGACGTCGGCGACCACCCGGGCCACGCCCATCGGCAGCATCCCGCCGTTGGTGTCGCACAGGACGCCGACCTCCGCGCCCGCGCCGAACGCGGCCCGCAGCACCGCCACGCCGTAGTCGGGGTCGGCGGCGTAGCCGTCGAAGAAGTGCTCGCAGTCGAGGAACACCCGGCGGCCGTGGGAGACGAGGTGGGCGACGGTGTCGGCGACCATCGCGAGGTTCTCCTCGAGCGTGGTCCGCAGCGCCTCCCGCACGTGCCGGACGTCGGACTTGGCGACCAGGCAGACCACCGGCGTCTCGGCGTCGAGCAGCGCGCGCACCTGCGGGTCGTCCTCGACCCGGACGCCGGCCTTGCGGGTGACGCCGAACGCGACCAGGACCGCGTGCCGCAGCTTGAGCTCGCTGCGGGCGCGGGCGAAGAACTCGGTGTCCTTGGGCAGCGCCCCCGGCCAGCCGCCCTCGATGTAGCCGACGCCGATCTCGTCGAGCAGCCTCGCCGTGGCGAGCTTGTCGGCGACGGAGAAGCTGATCCCCTCGCGCTGGGCGCCGTCGCGCAGCGTGGTGTCGAAGACGTGGAAGTCGGTGCTGACGGCGGTCGGGCTGTCGGTGGCCACGGGTGCTCCCGGGGGGGGTCGACGGCGATCAGGCCCCTGACACGAGAAAGACCCCCCGGGTACGGAGGGTCTGCGCGCGGTCGGGGGTGCTGACCGCGCGCTAGGCGATGATGATCGTGCCGGACAGGTGCATCGCCGCGGAGTCTAACGCCGCCGACCGCACGCGGCGGTGCCCGGCCTCACCGTGCGGGGCGGGGCCGGGCACCGCACGGCGAGGTCCGTGCCGGTCCCACAGCCGGTCCAGCCGCCGCTTCAGCCGCCCGCGAGGGCGGCCAGGCGGTCGCCGACCTCGGCGGTGCGGACCTGCGCCTGCGGGTCGCGGGTCGACAGGTCGAAGGCCACGGCGGCGTTCACCTTGCGGGCGAGGTCGGCGGAGCCGAGGTGCTCGAGCAGCAGGCCGACCGACAGCACGGTCGCCGTCGGGTCGGCGATGCCCCTGCCCGCGATGTCCGGCGCCGAGCCGTGCACCGGCTCGAACATGCTCGGGTTGGTGCCCGAGGCGTCGAGGTTGCCGCTGGCGGCCAGGCCGATGCCGCCGGTGACCGCCGCGGCGACGTCGGTGACGATGTCGCCGAAGAGGTTGTCGGTGACGATGACGTCGTAGCGGCCGGGGTCGGTGATGAAGAACATCGAGGCCGCGTCCACGTGCTGGTAGGCCACGGTGACCTCGGGGAACTCCGCCGACACCTCCTCCACCGTCCGCGACCACAGCGACCCGGCGTGCGTGAGCACGTTGGTCTTGTGGATCAGCGTGAGGTGCCGGCGCGGCCGCGCGGTCGCCCGCTCGAAGGCGTAGCGGACGACCCGCTCGACGCCGAAGGCGGTGTTCAGGCTGACCTCGGTGGCCACCTCGTGCGGGGTGTCGCGGCGCAGCACGCCGCCGTTGCCCACGTAGGGGCCCTCGGTGCCCTCGCGCACGCAGAGCATGTCGATGGTGCCGGGGTCGGCCAGCGGGCTGCGGACGCCGTCGTAGAGCCTGGCCGGGCGCAGGTTGACGTGGTGGTCGAGCTCGAAGCGCAGCCGCAGCAGCAGCCCGCGCTCGAGGATGCCCGGCGGCACGCCCGGGTCGCCGATCGCGCCGAGCAGGATCGCGTCGTGCCCGCGCAGCTCCTCGAGCACGGTGTCCGGCAGCAGCTCGCCGGTCCGCTGCCAGCGGGCGGCGCCGAGGTCGTAGGGCGTCGTCTCCAGGCCGGGGGCGACGGCGCCCAGGACCTTGAGGCCCTCGGCCACCACCTCGGGACCGATGCCGTCCCCTGCGATCACAGCCAGGCGCATGACGACGACCCTAGGTCAGCGGGGGTCGAGGTCCGCGGAGCGGGCCTCGCGCGCCCCGATCCGGCCGGCGATGCCGGCGAGCAGGTCGGGGGCCACCGGGCTGTCGACGACGACCGCCATGAGCGCCTCGCCGCCGCGGGTGGTGCGGCTGACCTGCGCCCCGGCGATGTTGATCCCGGCCTCGCCCAGCGCCGCGCCGACGGTGCCGACGACGCCGGGCCGGTCGGTGTAGACGAAGAACAGCAGGTGGCCGGACAGGTCGAGGTCCATGTCGAAGCCGTCGACCTCGACCAGCTTGGGCACCTGGTTCTTGCCGAACAGCGTGCCGGAGACGCAGACCTCGCGGCCGTCGGCCATCGCGCCGCGCACCCGGACGAGGTTGCGGTAGTCGGGGCTGTCGAGGTCACTGCTGAGGGTCACGTCCAGGCCGCGCTGCTGGGCCAGCAGCGGCGCGTTGACGTAGGTGACCTGCTCCTCGACGACGTCGGCGAAGACGCCCTTGAGCACGGCCAGCTGCAGCACCGAGTCGTCGAACTCGGCGAGCTTGCCGCGGACCTCGACGGTGACCGACTGGGCCAGCCCCCCGGCGACGGCGGTGAAGACCGTGCCCAGCCGCTCGGCCAGCGGCAGCCCGGGCCGCACGTCCTCGGCGACCACGCCGCCGGCCTGCACGTTGACCGCGTCCGGCACGAAGTCGCCCTGGAGCGCCAGCCGCACCGAGTGCGCGACGGCGGTGCCCGCCTTGTCCTGCGCCTCCGCCGTCGAGGCGCCCAGGTGTGGGGTGACGACGGTGTTGGGCAGCGCGAACAGCGGGCTGTCGGTGGTGGGCTCGGTCGCGAAGACGTCGATGCCGGCAGCGCCGACCTGACCCGAGCGCAGCGCGTCGGCGAGCGCGGCCTCGTCGACCAGCCCGCCGCGGGCGGCGTTGACGATGATCACGCCGCGCTTGGTGAAGGCCAGTTCGGCGGCGCCGATGAGCCCCAGCGTCTCCGGCGTCCTGGGCAGGTGGATCGTGATGAAGTCCGCCTCGCGGAGCAGCTCCTCCAGCGACACCATCCGGACGCCGAGCTGCGCGGCGCGGCCGGGCTGGATGTAGGGGTCGTACGCGATGAGGGTGGTGCCGAAGGCGGCCAGCCGCTGCGCGACGAGCTGGCCGATGCGGCCCAGGCCCACGACGCCGACGACCTTGTCGGTGACCTCGACGCCCATGAACTTCGAGCGCTGCCAGGCGCCCCGGCGCAGCGACGCGTCGGCGGCCGGGATCTGCCGGGCGGCGGCCAGCAGCAGGGCGACGGCGTGCTCGGCGGCGCTGACGATGTTCGACGTCGGGGCGTTCACCACCATGACGCCGCGCTCGGTCGCGGCGGCGACGTCGACGTTGTCCAGGCCGATCCCGGCCCGCGCGACGACCTTGAGGTTCGGCGCGGCGGCGAGGGCCTCGGCGTCGATCCGCGTGGCGCTGCGGATCATGACCGCGGCGGCGTCGGCCAGCGCCGGGAGCAGGGCGGACCGGTCGGCGCCGTCGACGTGGCGGATCTCGACGTCGTCGCCGAGCACCCCCAGCACGCTCGGGGCCAGCTCCTCGGCGATCAGGACGACGGGCGCGCTCGCGGTCACGGGTCCACAGCCTAGGGAGGCGGGTGTGCGGGCGGGGTCCCGCGTCCGGGCTGCCCGTGATCACCGGGCGGTGACGGTACGCACCAGCCGCCACGACACCCCCGCCGCGGAGGGAGGGCCGCTTGCCCTGCCGGGTGGCCCCCCGCACGCTGGGCGCGACGCGCCGGGACGAGCCGGCGCCTCCGGAGGAGACCATGACCGACTTCAGCAAGGACAGCGGCGGGGCCTCGGCCTCCGGCCAGGGCCAGCCCCAGGACCCGTCGTACGGCCAGCAGTACGGGCAGCAGGGCCAGGGCCAGGGCCAGCAGGACAACGGCCGTCAGGACTACGGCCAGCAGTACGGGCAACCGGGCTACGGGCAGACCCCGCCGTACGGCCAGCAGGGCTACGGCCAGCAGGGCTACGGCCAGCAGAGCTACGGCCAGCAGGGCTACGGCCAGACCCAGCCCTACGGGCAGCAGTACGGCCAGTACGGGCAGCCGGCGCCCTACGGCCAGCAGTACGGCCAGTACGGCCAGGACGGCGTCCCGGCCAAGCCCGGCGGCGTCGTCACCGCGGCCGTCCTCGGCTTCGTGCTGGGGGCGATCGGCGTCCTGATCAGCCTGCTGCTGGTCTTCGCCGGCGCGGTGGCCAGCAGTGCCGGCGACGAGCTGGACAGCGAGATCCCCGGCTTCGGGTCGGTCGCCGGCGCGGTCGGCGGCGTGATCCTGGTCTTCGGCCTGGTCGCGCTCGTCTGGACCGTCGTCATGATCTGGGGCTCGGTGTGGGCGCTCACCGGGCGCAGCCGCGTGATGCTCCTGGTCGGCGGCTCCATCGCCCTGGCCTTCACCCTCTTCGGCCTGATCGGCAACCTCGCCGACGCCGACACCGCCGGTGCCGGCGGGATCGTCACCAGCCTGCTGTTCTTCCTGGCGGCGCTGGCCATCGTCGTGCTGCTGTCCATGAAGCCGGCCGCGGCCTTCTTCGCGGCACACCGCGCCCGCCGCGGTCGTTGAGTCCGTCCGTGGGGGGACGTCGCGTCGGCGGACCCCCGCGGACGCCAGCGAGCCCCTACACTCCGCCGCCGACCGCCGACAGGGCGGAGCCACCTCCAGGAGGAACCCGAGCATGACCAGCCCCAGCTTCGACAAGAACACGCCGCCGGGGGGTCAGCCCGGGTACGGTGCGCCCGGCGCCCAGCCCTACGGCCAGCAGCCCTACGGCGCCCAGCCCTACGGCCAGCAGCCGCACGGCGACCCGGCCCCCTACGGCGGCGGCTTCGGCGGCCCCTCCCCGTACGGCGGCGGCCCGGCCGGGCAGCGTCCCGGGCAGGTCACCGCGGCCGCGGTGATCGGCGTCGTCATCGGCGGCCTGGGCTCGCTGTTCGGCCTGCTCGCCATCCTGGGGATCGGCGTGCTGTTCGCGCTCAGCCCGCTGCTCGGGATCATCACCCTGCTGGCGGTCGCCACGGCCGTCGTCGTGCTGGTCGGCGGCATCCAGGTGCTCACCGGCAAGTCCCCGCGGCTGCTGCTCCTCGGCAGCTACGCCTCGATCGGCATCCAGCTGCTGACGCTGGTCATCTCGCTGGCCGTCGGCGGCGGCTTCGAGTTCTCGGCGCTGCTCGGCTTCGTGCTGCCGGGCCTGATCGTCTTCTTCCTGCAGCAGCCCCAGTCCAAGCAGTACTTCGCCTCGCGCGGCCTGGCGTACTGACCTCCTCCGCACACGCAACGGCCCCCGCTGCCGACAGGCAGCGGGGGCCGTTCGCGTCGCCGGACGCTACGAGCGGGCGGCGGTGCCGGTGTAGTCGTCGGAGGCCGACACCCAGCTCATGAGGCCGCGGAGCTTGCGGCCGGTCTCCTCGATCGGGTGTGCCTCGGCCTCGGCGCGGCGGCGCTTGAAGTCCGGCGCCCCGGCGTCCTGGTCGGCGATGAAGGCCGCGGCCCACGAGCCGTCCTTGATCGCGGCGAGGACCTCCTTCATCGACTCCTTGACCCGGGCGTCGATGATCTTCGGGCCGGAGGTGTAGTCGCCGTACTCGGCGGTGTCGGACACCGACCAGCGCTGCTTGGCGATGCCGCCCTCGTACATGAGGTCGACGATCAGCTTGAGCTCGTGCAGGCACTCGAAGTAGGCGACCTCGGGCTGGTAGCCGGCCTCGGTGAGGGTCTCGAACCCGGCGGTGATCAGCGCGCTGGCGCCGCCGCAGAGGACGGCCTGCTCGCCGAACAGGTCGGTCTCGGTCTCCTCGGCGAACGTCGTCTTGATGACGCCGGCGCGGGCGCCGCCGATGGCCTTGGCGTAGGACAGGGCGAGCTGCAGCGCCTGCCCGCTCGCGTCCTGCTCGACGGCGACCAGGCAGGGCACGCCCTTGCCGTTCTCGAACTCGCGGCGGACGAGGTGGCCGGGGCCCTTGGGGGCGACCATCGCGACGTCGACGCCGGCCGGGGGCTTGATGTAGCCGAACCGGATGTTGAAGCCGTGGCCGAAGAACAGCGCGTCGCCGTCCTGGAGGTTGGGCTCGATCGACTCGCTGTACAGCGTCCGCTGCACGTGGTCCGGCGCGAGGATCATGATCAGGTCGGCCTCGGCGGCCGCCTCGGCCGGCGTGACGACCCGCAGGCCCTCGGCCTCGGCCTTGGCCCGGCTCCTGGAGCCCTCGGGCAGGCCGACGCGGACGTCCACCCCCGAGTCCCGCAGCGACAGGGCGTGCGCGTGACCCTGGCTGCCGTAGCCGATGACGGCGACGGTGCGCCCCTGGATGATCGACAGGTCGGCGTCGTCGTCGTAGAAGATCTCGGCCATGCGGTGCGTGCTCCTTCGGTTGTTCTCGTGCGGGGGGGGGTGCGGGGGCTAGGCGCTGCGGTCGACCGGGCGCAAGGTACCGGCGCCGCTCATCGCGCGCGGACCCCGGCCGAGGGCCACCGTGCCCGACTGCGCCATCTCCTTGATCCCGAGCGGGGCGAGGACGGCGAGCAGGGCCTGCAGCTTGTCCGGGGTGCCGGTGGCCTCGAGGGTCACGGTGTCGGTGTTGACGTCGACGACGCGGGCGCGGAAGAGCTCGGCGGTCTGCAGCACCGTCGTGCGCTCGGCCATCGGCGCCCGCACCTTGACCAGCAGCAGCTCGCGCTGGACCGCGGCGCCGCCGTCCAGCTCGACGATCTTGATGACCTCGACGAGCTTGTTGAGCTGCTTGGTCACCTGCTCCAGCGGCGCGGACTCGGCGTCGACGACGATCGTCATCCGCGACAGGTCGGGGTTCTCGGTCGGCCCGACGGCCAGCGACTCGATGTTGAACGCGCGCCGGCTGAACAGCGCCGAGACGCGGGCCAGCACACCGGCCTTGTTCTCGACCAGGACCGACAGGGTGTGGCGGGTCATCTGTGAAGAACCTGCTTCCGATTCGTCGTTCGGCCCCGTTCCAGGGGCCCGCCGCGGGCGTGCGAGTGGTGGGGAGGAACGGGGTCCTCCGTCAGACCTGGTCGTCGCCGAAGACCGGGCGCAGGCCGCGCGCGGCGAGGATGTCGTCGTTGCTGGCGCCCGCGGCGACCATCGGCCACACCTGGGCGTCGTGGCCGACGACGAAGTCGATGACCACCGGCGCGTCGTCGATCGCCATGGCCTTCTCGATCACGGCGTCGACGTCGTCCTTGCTCTCACAGCGCAGCCCGACGCAGCCCATCGCCTCGGCCAGCATCACGAAGTCGGGGATGCGCACCGGCTTGGGCCGGCCCTCGTCGTCCACCGGGTGCAGCTTGGTGTTGGAGTAGCGGCCCTCGTAGAAGAGGGTCTGCCACTGCCGGACCATGCCGAGGTTGCCGTTGTTGATGATCGCGATCTTGACCGGGATGCCCTCGATGGCGCAGGTGGCCAGCTCCTGGTTGGTCATCTGGAAGCAGCCGTCGCCGTCGATGGCCCAGACCGTGGTCTCCGGGCGGCCGTACTTGGCGCCCATGGCCGCCGGCACGGCGTAGCCCATCGTCCCGGCGCCGCCGCTGTTGAGCCACGTGCCCGGCTTCTCGTACCGGATGAACTGCGCGGCCCACATCTGGTGCTGGCCCACGCCGGAGGCGTAGATCGCGTCCGGGCCGGCGATCGCGCCGAGCCGCTCGATGACGTACTGCGGCGACAGCGAGCCGTCCTCGGGCCAGTCGTAGCCCAGCGGGTAGCGCGCCCGCCAGTCGTCGAGCTGGGCCCACCAGGCGGCGAGGTCGGGCGTGCGGCCGGCGGCGTGCTCGGCGCGCAGCGCGGTCACGAGCTCCGCGATGGTCTCCTTCGCGTCGCCCACGATCGGCACGTCGGCGCGGCGGTTCTTGCCGATCTCGGCGGGGTCGATGTCGGCGTGGACCACCAGCGCGCCGGGCGCGAAGGAGGACAGCTGGCCGGTCACCCGGTCGTCGAAGCGGGCGCCGAGGGCGACGAGGACGTCGGCCTTCTGCAGCGCGGTGACCGCGGCGACGGTGCCGTGCATGCCGGGCATGCCCAGGTGCTGCGGCGAGCTGTCGGGGAACGCGCCGCGGGCCATGAGGGTGGTGACGACCGGCGCCCCGGTGAGCTCCGCGAGCTCCGCGAGCTCCTCGGTGGCGCGGGCCTTGAGCACCCCGCCGCCGACGTAGAGGACCGGCCGGCGGGCACCGGCGATCAGCGCGGCGGCCTCGCGGACCTGCTTGCCGTGCGGGCGGGTGGTCGGCTTGTAGCCGGGCAGGTCCAGCCGCGGCGGCCAGGAGAAGTCGGTGGTCGCCTGCAGCACGTCCTTGGGGATGTCGACCAGGACCGGGCCGGGGCGGCCGGTGGCGGCCAGGTGGAACGCCTCCGCGATCCGCTGCGGGATCTCCGCCGGGTCGGTGACCAGGAAGTTGTGCTTGGTGATCGGCATCGTGATGCCGCGGATGTCCGCCTCCTGGAAGGCGTCGGTCCCGATCGCGCCGCTGGGCACCTGGCCGGTGATCGCCACGATCGGCACCGAGTCCATGTAGGCGTCGGCCAGCGGGGTGACCAGGTTGGTCGCACCCGGGCCGGAGGTGGCCATGCAGACGCCGACCCGGCCGGTGGCCTGCGCGTACCCGGTGGCCGCGTGCCCGGCGCCCTGCTCGTGCCGGACGAGGACGTGCCGCACGCGCGAGTCGAACAGCGGGTCGTAGGCGGGCAGGATCGCGCCGCCCGGGATGCCGAAGACGACGTCGACGCCCACGGCCTCGAGCGAGCGGACCAGGCTCTGCGCGCCGGTGATGCCGGTCGCGGGCTCGGCGGCGGACTCGGCGATCGAGCGGGCCGTCGTCTCGACACCGGTGAGGGCCTCGGCGGCCTCTCGGGTGGCGGACTCGCTCGGGGTGCTGGTCATGCGGTACGTCTCCTGTGCCGGACGGGCGGGACGGGCGTGCGGTCCCCGGGTGTCTGCTCGGTGCCGCCCGGGTGCGGGGAGGCTCCCGGCTGTCCGCCGGGCCGGCCCCGCCCCGGGCCTTGTGCCAACAAAAAACCCCTCGTGCCGTGGGCACAGAGGGGCGTAGCGCGTCGGTCGGGCGACCGGCGCGCTAGGCGACTACGAGGAGCAGGCGGGCGGAGGGCACGCGGACACTGTGCGCCTCGACCGCCGTGACGTCAACCAGGCTGTCCCACACAGTGGACTCGTGTCGTCCGTCTCATGGGACGGCGACGGGCACCGGGCCGTCCAGCGGGGCGGGGTCGAAGGCGTCGACCAGCGCCGGCAGCGCGGGGCCGGGGACCGGCCGGCCGATCAGCCAGCCCTGCAGGAACCGGCAACCGAGCGCGGTGAGGACGGCCATCTGCTCGCGGGTCTCCACGCCCTCGGCGACGACGTCCATGCCGAGCGTGCGGCCGAGGTCGACGACGCTGCCGACCAGCGCCGCGCCGCGCGGGTCGGTGTCGATGCCGGACACGAAGCCGCGGTCCATCTTCAGCACCTGCACGGGCAGCCGGGCGAGGTAGGCCAGCGACGAGTAGCCCTTGCCGAAGTCGTCGAGGGAGACGATGCAGCCCAGCGCGGACAGCTCGGCGAGCTCGGCGAGCAGCCGCTCGTCGTCGTCCATGAGGACGCTCTCGGTGACCTCGACCATCAGCAGGTGCGCGGGCAGGCCCGAGCGCTGCAGGGCACGGGTGACGTCCTCGACCAGGCAGCGGGCCTGCAGGTGGCGCACGGAGATGTTGACCCCGAGCTTGAGGTCGCGGCCCTGCTCGACGAGGCGGGCGTGCTCGGCGGTCGCCGTCTGCAGCACCCACCGCTGCAGCGGCACGATCAGCCCGTCCTCCTCGGCCAGGCCGATGAACTCCTCCGGCGGCACGGGGCCGAGGACCGGGTGGTCCCAGCGCACGAGGGCCTCGACGCCCAGGACGCGGCGCTCCGCCACGCCGGCGACGGGCTGGTAGACCACCCGCAACTGGCCCCGCTCGATGGCGGCGGGCAGGTCGCGGGCCAGCCGGCTGCGGCGGGCGGACTCCTCCACCAGCGCCTCCCCCGAGGCCCGGACGCCGTTCTTGCCCTGTGCCTTGACCGTGCGCAGCGCGAGGTCGGCCTCCCGGACGGTCGCCGAGGCGTCGGCGCCGGCGACCACCTCGGTGACGCCGACGCTGGCCGAGGTGCGCAGCACCGGGCCGGCGCCCTCCGGGTCGCCGGGGGCGGCGTAGCGCTGGGTGCGGTCCAGCCGCGCGACCAGCCGCTCGGCCAGGGCCAGCGCCTCGTCGGGACCGGCGTCGACGACGAGGGCGAACTCGTCGCCGCCGAGGCGGGCGACCAGGTCCCCGGCGCGGGCCTCGGCGCGCAGCGAGTCGGCCACCTCGCACAGCAGCCGGTCCCCCGCGTCGTGCCCGGCGACGTCGTTGACCGCCTTGAAGCCGTCGAGGTCGAGCAGCAGCACGCAGGAGCGCCGGCCGCGGGAGGCCTGGGTCAGGGCGCCGTCGAGGGCGGCCATGAAGCGGGCGCGGTTGGGCAGCCCGGTGAGCGAGTCGGTGTAGGCCAGCCGCTCGAGCTCCCGCTGCCCGGCGCGGCGCTCGGTGACGTCGCGCAGGTGCAGCACCAGCCCGTCGCCGGACCGGCGGCCCGCGGCGGGGGCGGCGCCGGACACCTCGACGTCGCGCCAGGTGCCGTCGGCGGCGCGCAGCCGGCCGGTCGCGGGCAGGCCGTCGGGCGTGCCGTCGCGCAGGGCGGCGGAGACGCGGTCGAGCAGGTCCCGGTCCCCCGGGTGCAGCAGGCCGCGGAGCACCCGGCCGATCAGGTCCTCCTCCGCGACGCCGAGCCGCTCGGCGACCGGGCCGGTCGCGGAGGTGACCCGGCCGGAGCCGTCGAGGACCAGCGTGACGGCGTCGCCGCTGTGCACCAGCGCGCGGAACCAGCCCTCGGTCCGCTCCAGGCGGCGGGTCAGGGCGGCGGCGTCCCGGGCCCAGTACAGCGTCCGCGCCGAGGTGAGGAGCACGAGCACGAAGGTCGCCGCGGCCTCGGCGGCGGGCAGCGGGCGGCCGGCGACGGTGCCGCCGGCGACCGCGAGGAGCGCGGCGGTGGCCGCGCCGTGGGCGAGCACGCCCCCGCGCAGGGGCAGCGTGCGGCGGCCGGCGTCGGCGGCGGCGTGCGCGCCGGCGTCGGCCCGGGCGGCGCGCAGGCCGGCGGCGAGCACGGCCAGCCAGCCGAGCACGACGACCACGCCCCATCCCGGGGCGGTGCCCGCCGACGTGCGGCCGAGCGCGCCGCCGACCGCGACCAGCGACATGGCGACGAAGGCGGCGAGCAGCCAGCCGGCGGCGCGGCGGCGGTCCTCGGGGACGGCGGTGAGGGTGACCAGGCCGATGCCGCACAGGAGCGCCCCGACCAGCGGGTAGCCGGCCGCGATCAGGCCGCTGCCCGGCCCGCCGGTCCGGGCGACGAGGTCACCGAGCAGCACGCAGCCGAGCAGTGCGACGGCGACGGTGACGACGACGCCGTCGAGCAGCACCCGCGTGCCGAGCCGCCGGTGCGAGCGCGGCGGCAGCAGCAGGACGGCCGCCGCGACGGCGACCGGGACGCCGAGCAGCGTCGGGAGGTCCTCGACGCCGCCGGTGGCGAGGTCGCGACCGGGTGAGGCGAGGGCCAGGGCCTGGCCGAGCGCGAGCAGGACGCCGGCGGCGGACAGCGCCCACCAGGGCCGGCCGGCGCGCCCCGGCATCCGGGCGGCACAGCGGGCGAGCGCCGCGGCCGAGGCGGCGGACGCCGTCCCGAGCGCGGCCGGCACCAGCCAGGCGGGCGCACCGGTGAGCAGGCCGGCGACGGTGACGACGCCGAGGACCGCCAGCAGGACCTGGACCGCCGGTGCGGCGCGGTCAGCCACGGCGGCCGGCCCGGACCGTGGAGGGCTCGACCGGCGGGACCGGGTCGGCCGAGGAGCCGACCAACCCCGGCCACAGCCGGCCGGCGCCGTCTCGCAGCAGCCGCACGAGGTCGGCCAGGGGCAGCGGGCGGGACAGCAGGAAGCCCTGCGCCTGGTCGACGCCCAGGCCGCGCAGCGCGCCCAGCTGGGCCGGCGTCTCGACGCCCTCGGCGACGACCTGCAGCCCCAGGGACCGGCCGACGGTGACGACCGCCTCGCACAGCGCGCGGCTCTGCCGGTCGCGGTCGACGCGGGAGACGAAGGACCGGTCGAGCTTGAGCACGTCGACCGGGAGCCGGGTGAGCAGGCCCAGTGACGAGGAGCCGGTGCCGAAGTCGTCCAGGGCCACGTGCACGCCCATCAGGCGCAGCGCCTCGGCGTCGACGGCCACGGAGTCCCCCTCGGCCAGCACGGTCGACTCGGTGACCTCCAGGACCAGCCGCTCGGGCGCCAGGCCGGAGGCGGAGAGCGCGCCGGCGACGTCGTCGACGAGGGTGCGCTCGGCCACGTGCGCGGCGGAGACGTTCATGCCGATCCGCAGGGGCCCGCCGTCGCCGGCGGGCAGCACGGCGGCGGCCGCGGTGATCTCCCGCAGCACCCAGCGCTGCAGCTCCCCGATGACCGCGGCCCGCTCGGCGATCGGGACGAACTCCCGCGGCGGGACCTCCCCCAGCTCCGGGTGCCGCCAGCGCAGCAGCGCCTCGACGCCGGAGACCCGCTTGTCGGCCATCGACACCACCGGCTGGAAGGCCAGCCACAGCTCCCCGCGGTCGGCGGCGCCGGGCAGGTCCGCGCGCAGCCGGTCGCGGCGGGCGGCGGCCGCGCCGAGCGCCGGCGTCCAGCAGGTGGCGCGGGCCGAGCGGGAGGCCCGGGCGGCCGCGACCGCGAGCTCGGCGCGGGCGCCGACCTCGGCGGCGCCGGTCCCCGGCTCGACGACGACCACGCCGACGGCGGCGGTGAGGTCGAAGACGCCGGCGGCGGTGGTCACCGGCTGCTCGAGCACGGCCAGGCAGCGGTCGGCGAGCAGCGCGGCGGTGTCGCCGTCGCCCTCGGCCAGGACGGCGAAGGTGCCGCCGACGAGCCGGGCGACGACCTCGTCGCCGCGGACGGCGGCGCGCAGCCGGCGGCCCAGCTCGACGAGGACGGCGGCGACGGCGTCGCGGCCGGCGTGCTCGCGGACCTCGTCCAGGCCGGCGACCTCGAAGAGCAGGACCGCGGACCCGGCGCGGGTGGTCGCGGGCTCCAGGGCCGCGTCCCAGCCGGCCCGGTTGGGCAGGCCGGTGAGCGCGTCGGTGAACGCCAGCTCCTCCAGCGCCCGCTCCCGGGCCACCCGCTCGGTCACGTCGCGGCAGTGCAGCACCACCGAGGCGACCGCCGGGTCGGCGCGCAGGTCGGAGACGCTGGCCTCCAGGCAGCGCCGCGCGCCGCCCGCGTCGCGGACGTGCAGCGTCACCAGCCCGGGGGGGGGGGGGGGGGGGGGGGGGGGGGGGGGGGGGGGGGGGGGGGGGGGGGGGGGGGGGGGGGGGGGGGGGGGGGGGGGGGGGGGGGGGGGGGGGGGGGGG
>NZ_JBJGZD010000013.1:0-124531 GCF_054050335.1 Geodermatophilus sp. SYSU D00698
GCGGCGTGATGGCCGGGGTGGGCGCGGCGATCAACACCGGCGGGGTGCAGCGGGGGGAGTCGGTGGCGGTGTTCGGCTGCGGCGGCGTCGGCAACGCCGCGATCGCCGGAGCGAGGCTGGTCGGCGCGACGACGATCGTCGCCGTCGACGTCGACGACCGGAAGCTGGCGTGGGCGGAGCGGTTCGGCGCCACCCACACCGTCAACTCCCGGCAGACCGACGCCGTCGAGGCGATCAGGGGGGTCACCGGCGGGTTCGGCGTGGACGTCGCGATCGACGCGGTCGGCCGCCCGGAGGTGTTCGAGCAGGCCTTCTACGCCCGCGACCTGGCCGGCCGGGTGGTGCTGGTCGGCGTTCCGACCCCGGACATGCAGCTCACCCTGCCGATGATCGAGCTGTTCGGCCGCGGCGGGGCGCTGAAGTCCTCCTGGTACGGCGACTGCCTGCCCTCGCGGGACTTCCCGATGCTGGTCGACCTCTACCGGCAGGGCCGCTTCCCGCTGGAGGACTTCGTCAGCGAGACCGTCGGCATCGACGACGTCGAGGCCGCGTTCGAGAAGATGCAGAACGGCGAGGTGCTGCGCTCCGTGGTGGTGTTGGACGGGTGAGCGGGCTCGCGGGCTCCCCGAGGACGCGGGCGTCACGGCCGGCCACGGCGGGGAGACCCCCCTCGCCACGGGGGCAGGCCGTGTCCGTCGAGATCCCGGACGGCCCCGACGCCCTCGGCCTGCTGGAGCGCCGGAGACCGCCGGCCACTCCTCCCGGCACGTGGGGATCGGCGGCTGTCCCGAGGGGCACCGCCACATCGACACGGCGCTGGTCGAGCGCGCCCTCGGGCGGAAGGCCCCACACGCCACCCACGTCGTCACCCAGCTGTGCCTCCCCGCCGCGACGACGGCCTGGGCACGGCAGGTCGCGCGGCGGGGCGTCGACCTGCCGATCCGGATCGGCCTCCCCGGTGCGGTGACCCGCCGGGAGCTGGTGCCCATCTCGGACCGGCCGGGTCTCGGGCAGTCGGCCCGGTTCCTGTCGGAGCAGCACAGCGTGTTCCGGCGCTCCTCCCTGCCCCGCGGTCACCGGCCGGACCGGTTCGTCGGAGGTCTCGCCCCCGCCCTTGGGAGTCCCGAGCACGACCTGCAGGGCTTCCACTCCTCCACGTTCGACGAGGTGGCGCGGACGGGAGCGTGGCGCCAGGACCGGCTGGCCCGCCTCTCCCCACGGACACGGGTCAGCACCGGACGCCGCCGGCCCGGTGTCCGGTACGCGCGCGTCGTGGCACCACCGCACCCGACGCACCACGAGGGGCTCAGCCGGACAGGCGCTGCACCAGCCACTCGTGGAAGAGCCCGATGTGGTGCTCGGAGGGCACGAGGACGCCGCCGTCGGCATAGGCGCGGGAGGACATCGCCGGCTGGGTCCGCTCGCAGGCGGCGAAGTCCTGCTCGTTGACCCGGTGGAACAGCTCCACCGACCGTGTCACGTCCCTGCCCGACTCCACCACCTCGTGGGAGTACAGCCAGTCGCACACCACGATCGTCCGGTCCGCCGAGACCGGGAACATGCGGTGGAAGATGACGTGGTCGGGGACCAGGTTGACGAAGACCGTCGGCTTGACCGTGATGGCGTAGTAGCGACGGTCCTGGTCCTCGGCGACGCCCGGGAGCCGGTCGAAACCCTCGCTGCCGTCGACGGTGAAGCCCTGGACCTCCTCACCGAACTCCGCGCCGTGCCCGACGAAGAACTGCGCGGCGTAGCCGTCGGCGAACTCGGGGAGCACCTCGGTGAGCTCCGGGTGGATCGTCGCGCAGTGGTAGCACTCCATGAAGTTCTCGATGATGAGCTTCCAGTTCGCCCGGACGTCGTAGGTGATGCGGCGCCCCACGGACAGCGAGTCGAGGTCGTACCGGTCGATCGTCTCCGCGCTCCCGAGGCGCTCCGCGACGTCTCGGACGACGTCGTCCTCGAACGACGGGGGCTCCTTCGCCAGGCACACCCACGCATAGCCCAGCCACTCGCGCAGCGCCACCGGCACCAGGCCGTACTCCACGCGGTCGATGTCGGGCATCTTCGTCAGGTTGGGCGCCGCGATCAGCTTGCCCTCGAGGTCGTAGGTCCAGGCGTGGTACGGGCACTGGAACGCACGCTTGACCGCACCCGAGTCCTCCGTGCAGATCTGCGCACCGCGGTGCCGGCAGACGTTGAGGAACGCGCGCAGGCCTCCGTCCCGACTGCGGACGACGAGCACGCTCTCCCGACCCACCTGGACCTTCTGGAAGGAGCCGGGCGTCGGCAGGTCACTCGAGCGGACCACGCAGAACCACATGTCCTCGAAGACGCGGGACTGCTCGAGCGCGAAGACGGCGGGATCGGTGTAGTAGTGCCCCGGCAACGTGGAGATGAGGCTCGCGGGCTGGTCGGTGGTGGTCATACGGCACCTCGGGGTTCCGTCGGGCGATGCGGTGTGGAGGACACGCCGGACGTCGCACGACGCAGCGTCCGCGACGAGCCACGGTCGCCCGCCAGCCGGCTCCTGACGACCGAGGTGTTGCACACTATTCAGCGGATCGCGCTAGGCGCAACAGTCTCCCTGGGCAGAAGGCCCGAATCCACGGGAGCACCCCCGGCACCACGGGCGGGACGTCGCGTGCCCGCCGGTGCCCCACGCCCTTCCTGTCAGGGGCACGCGGCGACCTGGCCCACCCCGACCCGGGGCGGCCCGACCTCCGCCCGGTCAGCGGCGCTGACCGAAGAAGCCCAGCCTCCGGCTCAGCTCGTCGGCGCCCGACACCACTCGCCGGGCGAGCCTCGGGTAGTCCTCCGGGTCCATCCGGAAGGACGGCCCCGAGACGCTGAGGGCGGCGACCACGTCCCCGTCCGCCCCCCGAACGGGCGCGGCGACGGCGTTGAGCCCGCCCTCGTACTCCTCGACGGTGGAGCCCCAGCCCTGCCCGACGATCCGGTCCAGGTCCTGCCGCAGCACCTCGGGGTCGGTGACCGTGGTGGCGGTGTAACGCGGCAACTCCCGGGAGAGGACGCCCTTGCGGACGTCGTCGGGCGCGTGGGCCAGGAGGACCTTGCCGCTCGACGTCGCGTGCAGCGGGGTGCCCTGTCCCACCCAGTTGTGCGTGCTGAGCGCCGCCGGCCCCCGCGCCTGGCTGACGTTCACCGCCCGGTCGCCGTCCAGGATGGCGATGTTGACGGTCTCCCCCAGGTCGGCGGCCAGCGTCTGGCAGATCGGCCGCCCCTCCCGGGCGATGTCCAGCTGCGCGGCGGCCGCGCCGGCCAGGCGCACGACGCCGAAGCCCAGCCGGTACTTGCCGCGGTCGGCCAACTGCTCGACGAAGCCCCGGCTCTCCAGCGCCGCCACCAGCCGGAACGCCGTGGACTTGTGCACGCCCAGTTCGGCGGCGATGTCGGTGACGCCGGCCTCCCCCTGGGCCGCGAGGATCTCCAGGACGCTCAGGGCCCGGTCCACGGACTGGACGACGGCGACCGCGCCCCGCTCTGCGCTCTCTTCCCGCGGCCCGCTCATGACCTCAGCGTAGGTGGCGGACCGCAGGGTCGACCCGCCTCTTGACGGAGCTGCCCGCAACGACCATGCTGTTGCGCCATCGGCAGAGCGTTGCGACATCCGCAACACCGACAGCCTGGAGCGCTCATGATCCCGGTCTGCCCCACCACCGCGCTGCCGCCTGGTGAGGCGATCCGCGTAGAGGCCGAGGAGCCCATCGCCGTCTTCAACGTCGACGGCGAGTTCTACGCGATCGACGACACGTGCACCCACCAGGACGCCTCGCTGGCCGACGGCTGGCTGGACGGCTGCGCGGTGGAGTGCCCGCTGCACGCCTCCTGCTTCGACCTGCGCACCGGGAAGGTGTCCGGCCCGCCGGCCAAGACGGCGGTCCGCACGCACCGGGTCGTCGTGGCCGACGGCATGCTCTTCGTGCAGCCCGGCACCGCCGCGGAGGGGGCCGCGTGAGCTCGACCGTCGCCGTCGTCGGGGCCTCCCTGGCCGGCCTCTCCGCTGCCCGGGCACTGCGTGAGCAGTCCTACGACGGGCGCATCGTGGTCATCGGCGACGAGGTGCACGCCCCCTACGACCGCCCTCCCCTGTCCAAGGAGTTCCTGGCCGGCACCGCCTCCCTGGACGACATCGCCCTGGGCGGACCGGACGACGAGGACCTCGGCCTCGAGTGGCGGCTGCGCACCACGGCGGTCGGCCTGGACCGCCTCGGCCGCTCGGTGCTGCTGGCCGACGGCAGCGAGGTCCGGGCCGACGGCGTCGTCCTCGCCACGGGCGCCCGCGCCCGGCACCTCCCCGGCAGCCGGCGCCTGGACGGCGTGCACGTGCTGCGCTCCCTGGACGACGCGATCGCCCTGCGGGAGGACCTCGCCGCCGGCGGCCGTCTGGTGGTGATCGGCGCCGGCTTCATCGGGGCCGAG
Organism: Geodermatophilus sp. SYSU D00698; assembly: GCF_054050335.1. NCBI lineage: Bacteria > Bacillati > Actinomycetota > Actinomycetes > Geodermatophilales > Geodermatophilaceae > Geodermatophilus > Geodermatophilus sp. SYSU D00698. Next base: position 4,444 of record NZ_JBJGZD010000013.1, read on the forward strand.
GTCGCCTCCACCGCCCGCACGCTGGGTCTCGACGTCACCGTCGTCGAGACCCAGCCCGTTCCCCTGGCCCGCCCGCTGGGCACGGAGATGGGCGCGGTCTGCGCCGGGCTGCACGCCGACCACGGCACGCGCCTGCTGGTCGGCACCGGGGTCGCCGCGCTGGTCGGCACCGGCAGGGTCGAGGCGGTCGAGCTGACCGACGGCACACGCCTGCCAGCCGACGTGGTGGTCGTGGGCATCGGCGCCGTCCCGAACACCGAGTGGCTGGCCGGCTCCGGCGTGGCCCTGGGGAACGGCGTCCTCACCGACGCACGCGGCGCGACCGACGTCCCCGGCGTGGTCGCGGTCGGTGACTGCGCCGCGACGTGGTCGGTCGCCGCGGAGCGGCACGTCCGCACCGAGCACTGGACCCACGCGCTCGAGCAGCCGGCCACCGCGACCGCCACCCTGCTGGGCACCCAGGGGCCCGCGCCGACGCCCGTGCCCTACTTCTGGTCCGACCAGTACGGCGCCCGCATCCAGTTCGCCGGTTGGCGCCGCGAGGGGGACGTCGCCCGGGTGGTGGAGGGCAGCTGTGCCGACCGCAGCTTCCTGGTGGTCTACGAGCGTGACGGGCACCCCGTGGCCGTCCTCGGGATGAACAAACCCCGCCCGTTCACCCGGTGGCGCCGGCAACTGCGCTCATCGGTGCCGGCGGCCTCCTGACCGCGCGGCCGGTGGCGTCCGGCGACGATCGCGGGGAGCCGCGAGCGCGGCGGTCGCCAGCAGGCCCGCGGCGGCGACGAAGGTGACCGGTGCACCGGCGGCGTCGGCGAGCGCGCCGAGGAGGGCGGCACCGGCTGCCTGACCGGTGGTCAGCGCGATGAACAGCAGAGCCGTGGCCTGTGCGGGCGCCTCGGGCGCCAGTCGGCCGCCCCAGGCGATCAGCACGCCGCTCAGGGCCACGAAGCCGCAGCCGAACAGCGCCAGCGCCCCGGCGGCGACCACACCGGAGCCCGGCCACCAGGCGAGCAGCACCGTGCCGGTGGCGGTGATCGCCGCCGCGACCCGCCAGGCGGCGGCCGGGCCGGCTCGGCGCACGGCGCTCCCGCTCAGGCCGCCGAGGAGGGCGGCTGCACCGAGCAGGCACCACAACAGCCCGGTGACCTGGGGAGACAGTCCGCTCCGGGTCGTCACGTCCGGGCCGAAGGTCCAGACCCCCGCCCCGCCGGCCCCGGCGAGCAGCCCAGCGGTCAGCGGGCGGACGAGGCGCAGCGGCCGCAGGCCGGAGCCCGGCCGGCCGGGGTCGACCGGGGGTGACCAGCACGCGGATCGGTCGACCCACCAGGTCACGAGCAGCGCACCACCGGCGAAGCCGAGCCACGCCCACCGCCACTCCGCCGGCCAGGCGAGGACCACCACGCCCCCTGCCAGCACCCCGGCCCCGGTGCCGCTGTTCACCACCGCCTGCGACCGGGGCTCCGCGGACGGCGGCACCGTCCGGGCCACGGCGGCCACCAGCGCCGGACTGGCGGCTCCTGCTCCGCTGCCGGCGACCAGTGCCCCGATCGCCAGGACCGGCGTCGCCTCCGCGGCGGCGACCACCAGCGCACCCCCGGCGGCACTGACCCCCGCCGACCACAGGGCCCGACGGGCCCGACCACGGTCGACGAGGTACAGACCCAGGGCGGCGGCGACGCAGTAGGCGAGATAGCTGCCCGCGGCGATGCCGCCGGCGGCGCCGGAGGTCAGCCCCAGGTCGGCGCGGAACTGCGGCAGGTAGAGGCCGAAGCCGTACCGGGTCAGGCCGTAGGTCACGGCGATCACGGCCAGCCCGCTGACCACCAGCACGTGCGGCGCTCGCGTGCCGGGGATCGGCTGTAACGATCGTTTCAGCATAACGGTCGTTATGCTAGGTCCGTGTCCGGGAACGCCGCGAGCCGACCGGCCCGGCAGCGGCTGCTCGACGCCGCCGGCGAGCTCTTCTACGAGTCCGGCATCGCCGCGACCGGGGTGGACGCCGTCCTGGCCCGGGCGCGGGTCTCACCGGCGACCCTGTACGCACACTTCTCCGGCAAGGACGGGTTGGTGGCGGCCTATCTCGAACAGCGCTTCGCCCAGTGGCGGGAGATCTGGGACGAGGTCCTCGACGAGCGGACCGACCCGGTCGACCGGCTGCTGTCGGTCTTCGACGCGGTGGTGCGCTACCGCGAGGTCGAGGGCACCCGCCGCGGTTGCGCGTTCCTCGCCGCGGCCGTCGAGCTGGCGCCGGGCCATCCCGGCCGGCAGTGGCTGGCCGCCGACTCCCGGCTGTTGACCGAGCGGCTCCACGACCTCGCCGAGGCCGCCGGCGTCGGGGACCCCACCGGGATCGCCGACGGCCTGCTGGCCCTCTACGACGGAGCGCTGGCCCGCCTCGCACGCCAGGCGGCCACACCGGGGCTGGACACCGGCGACCCGCTGCACCGTGCGCGGCGGACGGCGGCCGGCTGGCTCGCCGGTCAGGTGCGCCCGGCCCAGCCCCCCGGCTGACCCGACGCAGGGGACCCCCGGCACCGGAGCGACCGCAGCAGCTCCGGCGCGCCGGGAGGCTCCCCCTGCCGGCCGGGGCGCTAGGGGCGCGGATCCGACGGCCGGCCCATCGCCTCCGCCCTGGGTTGGCCCTGCGCGGGGACGGACGGGTCACCTCCTGCAGGTGCCACGAAGTTGCCGCCCGGACTGACCAACGGCTGGCCGGTGACCTCCGGGTTCCCGAGCGGCGGATGTCCCGCCCCGGCCGCGGTGTCCGACGGCGGGTTCGGCGTCTTCTCCACGACCAGGACGAAGTCGTCGCCGTGGCGGCTGATGCCGTCGACGACGGCCTGCTCGATCGCCAGGGAGGCGTAGTTGCCGCGCAGCACGATGGGGTCGTGGCGGAGGTCCTTGACCAGACTCACCGCCATCGCCGCCATCACCAGGGCGAACGGCAGCGCCGCGATGATGGTCAGGTTCTGCAGCCCCGTCAGCGCGGCCCCGTCCTCTCCCAGCAGCAGCATGATCGCTGCCACCGAGCCCATCACCACGCCCCAGAAGACGACGACCCAGCGGCTCGGCTCCAGGGTGCCGCGCTGCGAGAGCGAACCCATGACGATCGAGGCCGCGTCCGCACCGGACACGAAGAAGATCGCCACGAGGACCATCACGAGCACGGTCGCGGCGGTGGCCAGGGGGTACTGCTCCAGGACGGAGAACAGCTGGCCCTCCGTCGTGCCCTGACCGGCGACGTCGACGCCGTCGCGCTGGGCGGCGATCCCCGCCCCGCCGAAGACGGCGAACCACAGCAGGCTGACCAGGCTGGGGACGAGCAGCACGCCGGTGACGAACTGCCGGATGGTGCGGCCGCGGCTGATGCGGGCGATGAACAACCCGACGAACGGTGTCCAGCTGATCCACCAGGCCCAGTAGAAGACCGTCCAGCCCCGCAGCCAGGTGGCCATGGGATCGCCACCCGTGGCCTCGGTGCGCGCGGCCATCTCGCCGAGGTCGGAGAAGTAGCTGCCGACCGCGTCGGGGATCAGGTTGAGGATGAAGATCGTCGGCCCGAGGACGAAGACGAACACGGCGAGGACCAGGGCCAGGACCATGTTGGTGTTGGACAGCCACTGGATCCCGCGCTCGATGCCGGAGACCGCCGAGGCGACGAACGCCGCGGTCAGCACCGCGATGATCCCGACCAGGACGCCGTTGCCCACGTCGCCGGCCCAGCCCAGGATCTCCACCCCGCTGCCGATCTGCAGCGCGCCCAGGCCGAGGGAGGCCGCCGAGCCGAACAGCGTGGCGAAGATGGCCAGGACGTCGATGACCCGGCCGGCCGGCCCCTCGGCCCGCCGCCGGCCGAGCAGCGGGATGAAGGCGGAGCTGATCAGCTGCCGGCGGCCCTTCCGGAAGGTGCCGTAGGCGATCGCCAGCCCGACGACGGCGTACATCGCCCACGGGTGCAGCGTCCAGTGGAACAGCGTGGTCGCCATCGCCGTCTGGATCGCCTCGGACGACCCGGCCTCGGTCGTGAGCGGCGGTGGGGAGACGTAGTGCGACAGCGGCTCGGCGACCCCGAAGAACATCAGGCCGATCCCCATGCCCGCGCTGAACATCATCGCGATCCACGAGATCGTCCGGAATTCCGGCCGCTCGTCGTCGCGCCCCAGCGGGATCCGCCCGTACTTGCCGGCCGCCAGCCAGATCACGTAGATGACGAACGCCGACGCCAGCAGCACGAACAGCCAGCCGAGGTTGCCGGTGATCCAGTCCAGGACCGAACCGCTCGCGGTGCCGAGGCCCGTCGGGGTGGCGAAACCCCAGACGACGAAGCCCAGCGCCATGACCGCGGCGATGGCGAACAGGACCCGGTCCACGGCCCAGTGCCGGTCGGCGACGCAGGGCGGCGGCTCCGCGATCGCCGGGTGGGTCCCGGTCACGGTGACGTCCGAGGCGTGGACCGTGGGGTGGTCCTCCCCGGCCGCAGCGCCCCCGCCGGGCGTCGGATCCGCCCCGAGGGGTCCTGACCGTTTCGGCCGGGAAGGGGGCGAGGCGGGCTCGTGCGGGTTCTCCATGACGTCCCCCAACTCTGTTGCGTCATCCGAGACCGACTTCGCATGAGGGAACCAGAGTGTCGACGGGGGAACAAGGGCCGAAAGTGACCTTTTACACAGTCTCGCCCCGAGGTGGCCTCACGTCACATCGAGGTGACGTGGAGGACACCTGCACGCGGTTGCGCACCGCGCCGCACGAGAGGTCATCGCAGAGGGGCTGCAACAAGGGGCCACGCATCCGCCCGCCCTGGGGACGAGGCGAGGGAACAGGCTGAACCGGACGGGCACCGGCACAGGACCGCCCGGGGGACCTCCGCGGACCTCTCCTCGGCCGTCCGGCGCACGGACGGCCCGGGATCGGGACCGCGGGTCCGCTCGACGACGCCGTCACCCCGTCATCCGCTCGCTCCGCGGGGCCGAGGTCCTCGTCGAGGGCGGGCGCACCTCGCACCGCGCCGACGTCACCGGCTGACGATCCGTCCTGGGAGGACCCTGCGCTGGAGGACCCTGCGCCGGTGTCAGGGCGTGCTGCTGGGGAAGTGCGGCGGGCGCTTCCCCAGGAAGGCCGCCACGCCCTCCCGCCCGTCCGCGCTCGCCGCCCGGGCCCGGATCGACAGGGTCTCGCGGCGCAGCGCCGCCTCCGCGGCGGGGATGGCGGTCTCCCGCAGGAGGTGCTTGGCGGCCACCTGCGCCGTCCGCGAGCCCGACCGCAGCGTCGCGACCACGTCCTCGACGGCGGCGTCGAGCTCCGCGTCCGGGTGGACCCGGGCCACCAGGCCCACGGCCCGCGCCTCGTCCGCGGACAGCACGGGGTTGAGCAGCGCCAGGTGCAGCGCCCGGTGCAGCCCGAGCGAGGCCGTCAGCAGCGTGCTGCCGCCGTCCGGGGAGAAGCCGATCCGCGTGTAGGCGAGGGTGAACCGAGCCGACTCGGCGGCGAGCACGAGGTCGGCCGCCGCGGCCAGCGGCACCCCGGCTCCGGCCGCGGTGCCCTGCACCACCGAGACCACCACCGCGTCCATCCGGTGCAGGTCGCTGACCACGCGGTGCAGCGACTCGGCCAGGTCGTCGACCATCTGCTCGACGTCCTCGGCGGCGGCGAAGGCCGACACGTCCCCGCCCACGCTGAAGGTCCGGCCGGCGGCGGAGAGCACCACGACGTGCACGTCGTCGGCGCGGGCCCGGCGCACCGCGCGGCCCAGCTCCCCGACCGTCGCCGGCGTGAGGGGGTTGCCCCGCTCCGGGTCGGCCAGCCGGATCCGCGCGACGCCGTCCCGCTGCTCGTACTCGACCGTGCTCATGGCGTGCTCCTCCAGGGATCCGAGGGACGACCCGTACCTCGCGGAGCCTCGTGCCGGGGGACGACGGGGCGCCGACCTAGGGTCGGTCCGTGATCCGGGTCTGCTTCGCCGGCGTGACCGGCTGGACCGCGCCGCCGATCCTGGCCGCCGTCGACGCCGCCGACGACCTGGTCCTCACCGCGGGGGTGTCCCGCTCCGCGGCCGGCCGGGCGCTGTCGGAGGTGACGGCGTCGCGCAGCGAGGGCAGGGTCTTCGGATCCGTCGCCGACGCGCTCCACTCGGCCGAGGTCGACGTGCTGGTCGACTACACCAGCGCCACCGCCGTCGAGGAGAACGTGTGGACCGCCGTGCAGGCCGGTGTGCACGCGGTCGTCGGCTCCAGCGGGCTGACCGACGACGACTACACCCGGCTGGACCGGCTCGCCCGTGACCGGGGCGTCGGGGTGATCGCCGCGGGCAACTTCTCCGTCCAGGCAGCGGTCCTGCAGCGGGCCGCCACGCTGGCCGCCGGGCTCCTCGACCGCTGGGAGATCGTCGACTACGCGAGCGCCGGCAAGCCCGACGTGCCCAGCGGCACCGCCCGCCAGCTCGCCGAGGCCCTCGGTGCGGTCCGCAGGCCGGCCTCCGCCGTCCCGCTGCCGGAGCTGCACGGCCCCGTCGAGGCGCGGGGCGCGGAGGTGGCCGGCAGCCGCGTCCACTCCGTCCGGCTGCCGAGCTTCGTGGTCAGCACCGAGGTCGTCTTCGGCGGCACCGGGGAGCGACTGGTCATCCGACACGACGCCGGCGAGTCCCCGGACCCCTACGTCGCCGGCACCCTGCTGGCCGTCCGGCGGGTGGCCGAGGCGACCGGCGTCCGCCGCGGCCTCGACTCCCTGCTGTTCGACCAGCCCTGACCGGACCGGGCTCGGCCCGGCCGGTGCGGGGTCAACCGACCGCGACCGGGCCGTCCGGTGTGCGGGGACCCGGTGGCGGCTCGGCCGCGGCCAGGATGCGGGCGACGTTGTCCGGCGCGAAGAACTCGGCAGGTGACTCGACCCCGGCGTTGACCCGCGCGAACCGGTCCATCGCCTCCCGGTTGCCGGCGGCGGCGGCGAGCAACCGCTGGAGCTCGGGCGGGGCCGGCTCCAGGGACGCGAACTGCAGGGTGAACTCGTACATCGGCAGGACGCGTGCGTCCCGGCGGGAGTGGTACTCGCCCAGGGCGGCGTCGAACGGACGCCCGCCGGTGAGGCTCTCGTGCAGCGCGGTGGCGCACAGCTCCGCGTCCAGGAAGGCGTCCTGGATGCCCTGCGCCGTGACGAAGTCCTTGTTGTAGCCGGCGTCGCCCACCAGGACCCAGCCGGGCCCGTGGGGCTTGCGGAGGTAGTTCGGCACGACCGCACCGACGAGGCGGGTCTCGCGGGTGGCTGCACGGAGCCGCTCGGCGAACGACGGAGCCAGGCCGAGGGTCTGCAGGTACGCGCCCTCGAGGTCCTGCTTCCTGGCCCGGAACTCCCGGTACGGCCACCCGGCGATGACCAGCGTCAGGTCGTCGTTCGTGGCCCACGCGGCGAAGGCCCGCTCCGGACGGTCGTAGGCCTCCCAGCGGCCGTGCATCGGCAGGCCGCTCCAGTAGGCGTAGTAGCCGCACAGCAGCGGCGGGTGCTCCCGGTACTGCTCCGGGCGGACGACCCGGGCCACGAGCGAGTGCAGACCGTCCGCGCCGACGACCACCCGCGCGCGCTCGTCGACCGGGCGGCGCTCGTCCCGGCCGTGGCCGCGGACCCCGACGACCTCGCCGTCCTCGACGAGCAGCTCGTCGACCGGGAAGCCCTGCCGGACCTCGGCGCCCGCCTCGGCAGCCGCCTCGACCAGCAGCTCGTCCAGCACCGTCCGCCGCGGGGCGTACGCGACCGGGCTCTCCGGGGTGCCCGGCGCGCCGGCGAGGGTGAAGTGCCCGAAGTCGAACGCGTAGGTGTCGATCGCCGGACACCCCGAGGCGACGACCCGGTCGAGGAGGCCCCAGCGCTGCAGCGCCGCCACCCCCGGGGGGTGGACCAGGTGGGTGGAGACCGTGTCACTGGGGAAGGTGGCCCGGTCGACGACCAGGACCCGGTGGCCCTGGCGGGCCAGCAGCATCGCGGTGGCGGAGCCTGCACAGCGGGCTCCGACGACGACGGCGTCGTACTGGTGCTCGGTCATGTCGCACCGTCCGGACGGGAGAGCCGGCACCCGCGAACGTAGACCGCTCCCGAGAGGCGGGGACAGGGCACCAGGACCCGGCGCCGGCTCAGCCGGGTGAGTGCAGGAGGGGCCCGCGGAGGTCGAGGTAGGTGGGCGGCTCCTTGGCCAGCCGCGTCAGTTCCTCGACGACCTCCCGCCACTCCGCCGGGGGCTCCCTGCGTTCGCCCTCGCGGGCCTCGTCCTCCGACGTGAACCAGGTGACCTGGACCCAGCGCCCGTCGTCGGAGCCGATGCGCATGGTGGCCAGGACGTCGGGCCGGTACTCGGCCAGCCGCTCCCGCGGCATCTGCCGCACGAGCTCCCTGGCGCGCTCGAGGTCGGTGGTCTGGCCCTGCATGACCTGGACGAAGCCGGCGCGGTCCGGGTCCCCGAACAGGTCGACGGTCACGTCCTCGCTGTCGAGGAACGCGGGCTCGCCCTCGAACAGGTGCCGGACCCCCTCCCACCACCGGCCCTGCTCGGGACGGTCGGAGTTGCGGCGGGCGGCGTCGGCCGACTCGAAGCGGACGACGGTCACGAACCAGCCGTCGTCGGTGACGCCGGTCGTGCTGCCGAGCCACCCCTCCGCGGCGGGCGACAGCTGTGCCACCCAGTCCTCCACGGCCGAGAACACGGCCTCGGTGTCCGTCGTCCTGCCCTGGATGACCTGAGCGAACATGGCGTACCTCCCCGCCGACGGCGTCTGTCCGGCCCCCGTGGGACCTCGAACGCTACGACCGGGCGGCACCGGGGTCGATGGGTCCGCGCCCGGTGGCGAGACACAGCGCGCGGAGGTCACGGCTCGCCCCTCTGACCCCACACGCCCCGGGGCCGCTGCGGTTCCTGTACCCACGGGTCCGCTCGTCGGACGATGACGGGCCGCCGCACCGGAGCACCCACGGGGAGAGCACACATGGCGTCGTCGTCCGACCCTGCCGTCGAGGCCGTCCTGCGGCACCACACCGGACGGTCCCCGGGGACGCCGATGCGCGCGGTCGTGTCCAAGGCCGCGGCCCTCGGCTACGACGTCGCGCCCGAGCCGTGGGGGACCGAGCCCACGCTGCGCCTGGTGCGGCGGGCGCCGTCGGGGCGCAGCGTCACGCTCCTGGTGGACGGCCGGCAGCTCACCTCGCCCTCCCCCGCGGAGCGCGCCTTCGCCGCCGCGCTGCCCGGCGCCGACCCGACCCGGGTGGACGTCCGGTTCCCCTTCGCCGGCAGCGACCCGTTCGACGTCCTGGTGGCCTTCTCCGCCGAGGCGGACCGCGCGCCGGCACCGTTCCTCCCGCCCGCGCCGGTCCTCCCGCCGGTGCCCGTCCCCGCCGGGGCCCGGCGGCAGCGGACGGTCCTCGGCGTCGTCGCCGCGGTCGCCGTGCTGCTCGTGGTCGCCGGGACCACGACCTCGGGCGTCCCCGGTGGGCTGCTGGCGCTGGGTCTCGTGGCGCTGCTCGTCGGCCTCGGCGCGGTCGTCACCGGCCGGGCGCGGTGGGCGTTCATCGCCTCCCGCCGGGTCGGCGGGGCCGTGGTCGCGGCGGGTCTGGCGGCCGTCGTCGTCGGCGGGGTGACGGCGCCGCGCGCCGAACCGACCGCCGCCTCGGCCCCCGCGCGCCCCTCCCCGGCCGCGCCCACCCCCTCCGCGGCCGAGGAGAGCGCCGCCGCGGAGGCCGCCACCGAGGCCGCCGAGGACGCGCTGGCGCAGACCGAGACCGCCGAGACCGCCGTCCCCGCGGTCGACTCCGCCACCGGGCTGCTCTCCGACGACGCCACCGACGACGCCGTCGGGTCCGCCGCCCCGACCACCGCGCTGGCCGCCCTCGCCGCCGTCCCGGTGCAGGGCCGGGCGCCGCGCACCGGCTACGACCGTGACCTGTTCGGCAACGGCTGGGTGGACACCGACCGGAACGGCTGCGACACCCGCAACGACGTGCTCGCCCGCGACCTGACCGGGGAGACGTTCAAGCCGGGCACGCGGGACTGCGTCGTCGTGACCGGGACCCTCGACGACCCCTACTCCGGCCGGACCATCGCCTTCCAGCGCGGGCAGACCACCAGCGACGACGTCCAGATCGACCACGTCGTCGCGCTGTCGGACGCGTGGCAGAAGGGCGCCCAGCAGTGGGACGGCGCCCGCCGCGCGCAGTTCGCCAACGACCCGCTCAACCTGCTCGCCGTCGACGGGCCGCTGAACACGCAGAAGGGCGACGGCGACGCCGCGACCTGGCTGCCGCCGGACCGCTCCTACCGCTGCGCCTACGTCGCCCGGCAGGTGGCGGTGAAGGTCAGCTACGGACTCTGGATGACGCGGGCCGAGCGCAACGCGGTCGCCACCGTGCTGAGCACCTGCCCGGCCGAGCCGCTGCCCGGCGGCGTGGTCGCCGCCGTGCCGCGGACGGCGGCGCCGACCGCCCTGGTGCCCACGACCCCCCGGCCGACCACGCCGGCCCCGGCGCCCACTCCTGCGCCGGCCCCCGCGCCCGCACCCGTGCCCGCGCCGGTGCCCGACACCTCGGTCGGCTACGCCAACTGCGACGCCGTCCGCGCCGCCGGGGCGGCTCCCATCCACCCCGGGGACCCCGGCTGGGACGAGAAGTTCGACCGCGACCACGACGGCGTCGGCTGCGAGTCGTGACCGCCGGCCCGACCCCCACCCCCGTGGCGCGGGTCGGGCCGGCGAGATCGAGGGGTGCTCAGTCGGCGAGCAGCGCGGCGTGCGCGCCCAGGCGGTGCGCCAGGGCCGCGGCGGCGCCGGTGGAGCGCAGGACGTCGGCGAGCAGCTCGGCGAGCTCGACCGGGCGCTCCTCCAGCTCCCCGGCCAGCAGGGCGTCGAGGTCGGCCGTGTCGAGGTCGGCGAGCTCCACGAGCACCAGCGGCTCGGCGGGACGCGCGGTGGTCTCCATGACGGGCTCCTCGGGTCGGCGGGCCGGGGTCCGTCCCGGCACCGACGACCCTGACCGGCCTCCCGCAGCCCTCCCTCCACAGAACCGCAGGGTTCCCGCAAGACCGGTCCCGGCAGGTCCGCGCCCCGACGCGCGCGGCCCCGGGGCGACCAGAAGGGGCCGGGACGGCTATGGTCTGCGCGTCGGGAAGGCCCTGCGCACTGGCAGGACCCCGATGCACCATCGCAGCTAGGAGCGAGCGCAATGCCCGAAGGAACTGTCAAGTGGTTCAACGCGGAGAAGGGGTTCGGCTTCGCCACCCCTGACGGTGGCGGACCGGACGTCTTCGTCCACTACTCGGCCATCCAGACCAGCGGTTACCGCACGCTCGACGAGGGGCAGCGCATCTCGTTCGACGTCGAGCAGGGTCAGAAGGGCCCGCAGGCGGCGAACGTCACCCCGCTCTGATCGCCTGAGCCTCCGTCAGCGCCCCCGTCCGGTCCGCCGGGCGGGGGCGCTGTCGCGTCCGGGGCCGGTTCAGCGGGCCCGGGGCACGTAGCCGCCGACGAGCGCCTGCATGAACAGCGCCCCCGCGTCCGGGCCCACCGCCTGGGCGGCGTCGGCGAAGGCCCGCCAGCGCTGCCGCTCGACGTCGGTCGGCGCCTTCTCCGCCCGGGTGGCCGCCTGCTCCAGCAGCCGCTCCCACTCCCCCTGCGGGGTCGGCCACAGCCCCGCGAGCCGGCGGGCCTCGGCGGAGATCCCGGTGATGCGGACGATGTCACCGGCGTGGTTGGTCAGCGGCTCGATGTAGCCGGCGGCGGCGAGCGCCTTGGCCGCGGCGATGACGTCGGCCTTCGGCAGCCCGCTGCCGGGGACGACCGAGCCGAGCAGGTACGGCGCGCCGCCGTGCCTCGGCTCGTCGACCAGCCGGGCGATGGCCCGCAGCACGGGCAGGTCGCGACGGAACCAGGTGTCGGGCAGGGGCCGGTCGAGCGGCGGCTGGCCAGGAGGTGTCACCCGGGAAGTCTCCGCCGCACGCGACGGCGCCCCGCCACCCGGGGTCACGGGGTGGCGGGGCGCCGCGGTCGGGTTCAGCGCGCGCCGGTCAGGTGGGGGCGGGTGGCCAGGACGATCCCCAGGACCACGTAGCCGACGAGCAGGTGGGCGGCGCCGACGTACTGGGTGACCGAGGGCAGCAGGAAGGCCGTGGGCACGGTGACCGGCGCCCAGCTCTCGGCGACCACCGGCCAGTAGCGGGCCACGCCCGTCCACCGCCCGGCGATCGCGATGCGGACACCGATGGCGGCCATGCCGAGCATCGACAGCGGCCAGAACAGGTCGATCACGAAGAAGAGGCCGGTGTCGTAGAGCGAGGGCGTGAGGGCCCACATCAGCGACGACACCATCGCCACCGCGAGCAGCGCGTGCTCGACGTGCAGCAGCGTCCGGGCCAGCCGGCCGGTGCCGATCGCCCCGGTGCGCATCTGCGCCGACACGAGGAACACGAGACCGACCTGGAAGGCGAACGCGGTCAGGTTGACCACCGTGGCCTGCCAGGTGCCGGCCGGCGGCGTGGTCCCGAGCAGGGCGCAGGCGGCCGCCCAGGAGGCGGAGCCGGCGGTCACCGCGATCCCGGCCGTGCGGACCGAGCGGATCGAGGCGGCCGGCCGGGCGCCGGCCGCTGCGGCGAGGTCGGTGCGGGCGGGAGCGGGGGCGGTGGTGAGGGACATCGGGTCCTCCGTCGTCTGCGGCGCCCTGTGCGCCGTCCGGGGAGAACCGTCGCGGGAACGCGTCCCGGGCACCCAGGGCCGGCCGCCACGGATCCGGTCCCGTCCCGTGTCCCGGGGGACACGGGACGGCTGCCTCGTGCCCGTCGGGACACCGGCAGGCGAGGATGCGCGCGTGCAGGCGCAGGCCCCGGTGGACGGGCGGACCGATCCGGCACCGGAGCCCCTCCCCCGGCCCGGTGCCGGCGGGCGGCGGTGGGCGCGGACGACGGCGGCCGCGGGGGTCCTCGCCGTCGTCGTCGGCTCGGCGGTCACCGCCGCGGTCCTCGACGCCACCACGCCGCCGGCGGTGCGGGCGGCGCTGGGCCGCGAGCCGGGCTGGCCGGCCACCCTGCCCGGCCTCGCGCTCGCCGTCCCCGCGGTGCTCCTGCTGCTGCGCGCGCCGCGCAACGCCGTCTCGTGGGTGGTGGCGGGCACGGCCGCGTTCTGGGCCGTCGACGGGCTCGCCGAGTCGTGGGTGTCGTGGTCGCTGCAGGACGGCACCCCGCGCGTCGGCGGCAGCCTGGCGTTCTGGACCGTCGAGCGGCTCGGCTCGGCCCTGCTGCTGGGGCTGCCGCTGCTGCTCCTGCTCTACCCCGACGGCCGGCTGCCCGGCGGCCGGTGGCGCCCGCTGAGCGTGGCCAGCCTCGCCTCGACCGCGCTGCTGCCGGCACTGCTGCTCGTCGTCCCCGCGGACGTCGCCTTCACCGCCGACGAGGGGACGGCGATCGCCCCCCTCCACGGCGCCCTCGACCTGGACCTCACCTCGCTGCCGCTGCCGGCGGCCGTCGCGCTGCCGCTGCTGCGGATCGGCTTCCCGCTCGCGGTGCTGGGCATCGCGGTCCCGGCCGCCTCGGTGGTCGCCCGGTACCGGCGGGCGGACGGGGAGGACCGCACCCGGATGCGCTGGCTGCTGTGGGCCGCCGTCGTCGACGTCCTCGTCATGCTCGCCACGCTGCTGCTGCCCGCCGACCCGAGCACCCTGGCGCTGGCCGTCGCCGTGGCGCTGACCGGGTCGGCGGTCGCGGTCGGCGTGCTGCGGCCGCGCGCGGTCGACGTCGACCGGCTGCTGGGCGGCACCCTCGTCCACGGCGGCCTCGCCGTCGGCGTGGTGCTGCTCGACCTGCTGGTGCTCGCCGCCGCCGGCGCCCTGCTCGGCGACGCCCTCGGCGGTCGCGACGCCACGCTGCTCACCCTGCTGCTCGTCGCCGGCGTCTACGTGCCGCTGCGCGCGCCGCTGTGGCGGCTGGTCCGCCGCTGGGTGCTCGGCGAGCGCGAGGACCCCTACCGCGTCGTGTCCGGCCTGGCCGAGCGGCTGGAGCGCTCCGACGGCGCCGAGGAGCAGCTCATGGCGGTCGCCGCCGGCATCGCCGAGGCCTTCCGCACGCCCTACGTCGGCGTCGAGGTGGACTCCGCCGACGGCGGCCGGCTGGTCGCCGAGCACGGCACCCGTCCCACCGTGGTGCAGTCGCTGCCGATCGCCTACCGCGGCGAGCGGGTCGGCCGGCTGCTGCTCCCCCGCGACGGCGTCCGCGCGCAGCTGGTCACGCGCGACGAGCGGCTGCTCGCGGACGTCGTCCGGCAGGCCGCCGCGGCCGCCCGCGCCGGCTCGCTGGCCGCCCAGCTGCAGGCCAGCCGCGAGCAGCTGGTCGCCGCGCGGGAGGAGGAGCGCCGCCGGCTGCGCCGGGACCTGCACGACGGCCTGGGCCCCTCGCTCGGTGCCGTGGTGCTGCGCATCGACACCGCCCGCAACCTCGCCGCCGCCCGGCCCGAGGACGCCGACCGGCTGCTGCGCCAGGCCCGCGACGACGTCTCCGCCGCGCTGGCCGACGTCCGGCGGCTCGTGCACGACCTGCGCCCGCCCGCGCTCGACGACCTGGGCCTGGCCGGGGCGGTGCGCCAGCAGGCCGAGCGGCTGCTCGCCCCGCCGGTCACGGTGACCGTGGACGCCGAGGGCCTGGACGAGCTGCCCGCCGCCGTCGAGGTGGCCGCCTACCGGATCGCGTCCGAGGCGCTGGCCAACGTGGCGCGGCACGCCGCCGCCTCCCGCGTGCGGGTCACGCTGGCCCGCGCGGACGGCGACCTGGTCGTCGCGGTGGCCGACGACGGCGTCGGGATCGCGCCGGACCGCGCGGCCGGCGTCGGGCTGGTGTCGCTGCGGGAGCGGGCCGCCGAGCTCGGTGGCCGGTGCACGGTGAGCTGCCCGCCCGACGGCGGGACGGAGGTGCGGGCGGTGCTGCCCGCCGAGGGAGGAGCGACCGGTGACCGAACCTGACGAGCCGCTGCGGGTGGTCGTCGCCGACGACCACCCGGTCTACCGGGACGGGCTGGCGCTGCTGCTGGGCTCGGTGCCGGGCCTGGAGGTGGTCGGCACGGCGGCCGACGGCGCGGCCGCGGTCGAGGTGGTGCGCGAGCAGCTGCCCGACGTCGTCGTCATGGACGTGCAGATGCCGGTGCTCGACGGCATCGAGGCCACCCGGCGGATCACCGGGGAGGCGCCGTCGGTGGGCGTGGTGGTGCTGACCATGAGCGAGGACGACGGGACGGTGTTCGCCGCCGTCCGCGCCGGCGCCCGCGGCTACCTGCTCAAGGGCGCCGACCAGGAGGAGGTGGTCCGCGCGATCACCACCGTCGCGTCGGGCGGCGCGGTGTTCGGCGCGGCGCTGGCCCGGCGGATCGCCGAGTTCTTCACCGCCGGCCCCGCCGGGCCCGAGACGGCGTTCCCGCAGCTGACCGCCCGCGAGCGCGAGGTGCTGGAGCTGGTGGCCGCGGGGCGGTCGAACGCGCAGATCGCCGCGGTGCTGTACCTGTCGCCGAAGACGGTGCGCAACGTCGTCTCCAACGTGCTGACCAAGCTGCAGGTCACCGACCGCGCGCAGGCCATCGTGCGGGCGCGGGAGGCGGGCCTGGGGCGGTGAGGCGGGGAATCGGGCGAGGAATCCGGGAGGGGCGCGGGCCGTTCTCCCGGGCATGACGACGTCCGCTTCGCAGCCGAAGGTGACCAAGAGCGACGAGGAGTGGCGCGCCCAGCTGTCCCCGCAGGAGTACGCGGTGCTGCGCCGGGCCGGCACCGAGCGGCCGTGGACCGGGGAGTACGTCGACACGAAGACCGTCGGCGTCTACACCTGCCGGGCCTGCGGCGCCGAGCTGTTCCGCTCGCGGACCAAGTTCGACTCGCACTGCGGCTGGCCGTCGTTCTACGAGCCGTCGTCCGCCGACGACGTGGTGCTCCGCGAGGACCGCAGCCACGGGATGGTCCGCACCGAGGTCGTCTGCGGCACCTGCCACAGCCACCTCGGGCACGTCTTCGACGACGCCCCGCAGACGCCGACCGGCGACCGCTACTGCATCAACTCCGTGTCCATCCGGCTGGTCCCCGCCGAGGGCTGAGCCGACGCCGTCCCGCCGTCCTGGCTCACGCTGACGCGTCCGGGCTCACCTCCCACGGTGAGCCCGGACGCAGCACGATCAGGTCAGCTGATCGTTCGCGGGCCCGGCCTCACGCCAGGTCGCGAACGAGCTCGGCGACCGGCTTGCGCATGCCCGTGTAGAACGGCACCTCCTCGCGCACGTGCCGGCGGGCGCGGCTGGCGCGCAGGTCGCGCATGAGGTCGACGATGCGGTGCAGCTCGTCGGCCTCGAAGGCGAGCATCCACTCGTAGTCGCCCAGGCCGAACGAGGCGACGGTGTTGGCCCGCACGTCCGGATAGGGCCGGGCCTGCATGCCGTGCTCCTTGAGCATGTCCCGCCGCTCCTCGTCGGGCAGCAGGTACCACTCGTAGGACCGCACGAACGGGTAGACGCAGACGTAGCGCCGCGGCTCCTCGTCGGCGAGGAACGCCGGGATGTGGCTGCGGTTGAACTCCGCCGGGCGGTGCAGCGCCATCTGCGACCACACCGGCTCCAGCGCGCGGCCGAGCTCGGTGCGGCGCAGCCGGGTGTAGGCCTCCTGCAGCGCCTCCGGGGTCTCGGCGTGCCACCAGACCATGAGGTCGGCGTCGGCGCGCAGGCCCGCGAGGTCGTAGGTGCCGCGGACGACGACGCCCTTGCCGGCCAGCTCCTCGAACAGCCCGGTGACCTCGTCGGCGGCGGCGGTGCGCCGGTCGTCGGCCAGCGGCCGGGCGAGGCGGAACACCGACCACATCGTGTAGCGGATGAGGGCGTTGAGCTCGTTGGCCCGCTTGCCGACGCTCTTGGTCTCCGTCTGCTCGCTCATGCCCCCATTGTCGCGCGGCCGGTCAGCGACCGGCGGCGATCCCCCGGCAGGCCAGCGAGGCGATCGTCACGACGACGACGTCCTCGGCCAGCGCCGCCGGCAGGTCCGGCACCCGCCGTCCGGCGAGCCCCCGCCACCGCGCGCCGCCGAGGGTCCCCGCCGCGGCGCCGGCCGCGCCCGCGAGCGCCGGCAGCAACCGGCCGCCCTGCCGGCGGGCCAGCAGCGCGCCGCCGGCGGCACCCGCCGCGAGCCGGACGGCGACGCTCGGCGGGATCGTCCGGGACGGCGTGACCGGCAGCTTGTCGGCGACCAGCTCCCCCGCGACGGCGGCGAGCGCGGCCAGCCGCACCGGCCGGCGCCGGGAGGCGGTGAGCGCCGGGGCGGCGAGGCCCAGGGAGCTGCGGCCGCCGGCGGCGATCCCGAGCAGCGCGGCCCGCAGGACGAGGGAGGAGGTCACCGGCACACCCTGTCAGCCCCGGTCAGGTCAGCGCCTCCACGGCGCGGCGCGCGCCGCGGATGCAGGCCGGGACGCCGACGCCGTCGTACGCCGCGCCCGCGACCGCCAGCCCGGGCACCGCGGCGACGGCGTCGCGCACCGCCACCACCCGCTGCGGGTGGCCGACCAGGTACTGCGGCAGCCCGCCGCCCCAGCGCACCAGGCGCGCCTCCACCGGCTCACGGCGCTCGAGGCCGAGCAGGTCGGCGACGTCGGCGACCACCGCGGCGGTCAGGTCGTCGTCGTCGCGCTGCAGCTGCACCTCGTCGCCGTAGCGGCCCACCGACGCGCGGACGCGCAGCAGGCCGTCGCCGGACAGGTGCGGCCACTTCGACGACGACACCGTCACGCCCTTGACCAGCCGCCCGGTCACCGGCGGGACCAGCAGCCCCGACCCGGCGTCGACCGGCTGGGCGGGGAACGCCATCGCGACCACGGCCATCGAGGCGTACGGGATGCCGCGCAGCGGCTCGACGGCGTCCGGCGCCACCCCGGCCAGCAGCCGCGCGGACTTCCCGGCCGGCGCGGTCACGACGACGGCGTCGGCCTCCAGGACCTCCGGTGCCGCCACCGGGCCGACGGCGACCTCCAGCCGGCCGCCCGCGCGGCGGATCGCGTGCGCGGGCGTGCGCAGCCGCACCTGCGCGCCCGCCGCCGCCACCAGCGCGGCCGGCAGCGCGCCGATCCCGTCGGCGACGGTGACGAACACCGGCCCGTCGGCGTCGCCGCGGCTGCGGGCGCCGGCGTCGCGGGCGGCGACGGCCGCGGCGAGCACCGAGTCGGCGCGGGCGAGCTGCGCGGCCAGCGCCGGCATGGTCGCGGCCAGCGAGAGGTCGTCGGGGCGGCCCGCGTAGACGCCGCCGAGCAGCGGCTCGACCAGCCGGTCGACCACCTCGTCGCCCAGCCGCGCGCGCAGCAGCCCGCCGACCGAGACGTCGCCCTCCAGGCGCAGCGGCGGCAGCTCGGCCTCCGCCCGCACCCGCGCGACGCCGTCGGGGGTGAGCACGCCGTCCAGCCCGTCGGCCGACGTCGGCACGCCCTGCACGGTGCCCGGCGGCAGCGGGTGGCGGCCGTCGGGGAGCACGATCGACGCCTGCGTGGTGCGCGGCGCGACCAGCCGGTCGGCCAGGCCGAGGTCCCCGACCAGCTCGACCGCCTCCGGCACGCGGGCCAGCACCGCCTCGGGCCCGGTGTCGTACCAGACGCCGGCGAGCTCGACCCGGTCCAGCTTGCCGCCGATCCGCCCGCCGGCCTCCACGACGACGACCTCGTCGGCGGGCCGCCGCCGGCGCCACTCGAACGCCGCGGTGAGCCCGGCGATGCCGGCCCCGACGACGACGACGCGGGCTGCCGGGGCGGCGGGGCGGGACGACATCACCGCGCCGAGAGCTCGTGCACCAGCTCGACGACGTGGGTGAGCACGCCGGGGTCGGTCTCGGGCAGCACGCCGTGGCCGAGGTTGAACACGTGCCCGCGGGCGGCGCGGCCCTGCTCGACGACGCGGCGGACCTCGCGGTCGACGGTCTCCCGGTCGGCCAGCAGCACGGCCGGGTCGAGGTTGCCCTGCAGCGAGCGCTGCGGCCCCACCCGGCGGGCGGCCTCGTCCAGCGGCACCCGCCAGTCGACGCCGACGACGTCGGCCCCCGCGTCGCCGATCAGCGCGAGCAGCTCGCCGGTGCCGACACCGAAGTGGACCCGCGGCACGTCGCGGTCCCCGAGCCCGTCGAAGACCGCGCGCGAGTGCGGCAGCACCCGGGTGCCGTAGTCGGCGGCGGACAGCACCCCGGCCCAGGAGTCGAACAGCTGCACCGCGGAGGCGCCGTTGTCGACCTGCACGCGCAGGAAGGTGGCCGCCGAGACGGCGAGCCGGTCGAGGAGCCGCTTCCACGCCTCCGGCTCGGCGTACATGAAGGCCTTGGTGCGGGCGTGCTCCTTCGACGGGCCGCCCTCGATCAGGTAGGTCGCCAGCGTGAACGGCGCCCCGGCGAAGCCGATCAGCGGCGTCGGGCCGAGCTCGGCGACCAGCCGGCGCACCGCCGTCGCGAGGAACTCCAGCCGGTCGGGCTCGAGGTCGGGCAGCGCGTCGACGTCGGCGACGGTGCGCACCGGGCTGGCCACCACCGGGCCGACGCCCGGCTTGATCTCGATGTCCACCCCGGCCACCACCAGCGGGAGCACGATGTCGGAGAAGAGGATCGCGGCGTCCACGCCGTGCCGGCGGACCGGCTGCAGGGTGATCTCGGTGACCAGGTCGGGGTCCTGGCAGGCCTCGAGCATCGCGGTCCCGGCGCGCAGCGTCCGGTACTCCGGCAGCGACCGGCCGGCCTGCCGCATGAACCACACCGGCGTCCGTCCGACGGGGAGGCCGCGGGCGGCCCGCACGAGGTCCGAGTCGGCAGGGGACGGCGGGACGGCGGGTGCGGTGCTCACGACGCCCGATCCTCCCAGACCCCGCAGCGGCGGCGCGTCCGAGACAGACCGGGCCCGCGGCCCCTACCCTGCGAGCGTGGAGCCAGACAGCCTGGCCGGGTCCCGGGACGGGTCCGGTGCGCGTGCGGGCTCCGACGACCGTCCGGCCGCCTTCCTCGCGGGCCTGGAGTCCCTGGCCGCGGTGCGGGTGCGCCCCGAGGTCGTCCTCGAGACGATCCCGCCGCCCCAGCGCCTGGCGCCGTACGCGCACGCGCTGGCCGCCCGGGTCGTCGAGGGGGAGGGCGACGACGAGGTCGAGGTCGCCGTCGCCCGGTTCATCGTGCTGTACGACCCCGAGGGCCACGAGGCCTGGGACGGCACCACCCGCTGCGTCGGGTACCTGTCGGCGAGCACCGACGAGCACATGGTCGACGACGCGATGTTCTCCGAGGTCGCCTGGAGCTGGCTGACCGACGCCCTGCAGGAGTGCGGCGCGGCCTCGCACGCGCTCGGCGGCACGGTCACCCGCACCGCCTCGACCCGCTTCGGCGACCTCGCCGGTCCCGAGCACACCGTCGACGTCGAGCTCCGCGCCTCCTGGACCGCCGAGGACACCGCGCTCGGCCGCCACCTCGACGCCTGGCTGCAGGTGCTGGCCAACGCGGCCGGGCTGCCGCCGCCGGGCGTCGCCCTGCTCGGCCCGTCCGGCCCGGTCCCCGGCACCCCCTGACGCCCGCCCCCTGACCGGCCGGTCCACCGCGGTCTCTACCATCGGTGGGGACGGGACGCACTCCTCCGGGTCCGCGCCGCTCGGCCTGCACACCCCGGGAGCCGGCGGGACCGCTGGCGCGCACGGACGGGACGGCGAGTAGGTGGACGGCAACTGAGCACCGAGCCCCTCCCCCTCGACGGCCTGGAGACCGCCCCGGAGTCCGCTCCGGAGGCGCCCGCCCCGGTGCCCCTGCTCGCCCCGCGCGACGGGCTGCCGCCGGTCATCGACACCCCCGACGCGCTCGCCCGCTACGCCGACGCGCTGCGCGCGGGCACCGGCCCGGTCGCCGTGGACGCCGAGCGGGCCTCCGGCTACCGCTACGGCCAGCGCGCCTACCTGGTGCAGCTGCGCCGCGCCGGCGCGGGCACCGGGCTGGTCGACCCCGTCCCGCTCGGGGACCTGTCGGTCGTGCAGGACGCGATCGCCGACGCCGAGTGGGTGTTGCACGCCGCCAACCAGGACCTCCCCTGCCTGGCGGAGATCGGCATGGTGCCGAGCCGCCTGTTCGACACCGAGCTGGCCGCCCGCCTCGCCGGGCTGCCCCGGGTGGGGCTGGCCGCCGTCGTCGAGTCGCTGCTCGGGTACTCGCTGGTCAAGGGCCACTCGGCCGCCGACTGGAGCACCCGCCCGCTGCCCGAGGAGTGGCTGGTCTACGCCGCCCTCGACGTCGAGGTGCTCGTCGACCTCCGCGACGCGCTCGCCGCCCTGCTCGAGCAGCAGGGCAAGACCGAGTGGGCGCGGCAGGAGTTCGCCGCCGTCCTCGCCGCCGGCCCGCCGGCGCCGCGGCAGGACCCGTGGCGGCGCACCTCCGGCGTGCACGGCCTGCGCAACCGCCGTCAGCTCGGCATGCTCCGTTCGCTGTGGGAGGCGCGCGACGACATGGCCCGCCGGCGCGACGTCGCCCCCGGCCGGGTGCTGCCGGACGCCGCGATGGTCGCCGCCGTCCAGGCGGATCCGCAGACCGAGGCCGCGCTGCTGGAGCTGCCGGTCTTCCGCGGCCGGGCCAACCGGCGGCTGGTGGGGACCTGGTTCGGCGCCCTGGCCCGCGGCCGGGCGCTGCCGGAGGCGGAGCTCCCGCCGCACAGCCGCCCCGGTGACGGGCCGCCGCCGGTCAACCGCTGGGCCGACCGCGACCCCGCCGCGGCCACCCGGCTGCAGACCGCGCGCAAGGCCCTCGCTGCCCTGTCCGAGGAGCTCAGCGTGCCGGTGGAGAACCTCCTCTCCCCCGACCTGGTGCGCCGGCTGATGTGGACCCCGCCCGAGCCGCGCGACGCCGGGACGGTGGCCGCGGCCCTGCGCGCCGGGGGCGCCCGCGAGTGGCAGGTCGAGCTCACCCGCGACCTGCTCACCGACGCACTCTCCCGGGCCTAGCCCGCAACGACGACGGGCCCGCCGTCCGGTACCGGACGGCGGGCCCGTCGTGAGGTGCTGGAACGGCCCCCTCGCCCCCGCCGCGAGCGGCGGGGGCGAGGGGGTCCTCCTAGTGCCCCGTGGCCGCGGCCCGCCGGCGGGCCAGCGCGTCGACGCTGGCGGCCAGCAGGAGGACTCCACCGGTGATGATGAAGTTCAGGTACGCCTCGGTGCCCAGCAGGCCCAGGCCGTTGGCGATGATCGCCACGACCAGGCCACCGAGGACGGCGTCGCGCACCCGGCCCCGGCCACCGAAGAGGCTGGTACCACCGATGACCGCGGCGCCGACGGCGTAGAGCAGCGTGTTGCCGCCGCCGGAGCCCGGCGCGACCGAACCCAGGCGGGCGGCCGCGACGATGCCGCTGATCGCGGCCAGCGTGGAGCCGATCACGAACACGGCCACCCGGATCTTCGTGACGTTGATGCCGGCCCGCCGGGCCGCCTCGGCGTTGCCGCCGACCGCGTAGACGTGCCGGCCGAAGCCCGTGCGGCCGAGCACGAACGTCAGGAACAGCAGCAGCAGGACCACGAGCGGGATGGCGTACGGGATGCCGGCGAGCACCACGCCGACGGCCGGGGCGCGGTCGACGCTCAGCACCGCCGTCACCAGGACGACGACCGCGGCGATCACGCCGATCCGGACGAGCACCACCGCGAGCGGGGCGTGCGCCAGGTTCTTCGCCTTCTGGACCCGGAACCGGTTGAGCTGCAGCGCCGCGTACACGGCGATGGTCAGCAGGGCGAGGACCCAGCCGAGCGCGACCGGCACGTTCTTGTCGCTGATCGCCGAGATCACCGGGTCGCGCACCGGCACCGTGCCGCCCTCGCCGATGAGCCGCAGGGTGAAGCCCTGCCAGCCCAGGAACAGCGCGAGGGTGACGACGAAGGACGGGATGCCGACCATCCCGACGAGGCTGCCGGTGAACAGGCCGATGACCACGCCGGTGGCGATCGCCGCCAGGACCGCGATCCACCACGGCGAGCCGGCGTCGGCGAGCAGCTTGGCCATGACCGCGGCGCAGACGCCGCTGACCACACCGGCGGACAGGTCGATCTCGCCCAGCAGCAGGATGAAGACCAGGCCCATCGCCAGGATGATGATCGGCGCGGCCTGGTCGGCCAGGTTGGCCATGTTGCGCGGGGTCAGGAACGTCTCGGGCCGCAGCGCGAAGAACAGCAGCCCGAGGACGACGATGCCGAGGATGGCCGGCAGCGCCCCGAGGTCACCGCCGCGGACGCGGTCGACGTACGCCCGGACGGACGCGCCGAGGCTGTCCGCGCCGCGGTCGGCCTCGAAGCCCGACGGGGCCCCACCCGGCTCCTGCGAGCTGGTCGGCTTGGAGATGGTGCTGGACACGGTCAGACCTCCACGGCCGCGGCTTCGGCGGGTGCGATGCCCAGGTCGCCCGACCGGCCCGCCGTGATGAGCTCGATCACCTGGGGGCGGTCGACCTGCGAGATCGGCACGTCGGCCGCCATGCGGCCCAGGTACAGGGCCGCGATCCGGTCGGAGACCTCGAAGACGTCGACCATGTTGTGGCTGATGAAGACCACCGCGTGACCGGTGTCGGCCAGCCGCCGGACCAGGTCGAGGACCTGCCGGGTCTGCGCGACGCCCAGGGCCGCGGTCGGCTCGTCGAGGACGACGAGCTTGGACTCCCAGAGCACGGCCTTCGCGATGGCCACCGTCTGCCGCTGACCACCGGAGAGGCTGGAGACGAGCTGGCGCACGGACTTCAGGGTCCGGACGGAGAGCTTGCTCAGCGTGTCCCGGGCGGCCTCCTCCATCGACGTCTCGTCGAGGAGGATGCCGTTCTTGCGCTCGCGGCCCAGGAACATGTTCTGGACGACGTCGAGGTTGTCGGCCAGGGCGAGGTCCTGGTAGACGATCTCGATGCCGAGGGCGGCGGCCTCGCGCGGCCCGCTGACGGTGACCGGCCGTCCCTCGAAGAGGAACTCGCCGGAGTCGATGGCGTGGATGCCGGCGATGGACTTGATGAGCGTGCTCTTGCCCGCCCCGTTGTCGCCGACGAGCGCGGTGACCTGTCCGGGGTAGACCTTCATGTGCACGTCGTGCAGGACCTGGATGGCACCGAAGCTCTTGTTGACGCCGCGGAGTTCCAGGGTGGGGGTGCCGTCCTGGGGACGGTCGGTGGGAGCGGACACACCGGGCCTCTCGGTCGCGCTGGTGGGGCTGAGACAGCAGCCGCCGGGGCGTCCATGATGGGCGCCCCGGCGGCTGGTGACCACTAGGAGATGCCGAGCTCCTGGCACGCGGCGGCGAAGTCGCCGGTGCACAGCTCCTCGGCGGTGACGAACTCGTCGTCCACGACGTCCTTGACGTTGTCGCGGAAGATCGCCTGCGGCGTCAGCAGGACCGACGGGACCTCGCGGCCGCCCTCGGTGTCCTCGACGGTGCCGGTGGTCTCGCCCTCCTCGCCGTTGATCAGCGAGACGGCCAGCTCGGCCAGCGCGTTGGCCTCGTCGCGGACCGACTTGTAGACCGTCATGCACTGGTCGCCGTTGAGGATGTTCTGCAGGCCCTCGACGGTGGCGTCCTGACCGGTCACGTTGGCCTGGCCGGCGGCGTTGTTGCGGCCGAGGATCTGGATGACCGAGTTGGCGAGGCCGTCGTTGGCGGCCAGCACACCCTGGATGTTGCCGCCGGCCTGGGTGTACATCTGCTCGAAGATCGTCGCGGCCTGCTGGTTGTCCCACTCGGGCACGGCCTGCTCGGCGACCTGGGTGTACTGGGTCAGCGGGTCGAGGATCTCGTGCGCGCCCGAGGAGAACAGCGTCGCGTTGTTGTCGTCCGGCGAGCCGTTGAGGAACGCGATGTTGCCCTGGGTGACGCCGTTGGCCTCGAGGCACTGCTGCAGGCCCTGGCCCTGCAGGCGGCCGACCTCGGTGTTGTCGAAGGAGACGTAGTACTCGGCCGAGCCACCGAGGGTGAGCCGGTCGTAGTCGATCGTCTGGACGCCCTCGGCGGCGGCCTGCTCCTGGATCTGCGCGCCGGAGGCCGAGTCGAGGTTGACGATCGCGAGGACGGTCGCGCCCTCGGTGATCATCTGCTCGGCGATGGTCGCCTGCCGCTGGGCGTCGCCCTCGGCGTTCTGGATGTCGTACTCGACACCGGCCTCCTCGAAGGCCGCCTCGAGGTAGGGGCGGTCGAAGTTCTCCCACCGCACCGAGGACTCGGTGTCGGGGAGGATCACGCCGACCTTGCCGGCGGCCTCGCCGCCACCGCCGCCGCCGCTGTCGCCGCCGCCGCCGTCGCCGCCGCCGCTGTCGCTGCCGCACGCAGCGAGGCTGAAGACCAGGGCGGCCGCCAGGGCCGTCATCGTGGTGCGCCGTCGCGCCATGGATGGGTCCACCGTTCCGTCGGGAATCTGCAGAAGTGCGGCGGCCAATATGCGCCCCGGGTCACACGGGTCGCAACCCCGGGTCGGTGGCGTTGCCGGACCGTGACCTCCGTCCGGGTGAGGTGTCGCGGGCCCCGGTGCCCCGCACGGGTCGGGTCGCGCTTGGAGCGGCGGTTACCGACGGGTAACTTCACCTGCGCCGTCCCCGTGCCCGGGCCGGCTCCCCCTGCTGCGGAGGTCCCATGTCCCGCTCGCTGCGTGAGGTCGTCTTCGTCGACGGCGTACGCACCCCCTTCGGCAAGGCCGGCCCGAAGGGCGTCTACGCGGAGACGCGCGCCGACGACCTGGTCGTGCGCGTGATCCGCGAGCTGCTGCGCCGCAACCCGGCGCTGCCGGCCGACCGGGTCGACGAGGTGGCCATCGCCGCCACCACCCAGATCGGCGACCAGGGCCTGACCATCGGCCGCACCGCCGCGCTGCTGGCCGGGCTGCCGAAGTCGGTCCCCGGCTACGCGATCGACCGCATGTGCGCCGGGGCCATGACCGCCGTGACCACCACCGCGAGCGGCATCGCCTTCGGCGCGTACGACGTCGCCATCGCCGGCGGGGTCGAGCACATGGGCCGCCACCCGATGGGCGAGGGCGCCGACCCCAACCCGCGGTTCTTCAGCGAGAAGCTCGTCGACGGCTCGGCGCTGGTCATGGGCTCCACCGCGGAGAACCTGCACGACCGCTTCCCGCACCTGACCAGGGAGCGCGCCGACGCGTTCGCCCTGACCAGCCAGCAGAAGTACGCCAAGGCCCTCGCCAACGGGCAGATCGGCCCGGAGCTGGTGCCCGTCGCGACCCGCTCGGCCGAGCACGGCTGGGGCCTGGCCACCGCCGACGAGCCGCCGCGGCCGAACACCACCCTCGAGGGCCTGGGCACGCTCAAGACGCCGTTCCGCCCGCACGGGCACGTGACCGCCGGCAACGCCGCGGGCCTCAACGACGGCGCCACCGGCTGCATCCTGGCCGCCGAGGAGGTCGCGCAGGAGCTGGGCCTGACCGCCGGCATGCGGCTGGTCGGCTACGGCTTCGTCGGCGTCGAGCCCGAGGTCATGGGTGTCGGCCCGGTCCCCTCGACCGAGCGCGCGCTGGCCCGCACCGGCCTGACCATCGACGACATCGGGCTGTTCGAGCTCAACGAGGCCTTCGCCGTCCAGGTGCTGGCCTTCCTCGACCACTTCGGCATCGCCGACGACGACGAGCGGGTCAACCCGTGGGGCGGCGCGATCGCCGTCGGCCACCCGCTGGCCTCCTCCGGCGTCCGCCTGATGACCCAGCTGTCGCGGCAGTTCGCCGAGCGCCCCGACGTCCGCTACGGCCTGACCGCCATGTGCGTGGGCCTGGGCATGGGCGCCACCGTCATCTGGGAGAACACCGACTGGGAGGGTGCGGCCAGGTGAGCACCGCCGTCTTCGAGAACGAGGTCGTCACCGCCGCCAGGGTGCGGTACGTGCGGGTGCCCGGCCTGGCCGGCGAGATCGCGCTGATCACGCTGGACAACGGGCACGACCACACCCGGCCGTCCACCTTCGGCCCCGGCGGGCTCGCCTCGCTGGACGCCGCCCTCGACGGGATCGCGGCGCACACCCCCGCGCCCGCGGCCATCGCCGTCACGGGCAAGCCGTTCGTGTTCGCCGTGGGCGCCGACCTCTCCGGCGTCCCGGCGGTGACCGACGCCGCGGCCGCCCGGGAGATCGCCGAGACCGGCCACCGGGTGTTCCGGCGGCTCAAGGACGCCGGCGTCCCGACGTTCGCGTTCGTCAACGGCGCGGCGCTCGGCGGCGGCCTCGAGCTGGCGCTGCACTGCACCTACCGGACGATCGCGAGCACCGCCGTCGTCGCCTTCCCCGAGGTGTTCCTCGGCCTGGTGCCCGGCTGGGGCGGCACGCAGCTGCTGCCGGACCTGATCGGGATCGACCCGGCGGTCACCGTGATCGTCGAGAACGCGCTGGCGCAGAACAAGGTCACCTCCGGCCCGCGGGCGGCGGGGCTGGGGATCGCCGACGCGCTGTTCGAGCCCGCCGACTTCCTCGAGCGGTCGCTGGAGTGGGCCGTGGCGGTCCTCAACGGCGACGTGACCGTCGCGCGGCCCGCGGTGGACCGGTCGGGCTGGGACGCCGCGATCGAGCGGGCCCGGGCCGTCGTCCGGGCGCGGACCCGCGACGCCTCCCCCGGCGCGCTGCGCGCCGTCGAGCTGCTCGACCTCGCCCGCAACGGCGTCGAGGGCGAGGCGTTCACCGCCGGCACCGCCGCCGAGGACCAGGCGCTCACCGACCTGCTGATGAGCGACGAGCTCCGCGCCTCCCTCTACTCGTTCGACCTGGTCAGCAAGCGGGCCAGGCGGCCGGCCGGCGCGCCGGACAGGTCGCTGGCGCGGAAGGTCACCAAGGTCGGCGTCGTGGGTGCCGGGCTCATGGCCTCGCAGCTGGCACTGCTGTTCGTGCGCCGGCTCCAGGTGCCCGTCGTCCTCACCGACGTGGACCAGGCGCGGGTGGACAAGGGCGTCGGCTACGTCCACGGGGAGCTGGAGAAGCTCGCCGCCCGCGGCCGGCTCTCCCCCGACGAGCTCAACCGGCTCGAGGGCCTGGTCACCGGCGCGCTGGACAAGGCCGTCTTCGCCGACGCCGACCTCGTCGTCGAGGCCGTGTTCGAGGAGATGTCGGTCAAGCAGCAGGTGTTCGCCGAGGTGGAGGCCGTCGTCTCCCCCGAGTGCGTGCTGGCGACCAACACCTCGGCGCTGTCGGTGACCGAGATGGCCTCCAAGCTCGAGCACCCCGAGCGGGTCGTCGGGCTGCACTTCTTCAACCCGGTCGCGGTCCTGCCGCTGGTGGAGGTCGTGCGCGCCGAGCAGACCGACGACGCCGCGCTGGCCACCGCCTTCGCCGTCGGCAAGGCGCTGAAGAAGTCCTGCGTGCTGGTCGCCGACGCCCCGGCGTTCGTCGTCAACCGGCTGCTCACCCGCTTCCTCGGCGAGGTCACCTCGGCCGTCGAGCAGGGGACGCCGGTGGCCGTCGCCGACCGGGCGCTGGACCCGCTGGGCCTGCCGATGTCGCCGTTCGAGCTGCTCACGCTGGTCGGCCCGCCGGTGGCGCTGCACGTGGCCGAGCGGATGCACGAGGCCTTCCCCGACCGGTTCGCCGTCGGCGAGGGACTGAGGAAGATGGTCGAGCTGGGCAAGACCAGCGTCTACTCCGAGCCCGGCGTGGTCGACCCCGACCTGGCCGGCATCGACGCGGGCGACTCCCCGTTGACCGAGGACGAGGTCCGCGACCGCGCCGTGCGGGCGCTGGCCCAGGAGATCCGGCTGATGCTCGACGAGGGCGTCGTCCAGGCCGTGCAGGACGTCGACCTGTGCATGGTGCTGGGCGCCGGCTGGCCGTTCTGGCTGGGCGGCATCTCCGCCCACCTCGACCGCACCGGCGTCTCCGAGGCGGTCACCGGCTCGCGGTTCCTGCCGAGGGGCGTGGCCAGCCTCCCGGCGTGATGCCGTGCACCTCCGCGGAGGTGCACACCGGACGGCGAACGGCCCGGGTCCCCGCGCGGGGCCCGGGCCGTTCGCCGTCTCAGCGGAACTTGTGGGTGAGCGACTCGATCGTGCGGTCGACCGAGGCGACCTTCACGTGCGAGATGCCGCTGGTGGCGCCCGCCGCCAGCATCGCCTCGTGCGCGGCCCGCAGGGTCGCCCACACGGCGTCGGCGTCGCCCTCCAGCGTGGTCCCCAGCGCCCCGACCTCGCAGTGCAGGCCGGACGCCTGGATCACCCGGACGGCGGCCTCCACGTACGCGTGCGGGTCGTCGGGCGTCCCGGCCGGCGACGGCGCGACCTGGATCTCCGCGATGACCTGCACGACAGCCTCCGGTCCGACGTCCCCGGCCGACCCCGTCCGGAGGCTCACCCCGAGCCTGCGAGGGGTGAGGGGGACGGGGTCCTCCTACTACTGCTGGGCGCCGTCCACGGGCTCGGCGGCCAGCTGCTGCTCGGCCCGCTCGGTGAGCACCGCGGTCCACTCGGCGATCCGGCGGGCGACGTCCTGCTCGGTCAGGCCGCAGTCGGCGAGCACCTGGCCCCGGCTGCCGTGGTCGAGGAACGCCTGCGGCAGGCCCAGCGCGCGCACCGGCACGTCGTGCTGGCGGTCCTGCAGCGCCTGCGACAGCGTCGTCCCGACGCCGCCGGCCCGGCCGCCGTCCTCCACGGTGACGACCAGCCGGTGCGCGGCGGCCGTCTCGACCAGCTCGTCGGAGACCGGCAGCACCCAGCGCGGGTCGACGACGGTCACCTCGATGCCGTGGTCGGCGGCCCGCTCGGCGGCGGCCAGGCACATCGGCACCATCGCGCCGACGGCGACCAGCAGCACCTCCTCCCGCTCCCCGCGCCGCAGCACGTCGACCGGGCCGCGCCGCTCCAGCGCCGGGATGTCCAGCGGCGGCGGGCCCTTGGGGAAGCGCACCACGCTCGGCGCGTCGGGGATCGCGACCGCCTCGCGCAGCGCCTCGCGCAGGGTCGGCTCGTCGCGCGGCGCGGCCAGGTGCAGCCCCGGCACGACCGAGCAGATCGACATGTCCCACATGCCGTTGTGCGAGGCGCCGTCGGTCCCGGTGACCCCGGCGCGGTCGAGGACGACGGTGACCGGCTGGCGGTGCAGCGCGACGTCCATGAGCAGCTGGTCGAAGGCCCGGTTGAGGAAGGTCGAGTAGACCGCGACGACCGGGTGCAGTCCGCCCATCGCCATGCCGGCCGCGCTGGTGAGCGCGTGCTGCTCGGCGATGCCGACGTCGTAGGTCCGCTCGGGGAAGCGCTCGGCGAAGGCGGCCAGGCCCGTCGGGTGCAGCATCGCCGCGGTGACCGCGACGACGTCGCTCCGCTCGGCGCCGATGCGCACCAGCTCGTCGGAGAACGCCGTCGTCCAGTCGCGGGCGACCGCGGGGCTGGTGCCGCTGTCGGGGTCGAAGACGCCGGTGGCGTGCCAGGCGTCGATCTGGTCGGTCTCGGCCGGCGGGTAGCCGAAGCCCTTCGTGGTGACCGCGTGCACGATCACCGGGCGGCCGAACGACCGAGCCCGGCGCAGCGCGGACTCGAGCACCTCGACGTCGTGGCCGTCGACCGGACCGAGGTACTTGAGGCCGAGGTCCTCGAACATGCCCTGCGGCGCCAGGACGTCCTTGACACCCTTCTTCAGGCCGTGCAGCGCGTCGTAGAGCGCCGAGCCGACGACCGGGGCCTTGTGCAGGGCCTGACGGATGGCCAGCAGCGCCTGCTCGTAGCCCGGCCGCAGCCGCAGGCCCGCCAGCGCGTCGGCGACGCCGCCGATGGTCGGCGAGTAGGAGCGGCCGTTGTCGTTGACGACGATGACCACCGGCCGGTCCTGGGCGGCGGCGATGTTGTTCAGCGCCTCCCAGGCCATGCCGCCGGTCAGCGCGCCGTCGCCGACGACCGCGACGACCGGGCGCTTGTCACCGCGGACGGCGAAGGCCTTGGCCAGCCCGTCGGCGTAGGACAGCGCGGTCGAGGCGTGGCTGTTCTCGACCCAGTCGTGCTCGCTCTCGCCGCGGCTCGGGTAGCCCGACAGCCCGCCGCGCTGGCGCAGCCGGTCGAAGCCCTCGACCCGGCCGGTGAGCATCTTGTGCACGTAGGCCTGGTGGCCGGTGTCGAAGACGATCGGCTCGTGCGGGGACTCGAAGACCCGGTGCAGCGCGATGGTGAGCTCGACGGTGCCGAGGTTCGGCCCGAGGTGGCCGCCGGTGCGGGCGACGCTGGTGACGAGTGCGTCACGGATCTCCGCGGCCAGCGCGGGCAGCTGCTCGGGGGGCAGGGCCCGGAGGTCGGCGGGGTCGCGGAGCGAGCGCAGGAGCGACACGGGGCGGCGGTGTCCTCTCTGTCGGCGGCGGGGCACGGCCCTCCGACGGCCGCCGACCCACTGTAGTCGCGCGACGGCGCACACCTCCTGTCGAGCCGGGTCCGAGACGGGACGGTTCCGTCACTCCCGACGCGCCGCATCCCGCTCACCCGACCGATGGGCGTCCCTTCTGTCGGTGATTGACAGAACACGAGCACGCTCGGACGATGCCCGCCATGGACCTCCGCCCGTGGCTGCCCGACATCACGGGCCCCTCGCGGCGGCTGGTCGAGGCACTGCGGGTGAGCGGCCCCTCGACGCGGGCGCAGCTGGTCGAGCGGACGGGGCTCTCCCGCGCCACGGTCTCCGGCTACGTGGCCGACCTCGTCGACCGCGGGCTGGTGGCGCCCGGCGACGACGCGGGCGCGGTGGAGACCGGCGGCCGGCCCGCGCGGCTGGTGCACCTGACGCGCCGGGCCGGCGTGGTCGTCGGGGTCGACATCGGGCGCACCCACGTCCGGGTCGCGGTGGCCGACCTCTCGCACGAGATCGTCGGCGAGGAGACCACCACGCTGCCGGTCGCCGACCTGGACTCCGACGCGGTCCTCGACACCGTGGCCGGGCAGGTGCGGGCCGAGCTGCGGCGGGCCGGCGCCTGCACCGAGGACGTCGTCGGCGCGGTGGTCGGCCTGCCGACGCCGGTGGTCGGCCGGGCGGCGAGCTCGCGCGGCACCGTGGCGCGGTCGAACATCTTGCCGAGCTGGTCGGGCCGGACGCCGGCGCCGGCGCTGCAGGAGCGGCTCGGCGTCCCGGTCATCGTGGAGAACGACGCCAACCTGGGCGCCGTCGCCGAGGTCCGCTGGGGCGCCGGCCGCGGCTCGTGCGCCACCCTCTACCTGAAGATGGCGACCGGCGTCGGCGGGGCGCTGGTCATCGACGGCGACCTGCTGCGCGGCGTCACCGGCACCGCCGGCGAGATGGGCCACGTGAGCCTGGACCCGACCGGCCCGCTGTGCCGCTGCGGCAACCGCGGCTGCCTGGAGCTGACCGCCGGCGGCACCGCGCTGCTGCGGGCCATCAACACCGCCGCCCCCCACTACACCGACCTGCGGTCGTTGGTGGCCGGCGCCCAGGACGGCGACCAGGCCTGCCGTCGGCTGATCGCCGACGCCGGGGCCTCGGTCGGCTTCGTGCTCGGCGGCCTGGTCAACGTGCTCAACCCCGACCGCATCGTCGTCGGCGGCGAGCTGGGCACCGCCGGCGACCTGCTCGTCGACCCGCTGCGGCGGGCGCTCGAGCAGTCCGCCATCCCCGCCGCGGCCGAGCAGCTGACCGTGGTCCCCGGCTCGCTCGGGGCCCGCGCGGAGGTGCTCGGCGCGTTGGCGGTCGCGCTCCGGGAGGCCGACCGGCTGACCGGCTAGGGCCCCGGGGGCCCGCGGACGACGACCGGGCCCCCGGGTGCCACTACTCACAGGCGGGGGACCCAGACCTCGCCGCGCAGCGCCCCGGCGACGACCTCGACGCCGCGCGCCGCCGCGGCCAGCCGCGCGCCCTCCCGCTCGTAGGCGGTGACAGCGGCCTCGATGGCGTCCGGCGGCAGGTGGTCGGCCAGCTCGACGCGGACCGTGCGCCAGCCCGCCCGCGCCGCCTCGAGGCCGGCCGCGACGTGGTCGCCGGCGAACCGGGCGAGCAGCAGCGGATAGCGGCGCAGCACCTCGTGGGCGCGGTAGTCGGGCGGGACGAGGTCGAACAGCCAGGCCACCGCGGTGTGCTCCCAGTCGGGGGCGCCCGGGGGCCGCACCTGCTCCGGCCAACCCGGAGGCACGCTCCCACCCACGTCCGGCATCCTGCCGCAGGTCGAACACGTGTTCGACGGGAGGCGCGCCGTCGTCACCCGGTCGTGATCACCGACGGACCGGCCCGACCACGGTCGGGTTGGTCATCGGCTGCGTGCCGCCCGTACCGGCGTGTCGGCGCGCGTCGCGTGCACGCAGCCGGTGATCGACACGGGCGGAGCGCGATCAGTCCCGCTGTCGCTTCAGCCAGAACTGCTCGAAACCCCAGGTGCCCGCACCGCTCGAGTGGTAGCTGACCAGCTCCCAGCCCTCGCCGCCGAGCCGGTTGAGCACCGAGCTGGTGTCCCCCTGCTGCCGCTCCAGCGAGCCGCCGGGGAGCTTGACGCTCACCCCCGCGCGCTGCGACTCGGTGTCGTTGGCCGTGATGACCGAGGCGTACTCCCAGGTGGTCACGGAGGACACGGTAGCGAGGCGCCGTCCGGCAGCCCCAGCCGCGCCCAGGAACCGGCGCCGTGGCCGGTCGCCGGGTCGTGGGGGAAGACGCTCCCCTGCCCGGGCTGGTCCCACCACCGGGCGATGGGCACACCGAGCACCCGGCACGGCAACGACGTGCCCACCCCTCCGCTCCCCCACCGCTCGCTCCCGGTGGGCCGGGCGGAGGAGGCGTCCGCCGTCGCCTCGCACTCCGCGGGCGGCAGGAGACCGGTGGCGGAGCGGTCGTCCTCCCCGAGCTCCGGGTCGACGGCGACCGTCAGGTCGGTGGCCTCCGCAGCGCGGCCGCGGTCCCACCGGCCTGGCGCCCGGCGCCGGAGACGACCCGCGCCAGCCGGACCGTCCACGGCAGCGCGACCAGGTGCTGCAGCCGCGCGCGGCGGGCGTCGGACAGCCCCCTCGGGGACGGCACGGCCGGGTCGACCAGGACCCCGGGATGGGTGCCGACGGGGACCTGCACGCCCCGCCGCCCACCGTGCCGGGCCCTCCCCGTGGGGCCGATCAGGGGGCGGGCACCAGCAGGGCGACGCACTCCACGTGCGCGGTCATCGGGAAGGCGTCGAAGGCGCGCAGGGCGGCCAGGCGGTACCCGGCACCGGTGAAGGCGGCGACGTCGCGGCCCAGCGACGCCGGGTCGCAGGCGACGTAGACGACGGCCCGCGCCCCGGTGCCGGCCAGCACGCGGCTCACCGCGGCGCCCGCCCCGGCGCGCGGCGGGTCCAGCACCACGACGTCGGGCACGCCGC
Organism: Geodermatophilus sp. SYSU D00698; assembly: GCF_054050335.1. Classification (NCBI taxonomy): domain Bacteria; kingdom Bacillati; phylum Actinomycetota; class Actinomycetes; order Geodermatophilales; family Geodermatophilaceae; genus Geodermatophilus; species Geodermatophilus sp. SYSU D00698. The sequence goes on from NZ_JBJGZD010000013.1 coordinate 38,711, forward strand.
CGAGCTCCTCGAGCAGCCCGGTGAGCCCCTCGGCGTCCACCTCGCCCTGCCACACCTCGGCCTGCGGCAGGTCGCCCAGGTTGACCTCCGCGGCGGCGCACGCCTCGGCGTCGGCCTCCACGCACACCACCCGGCCGGACTCCCACACCCCGGGCGCCAGCGCGCCGCCGAACAGCCCGGCGCCGGCGTACAGGTCGAGCACCGTCTCCCCCGGCCGCACGCCGGCCAGCGCGGACACCGCGCCCACCAGCGCGTCGGCGGCCGCCTCGTGCACCTGCCAGAAACCGGTGCCCTCGACCTCCCAGTCCCGCCCGGCGGCGTGGCGCCCGGCCCGCCCGGCCGGCTCGGCGGGGACGTCGTCGCCGGCCCGGAGCACGCGGGTCGACGTCGGCACGCCGCGGCGGTCCAGCCGCGTGGTGGTCACCGTGCCCGCCGAGTCGACGGCGACGTCCACCGCCCCGGCCCCCGGCCAGCGCCGCGACAGCACCGCCCGCGCGGCCGGCTCGACGGTGATCGGGCAGTCGTCGAGGACGTGCACGTCGTGCGAGCGGTGCCGGCGCAGCCCGGGCACCCCGTCCCGGCCGACGGCGAACCGCGCCCGGGACCGCCAGCGCAGCGGCCCCCCGGGCAGCGCCTCGACGGCGAGGCCGGCCAGCACGGGGTCGGCGGCGTCCAGGCCGCCGAGCCGGGTCAGCTGCTCGCGGACGACGTCGGCCTTGAGCCGCCGCTGCCCCTCCCAGGAGACGTGCTGCCAGTCGCAGCCGCCGCAGCGCCCCGGGCCGCTGTGCGGGCAGGGCCGCTCCACCCGGTCGGGCGCGGCCTCGAGCACCTCGACGGCGTCGGCGCGGCAGTAGCCGGGCTGGCGGTCCTCGGTGACCCGGACGACCACCCGCTCACCGGGCAGCGCGTGCCGGACGAACACCACCCGGCCCTCGTGCCGGGCCACGCAGTGCCCGCCGTGCGCGACCGGGCCGACGGTCACCTCGAACTCCCGGCCGGTCCACCCCGCACCCCGGTCGGGCCGGGGCGGGCGGGCCGGGCGGGCTGCCGGGCGGCGCCGCCGGTCAGCCATAGGGGGTGGCCTCGACCTGGTCGTCGGTGAGGCCGCGGCGCAGGTCGCCGGGCATGGGGCCGGAACGGCGGTCGTCCTCGTCGCCGCGGCCGATGGAGCTCTCCAGCTGCCACGGCACCGTGGTGATCATGACGCCGGGCTGGAACTGCAGCCGGGCGCGCAGCCGCAGCGCGCTCTGGTTGTGCAGCACGTTTTCCCACCAGTGGCCGACGACGTACTGCGGCACGAACACGATGACCAGCTCGCGGGGGCTGTCCCGGCGGATGCCCTTGACGTAGTCGACGACCGGCCGGGTGATCTCCCGGTACGGCGACTCCAGCACGGTCAGCGGGACCGGGACGTCGTAGCGCTCCCAGTCCGCCTGCAGCGCGCGCGTGTCACCCGGGTCCACGTTGACCGTCAGCGCGGTCAGCACGTCGGGCCGGGTGGCGCGGGCGAAGGCCAGCGCCCGCAGCGTCGGCTTGTGCACCTTGGACACCAGCACGATCGCGTGCACCTTGCTCGGCAGCATGCGGGCGTCGGTGTCGGGCACCAGCTGCGAGGCCACGTGCGAGTAGTGCCGGTTGATCGCCTTCATCAGCAGGAACAGCACCGGCATCACGAGGATGACCAGGTAGGCGCCGCGGGTGAACTTCGTGACCACGATGATCAGCAGCACGACGGTGGTCAGGCTGCCGCCGATGGTGTTGATGACCTGCGAGCGGCGCATCCGCCGCTTCTCGGCCGCGTCGCCCGACAGCCGGATCTCCCGGTTCCAGTGCCGCACCATGCCCCACTGGCCGATCGTGAAGCTGGTGAAGACCCCGACGATGTACATCTGGATCAGTCGGTTCGGGTCGGCCTCGAAGGCGAGGATCAGCAGCGCCGCGAAGCCGGCCAGCAGCAGGATGCCGTTGCTGTAGACCAGCTTGTCGCCGCGGGTGTGCAGCTGGCGGGGCAGGAACCGGTCCTGCGCGAGCACCGAGCCCAGCAGCGGGAAGCCGTTGAAGGCGGTGTTGGCGGCGAGGATCAGCACCAGAGCGGTGGCCGCCTGGATGTAGAAGAAGCCGACCGAGGTGTCCCCGCCGAAGGTGGCCGCGGCGAGCTGGGCGATGACCGTGCGCTGGGGGTCGGTCTCGCAGTCGCCCGGGAAGCCGACGAGGTCGCAGGTGTTCTCCGCGTACCGGACGTCGCCGAAGAGGGCGAGCGCGGTGACGCCGGCGAACATCGTCGCGGCGATCCCGCCCATGAGCGCCAGCGTCGTGGCGGCGTTCCTGGACTTCGGCGGGCGGAACGCGGGGACGCCGTTGGCGATGGCCTCAACGCCGGTCAGCGCGGTGCACCCGGAGGCGAAGGCCCGCAGCGCGAAGAACACCAGCGCGACGCCACCGAGGTCGTCGTAGCCCGCCTCGGGCAGGACCGACCAGCCGGCGCTCTCGGCGATGACCGGGGAGTCGGTGAAGAGGTCGCGGACCAGCCCCGTGACGATCATGACCATGATCCCGGCGACGAACAGGTACGTCGGGACGGCGAACGTCTTGCCCGACTCCCGCACGCCGCGCAGGTTGGTCGCCGCCAGCAGCGCGACCAGCCCGACGGCGATGAGCACCCGGTGCTCGTTGAGCGTGGGGAAGGCCGAGATGATGTTGTCGGTGCCCGCCGACACGGACACGGCCACGGTGAGCACGTAGTCGACCAGCAGCGCGCTGGCGACGGTGAGCCCGGCGAACTGGCCGTGGTTCTTCATCGCGACCTCGTAGTCGCCGCCGCCCGAGGGGTAGGCGTGCACCACCTGGCGGTAGGACAGCACGACGGTCGCCAGCAGCAGCACGACGACGACGGCCAGCCACGGCGCGAGGAACAGGAACGCGGTGCCGGCCAGCGTCAGGACGATCAGGATCTCCTGGGTGGCGTAGGCCACGGAGGAGAGCGGATCGCTGGCGAAGATCGGCAGGGCCAGGGACTTCGGGAGCAGGGACTCCCCTGCGCGGTCGCTGCGGACCGGCCGGCCGACGACGAGCCGTTTGGGGAGTTGTCCGAGGTCGGACAGCTTGGGCACGGCGGCGATGGTACGGACGCGGGGGCACCCGGTGCCGCTCCGCGCCGGGCGTCCCGCCCGGAGGGGGCACGCGGTCCCGGCGCACCCCCCGGACCACCCGGGGACGGGTGTAGCTTCGCGCCCTGGACCGCGGGCGGACGGCGCCCGTGCGAGGCATGCGGGAGCGACACGTGCACGTGGTCGTCATGGGCTGCGGCCGTGTCGGCTCGGCCATCGCGCGACGGCTGGAGCAGATCGGCCACAGCGTCGCGGTGATCGACCAGGACCCGGAGGCGTTCCGCCGGCTCGGGCCCGAGTTCACCGGCCGGCAGGTGACCGGCCTGGGCTTCGACCGGCAGGTGCTGCTCGACGCCGGCATCGACTCCGCCGGCGCCTTCGCCGCCGTCAGCAGCGGCGACAACTCGAACATCATCAGCGCGCGCGTGGCGCGGGAGACCTTCGGCGTCCAGCACGTCGTCGCCCGGATCTACGACTCCAAGCGCGCCGAGGTGTTCGAGCGGATGGGCATCCCGAGCGTCGCGACCGTGCCGTGGACGGTGAACCGGCTGCTGCGCGAGCTGCTGTCGGTCAAGGTCAGCGAGATCTGGCGGGAACCCACCGGCCGGGTGCTGCTGATGCGGGTGACCGTCACCGACGGCTGGGTGGGCCGCAGGCTCTCCGAGCTCGAGGCCGCCTCCGGCGCCCGGGCCGCCTGGCTGGTCCGCTTCGGGGAGGCGCAGCTGCCCACCGCGTCCACCGTGCTGCAGGACGGCGACCAGCTCGTCGTCGCGGCCACCGACGAGATCTCCGACCGCGTGCACCGGACGATCGAGCACCCCGAGGAGGGCAGGGCCTGATGCGCGTGGCCATCGTGGGCGCCGGGGCGGTCGGCCGCTCCATCGCCGGGGAGCTGCTCAACAACGGACACACCGTGATGCTCATCGAGAAGGACGGCCGCAAGGTCCGCACCCGTGCGGTGCCGGGCGCGGAGTGGGTCCAGGCCGACGCCTGCGAGGTCTCCTCGCTCGAGGAGGCCCAGCTGGCCACCTGCGACGTCGTCGTCGCGGCCACCGGCGACGACAAGGCCAACCTCGTCGTCTCGCTGCTGGCCAAGACCGAGTTCGCGGTCAACCGCGTCGTCGCCCGCGTCAAGGACCCGCGCAACGAGTGGCTCTACACCGAGGCGTGGGGCGTCGACGTCGCCGTCTCCACCCCGCGGGTGCTCGCCGCGCTGGTCGAGGAGGCGGTGACCGTCGGTGACGTCGTCCGACTGATGAGCTTCCGCAAGGGCGCGGCCAACCTGGTCGAGATCACCCTCGCCGAGAACACCCCGTGGGCCGGCCGGCCGCTGCGCGAGGTGCCGCTGCCGCGCGAGACGGTGCTGACGGCGATGCTGCGCGGCGACCGGGTCATCACGCCCACCCCGGACGAGCCGCTCGAGGTCGGCGACGAGCTGCTGTTCGTCACGCACGCCGACGTCGAGGAGCAGCTGCAGCAGGTCCTGTCGCCGACCGCTCTCTGACCGGGTGCGCCTCCGGTGCACGGACGGCGCCGGCGGTCACCGTGCGGGGACCGGTCCGACGTCGGTTCCCTTCCCGACCCGTCACGGGTGCGCGTCGAGAGTGCGCGGCCCGCGACGGTGGAGCGTTCGCGCAGCCGAGGGAGAGTGATGACGGTGGTCTCGAGGCGACCGACGCTCTTCCTGACCGTGGGGTTGCCGGCCACGGGGAAGACCACTGCTGCGCGGTCCCTCGAGATCGAGCGCGGTGCGCTTCGCCTCACCAAGGACGAGTGGGTGAAGGCCCTCTTCGGGCGGCAGAATCCACCGTCGGCCTCGGACGTGATCGAAGGACGGCTCATCGAGATCGGGTTGCGGGCCCTCGAACTGGGCAACGACGTGGTGATCGACTTCGGACTGTGGCGGCGGGACGAGCGGTCCGCGCTACGACAGGCAGCAGCGGACCGCGGCGCACGCGTGGAGATGCGCTACTTCGAGGTGCCCCCGGCGGAACAGCGGACGCGTCTGGACCAGCGGCAGGCTGACGAGCCGCACACCACGTGGCCCATGTCCGACGAGGAACTCGCCGAGTGGGCCGGCATCATCCAGCCCCCGACGCCGGGTGAGCTCGACGGCGACGAACCGATCGACGATCCGCCGGCCGGGTACGCGTCATGGGACGCGTGGCGCAGGCATCGCTGGCCGCCGACGGTCTCCTGACTCCCCGTCGCTCCCCGGCAGGTCCGGTGAACGCGACTCCCTGGCTCGCGCCACGACCAGGGACACCCGGTGCGAGGCCCTCTCACCCGCCGCCGGCGTCGGTCTCCACGCGGTGGCGGTGCAGGCGGGCGACGACCCAGAGCGTGAGCGCGAGGGCGGCCGCGGTCACCGGCAGGCCGAGGACGAGCGAGGCGACGCCGAGCAGGTCCTCCTCGTCGGCGAGGTAGAGCGGCGTCTGCACGGCGACGCGCAGCAGGAACGTCACCGCCCAGACGACGGTCAGCCAGCCGTAGGCGCGCACCATCCGGGGGTCGTCGCGCCAGTGCCGCTCGGGCTCGGGGTCGGCCGGGCGCCCGGTCTGCGCGGGCCCGGGCTCCGGGGGGTGCGGGCGCGGCTGGTGGTGCAGCCGGGCGCGGGCGCTGTCGACGCGGCGCCGCAGGCCGGGCAGCGTGTGCGCGGCCATCGACCCCAGGTGGCTCGGCGCGAGCCACTCGGCGACCACGCCGACCAGCGGCCAGCGCAGCGGCACGGAGCCGAGCAGCACCACGCCGATCACGGCGTTGCGGATGATCCCCGGCACGAAGTAGTTGCGCGCCTGCCCCGAGGCGGCGGCGATGGCGACCGCCACCGCGACGCCGAACAGGCCGCTGAACGCCTGCTGCACGCTCTCCCGGCGCACCAGCCGGACCAGCAGGACCAGCACGGCGGCGCCGACGGCGGCCCAGATCCCGGTGCGCAGGTCGCCGATCGAGTTGGCGACGATGAAGGCCAGCGTGGGCAGCGTGGCGTCGACCATGCCGCGCCAGCCGCCGAGCTGCTCCAGCACCAGGTGCCGGTCGAAGGTGACGCCCCGGCCCGTGTCCTCGGTCGTGGTGCCGTCCGCGTGCGTGGGCTCCTGGTGCGGTGCTGCTCCCCCCGGATCGCGCCGGCCGTCGTCGTCGGCCGCCGGGATCACCCCGCGCTCAGCTCGTACCAGGGGTTGTAGATGACCTTGCGGCCGTCGAAGTTGGCGAACCGGCCGCGGGCGGTCAGCGTCCGGCCGGGCTCGATGCCCGGGATGCGCCGGCGGCCCAGCCAGACCAGGGTGACCGAGCCGGAGCCGTCGAACAGCTCCGCCTCCAGGGTGGGTACCGTCTCGCGCGGGGTGTAGACGACCGACTTGAGCCGGCCGGTCACGGTCACCACCGCCCCCTTGCGGCAGGCGCTCACCGGCTCGCAGCCGGCGCGGTCGGACTCCTCGCGCAGCTCCTGCGCGTCGATGGCGGAGTCGTCGGCGGTCAGCCGCTGCAGCGTGCGTGCGAGCCAGCCGCCGGGACGGGTCTGTGTCACGGTTCCAGGGTAGTGCCGCCCACCCGGCCGGCGGTGCGTTCCCCCAGCCACGCGCGGACCACCGCCCAGGCCTCCCCCGCCGGGTCGATGGGCACCCGGTGACCGCCCGGGACGGTGCGCACGGTCACCCGGTCGCCGGCCGCCGCGGCCGCCGCCGCGTACCGCTGCGACTGCTCGGGCGGCACGACGTCGTCCTCGGTGCCGTGCACGCACAGCACGTCGGCGCCGGTGGGCAGCAGCCCGACCGGGTCGGCGGCCGCGTAGCGGCCGGGCACCTCACCCGGCTCGCCGCCGAGGAACTCCTGGACCGCGCCGCGGCCCAGGCGCTGCTCCGCCGCCCGGCCCAGGTCCACGACGCCGGCCTGCAGGACCGCCGCGGTCACCCGCACCCGCGGGGCGGCGCCGGGCGCGCCGGCCGGCAGCCGCGTCCGCCCGGCGGCCCACGCGGCCAGGTGCCCGCCGGCGGAGTGCCCGACGACGGTGACCGAGCCGAGGTCCAGCCGGCCGGCGTCCGGGAGGTCCGGCAGCGCGTCGAGCGCGGCGGCGACGTCCTCCGGGGTGGCCGGCCACCCGCCGCCGCTGCCGACCCGCCGGTACTCGACGGCGACGGCGGCGTACCCGGCGGCGGCGAGGTCGGCGGCCAGCGGGCGGGCCAGCTCGACGCCGTACGCGGCCCGCCAGAACCCGCCGTGCAGCACGACGACCACGGGCGCCGGGTCGTGCCCGCCGGGCAGGGTCAGCTCGAGGAACTGGTCGGGGTGGGAGCCGTAGGCGACGACCGCGGGGGTCACCCGGTCGGCCGCGGCGGGGCCGCCGGTCGCCCCGGCTGCTGCCCCGGCTGCTGCCCCGCCTGCTGCTGGCGGGCCAGCTGCGCGGCGGCCTGCGGCGGGAGGGTGAGCGGCAGCTGCTCGCGCACCGGCATCGGCGAGGTGCCCCGGACCACGACCACCCGGCGGAAGACGTCCTCGAGCACCGCCGCCGCCTCGGGCGACTCGGCGGCGGGGCCGCTGATCATCCCCCGGAGGAACCAGCGGGGCCCGTCGACGCCGAGGAAGCGCGCCGCCCGGCGCACCGGCTTCGGCGGGGGCCCGCCGGGCTGGGGCGGCGGGGCGACCACGACGGTGCCGGCCAGCTCGGGACCGAAGGGGCCCTCGGTCTCCTGCAGCCGCCCGCCCTGGCCGGAGGCGCTGCGCGCCAGCTCGGCGCGGACGTCGTCCCAGATGCCGGCGGCGCGGGGTGCGGCGAAGGCGGACAGCTGCAGCAGCGAGTCGCCGTAGCGCAGGGTCGCGCCGATCACCTTCTGCTGCTGGTTGAGGTCCACCCGCAGCTCGGTGCCGGGGACGGCGGGCAGCCGCAGCGAGCCCAGGTCGACGCGGGGCGTGCCGTCGTCGGGGGCGTCGGCCTCGTCGTAGGGGCCGGTGGTCTCCTCGACGTCGCGCTCGCGGTGCTGTGGCTCCGGCGGGACGCCGCGCTCGCGCAGGCTGCGGTCGATCCGGTTGCGCCGTCGTCCGAAGGGCATCTCAGGCCTCCTGTCCCGCGCCGGTGGACCCGTGTCCGCCCTCGCCGCGGACGCTCTCCGGCAGCGCCTCGACCGGTACGAAGCGGGCGGTGACGACCGGCTGCACGACCAGCTGCGCGACCCGGTCGCCGGCGCGCAGCGTCAGCGGGGTGGCCGGGTCGAGGTTCACGAGGTTCACCTTGATCTCGCCGCGGTAGCCGGCGTCGATGGTGCCGGGGGCGTTGACCAGGCTCAGGCCGTGCCGGGCGGCGAGGCCCGAGCGCGGGTGCACGAACCCGGCGTAGCCCTCGGGGATGGCCACGGCCACGCCGGTGCCCACGAGCGCGCGCTCGAACGGCGCCAGGTGCACGTCCTCGGTGATGGTGAGGTCGGCGCCCGCGTCGCCGGGCAGCGCGTAGCGCGGGGGTGTCGCCCCCGCCGCGGTCAGCCGGACGGGGACCTCCAGGGGGTCGGCCACGACGGCGACCCTAACCGCGCCGGGGCGGGGTCGGCGGACCGGCCGGGACCTCAGGCCGGGCCGCGGCGCAGGTCGGCGCGGACCCGGCGGGCGAGGGTCTCGGTGGCCTTGAGGTTGCTCCGGCCGCCGAGCGCCGCGCCGACGAACAGCGGCGCGGCCGAGCCGAGGCCGCGGGCCATCCGGCGGGACAGCCGGCGGCGCAGGGCGCGGAACCCGGCGGTGCCGAGGACGACGCCCAGCCCCTCCCGCGCGCCGGTCTCGACGGCGCGCTGCTGGGTCCAGCTGGAGAGGTAGGCGGCGGCGCGCTCGGCCGGTGTGCCGCCGGCCGGCCGGCCCGCGAGCTCGTGCAGCTCGCCGAGGAGGACGACCTCGATGCCGGCGGTGAGCAGTGTCTCGGCGCCGAGCTCGAGCGGCAGCGCCACCAGCGACCCGGGCACGAACCAGTGGGCCGCGGAGAGCCCGCCGGTGGCCGCGCCGACCGCGGCGGTGAGCCGCGCCGAGCGGGTGACGAGGGCGTCGGCGATCTCCTCGTCCGACTTCCCGGGGTAGGCGGCACGCAGCCGGGCGGCGTCGCGGACGGGCAGCCGGGGTGCGGCGGCGGTGAGCAGCTCGCCGAGCACGCCGACCGGGCCGCGGGCCGACTCCTCGTCGTCTGGTCCGCTCCCCTCCGGCTGCTCGGGACGGCGGGCGGCGCCGGCCGCGGCGGCGCCCAGGGCGGTGATGACGTCGCGGAGGACACCGGCGGCCGACCGCCGGGTGTCCGGCTGCCCGGGGGCGGGCGCCTCGTCGGCGCCCCCGCCGAGCAGCCGGGTCACGGCGTCGGCGACCGTGCGGGCCGCCCGCCCCAGGCCGGTGTCCTCGGACAGCCAGGCCGGACCGTCCCCCGACCGGTCCGGCCCCGGCCGGGGCGCGTCCTGCACGGGCCGGGGCGGTGGGACGTCGCGGGGCGCGCCGATGCGCTCCCTCGGGTCGGTCATCGGCTGCTCCCCCCGTGTCCGGTCAAGCGGTGGTGCGGCTCATGCGGCGCAGTCGCGGCAGTACATCTGGTCGCCGCGGGTGGCGGCGAGCCGGCTGCGGTGCTGCACGAGGAAGCAGCGCGAGCAGGTGAACTCGTCCTCCTGCTTCGGCAGCACGCGGACGGTCAGCTCCTCGTTGGACAGGTCCGCGCCGGGCAGCTCGAGGCTCTCGTTGAAGTCGGTCTCGTCGACGTCGACCGAGGCCGACTGGGCCTCCGCCCGACGGGCCTTGAGCTCCTCGAGGGAGTCCTCGCCGAGCTCGTCGGCCTCGTTGCGGCGCGGGGCGTCGTAGTCGGTGGCCATGGGGTGTGCCCCTCCTCCGGGGTAGTTCGCGGACGCGCAGGGCGTCCGCCTCGTCCGACGGCGGCGGGGTCCGCCGTCGGCCTGGCCGGCCGCCCGGGGGCGGCCGCTGGTCACGGACCGGACCTGCTCCCGGCCGACCACGGGGTCGGCTCGGTACGGGACCGGCAGCCCCCCAACGCCGTGCGGCCCCGGTTTGTGCCCGCCTGTCCACGCGGGACACACGAGGACGGACGACGGCCCGTCCGGGGCGCCGGGACCGGCCCGGGCGGGCGGTCGGGAGGCGGAGTGCCGGAGGTTACCCTGCCGCCCGTGTCGAGTCCCGTGGGAGCTGACCCCGCCGTCGTCGGTCCGTATCTCGCCTCCGTGCTCAACGACGAGCGCTGGCGGGAGGTGAGCGTCGAGCTGATCGCGGCGGGCATGTCCAACCTCACCTACGTCGTCACCCCGGCCGGGGGCACGGCCGACGACGCGGTGATCCTGCGGCGGCCCCCGACGGGCGCGGTCCTCGCCACCGCCCACGACATGGTCCGCGAGCACAAGGTCGTCTCCGCGCTCGGGCCGACGTCGGTCCCGGTACCGCGGACGCTGCACCTGTGCACCGACACCGGGGTGCTGGGCGCGCCGTTCTACGTCATGGAGCGGGTCGTCGGCCTGCACGTGGTGAACGAGATCCCGGCCGGCTACGCCGACACCCCGGAGCTGCGGCGGCGGATCGGCGACGGGCTGATCGACGTCCTGGCCGACCTGCACGCCGTCGACGCCGAGGCCGTGGGCCTGGGCGACTTCGGCCGGCCCGAGGGCTTCCTCGCCCGGCAGGTGCGCCGGTGGACCAAGCAGTGGGACGCCACGCGCGACCGCGACCGCCCGCACATGGACGCCCTCGCCGAGCGGCTGGCCGAGACCGTGCCGGCCACCCAGCGGACCGGGATCGTGCACGGCGACTACCGGCTGGACAACTGCCTGCTCGACCCCGAGCGCCCCGGCGCCGTCCGCGCCGTCCTCGACTGGGAGATGTCGACCCTCGGCGACCCGCTCACCGACATCGGGATGCTGTTCGTCTACTGGCCCGAGGCCGGGGAGACCCGCCCGGTGCTCAGCCCGGTGACGACGCTGCCCGGCTTCCCCACCCGCCGGGAGATCGCCGAGCGGTACGCGGAGCGCAGCGGCGTGGACCTCTCCGACCTCGACTGGTACGTCGGGTTCGCCTTCTTCAAGTTCGCCGCGATCGTCGCCGGCATCGTGGCCCGCTCGGCCGCCGGCGCGATGGCCGGCAAGGACACCTCCGGCTACGCCGACCGCATCGACCCGTGCGTCGAGCTGGGACGCGCCGCGCTGGAGGACGGTGCCCTCTGAGCGCCGGCGGCGTGCCTAGACTCCGCGCGACCCGACCTGGACTCCGCGCGACCCGACCTGGCGCGGCCCGCCGGACCCCTCCGGGTCGCCGCCGAGGAGGACGACCGTGAGCACCAGCACCGCCACCCCGCCGGTGCGTCCCCGCAAGGACCGTCGCTACCTGCCGCCGCTGGTCTTCCTGCTCGTGCTGGCCCTGGGCGCGCTCGCCGTGTGGTGGAAGGTCTTCTCCGACGAGGGCGCCCGCGACGCGGCGCAGGCAGCGGCGTGCGAGACCGCCGAGGCGGCGCCGCCGTCGCTGGACCCCAGCACGGTCACGGTGCGCGTCTACAACGCCTCGGACCTCGCGGGCAAGGCGCAGGAGGTCGCCGGGGAGCTGACCGCGCGCGGCTTCGTCGTCGAGGAGGTCGCCAACGACCCGACCGACCGCGAGGTGACCGGCCCGGGCGAGATCCGGCACGGCGCGCGCGGCACCGACGCCGCCCGGTACCTGTCGCTGTTCCTCCCGGACGCCGGCGCCTACCAGGACACCCGCGCCGACGCCCGCGTCGACCTGGTGATCGGCCCGCAGTTCACCGGGCTGGCCCCGGCCGACCAGGTCGCGGCCACCCTCACCCCGATCGCCAGCGCCGAGGCCGCCTGCTGACGACCCGTCAGCGCAGCCCCGGGTGGAGCCGGTCGAGCAGCGCGAGCAGCGGCCCGGCCACCGTCTCGGGGACGGCGACCGCCATCGGCTCGGCGAACGGCCGGCCGGGCAGGCCGGTGACCACCAGCCCGGCCTCGGCGGCGACCAGCGCGCCGGCGGCGTGGTCCCAGGGCTTGAGGTCCAGCTCGTAGTAGGCGTCCACCCGCCCGGCGGCCACCGAGCACAGGTCCAGCGACGCGCAGCCCTGCCGGCGGATGTCGCGGACCTCGGGGAGCAGCTGGGCGACGACGGCGCCCTGGGCCCGCCGCTGCTCCACGCGGTACCCGAACCCGGTGGCCACCAGCGTCTGCCCGAGGGACGGCGGCCGGTTGCCCTCCAGCCGCACCGGCTCCGGCCGCGCCGGGGTGGAGAGGAACGCCCCGCCGCCCGCGGTGGCGGTGAACAGCTCGCCGGTGGGGACGTCGAGCACCGCGCCGGCCACCGTGACGCCGTCGACCTGGGCGGCGATGGACACGGCGTACCCGCGCAGCCCGTAGAGGAAGTTGACGGTGCCGTCGATCGGGTCGACCACCCACCGCACGCCGCTGGTGCCCGCGCGGGAGGCGCCCTCCTCGCCGAGCAGGCCGTCGTCGGGCCGGGCGGCGAGCAGCCGGCCGGTGATCAGCCGCTCGGAGGCGGTGTCGACGGCGGTGACGACGTCGGTGGGGCTGCTCTTGACGTCGACGGCGGCCGCGGCCGACCCGCGCTCGCGGGCGACGAGGTCGGCCGCCTCGCGGGCGGTCGCGACGGCGAGGCCGAGCAGCTCGGCGGGGGGCGGCGGGGCACTCACCCGGGCGATCCTGCCCGAGCCGCCGCCCGGGGTGCGGTCCCGGTCACTAGGGTGACCGGCGTGCAGGGGTTCGGCGTGGACATCGGCGGCAGCGGCATCAAGGGGTGCCTGGTCGACCTCGAGGCCGGTGCGCTCGTGGGCGAGCGGGTGCGGGTGGAGACGCCCCAGCCGTCCACACCGGAGGCGGTCTACGAGGTCGTCGCCGGCATCGTGTCGTCCTTCGGCTGGACCAGCCGCATCGGTGTCACCTACCCCGGGGTGATGAAGCGCGGGGTCGCGCACACCGCCGCCAACATGGACAAGGCCTGGATCGGCACCGACGTCGACGCCGGGCTCAGCGCGCTGGTGCCCGGGACCGTCGAGACCCTCAACGACGCCGACGCCGCCGGGCTGGCCGAGATGCGCTACGGCGCCGGCCGGGACCAGGACGGCGTCGTCCTCATGCTCACCTTCGGCACCGGCATCGGCAGCGCGCTGTTCGTCGACGGGCGGCTGGTGCCCAACACCGAGTTCGGGCACATCCAGGTCGACGGCGAGGACGGCGAGAAGCGCGCGTCGGCGGCCGCCCGGGAGCGGGAGGACCTCAGCTACCCGCACTGGGCCAAGCGCGTCGACCGTTACCTCGACGTCCTCGAGGCGGGGCTGTGGCCCGACCTGATCATCGTCGGCGGCGGGGTGAGCAAGAAGGCCCACAAGTGGGTGCCGCTGCTGAGCACGCGGACGCCGGTGGTGCCCGCCCAGCTGCAGAACGACGCCGGCATCGTCGGGGCCGCGCTGGCCGCCGCGGAGCGACTGGAGCCCTGACCGGGGCACGGTCCCGCCCTTCCGGGCGATCCCGCGCCGTTCGAGGCGGTGGTCACACCGGCTCCCGTCGCTACAATGGAAGAGCCCCAGCCCGTCACCACCCAGCCGGGAGTCATCCCCCGTCCGAGCAGCGGCGAAACACCGTTCCGGACTCTGGGGCCCTCCCCGCTCCGCGGCCGACGGCCGGGGCCGCTGCCCGGGAGTCACACCGCCCCCGGGGAACGCACCCAGCACGGGAAGGATCCTGAGTGCCCGCCGACAAGCCTGCACCGGACGACACCGCCGCGAGCAGCACCCGCTCGAAGACGGTCGCCGCGAGCACCCGGTCTCCCCGGACCAGCGCCACCGTCGGCGTCGCCGACGACGCGCCGGCCAAGCCCGCCGCACGCAAGCGGGCCGCCACGGGCAAGGCCAAGACGGCCGCCCCCAAGGGAGCCGCGAAGCCGAGCATCAGCCCCTCCCCCGGTACCGGTGAGGGCACCGTGCTGACCGCCGTCGCGTCCGAGGACTCCGCCGTCGCGGTGGTCGACGCCGGGGCCGAGGGCCTCACCATCGACGAGACCGTCGTCGCCGGTCCGGACGGCGCCGAGGCCGAGGCGCCCGCCGCCGAGGAGACCGCCGAGGGCGGCGACTTCGAGTGGGACGACGAGGAGGAGTCCGAGGCGCTGCGGCAGGCCCGCAAGGACGCCGAGCTCACCGCCTCGGCCGACTCGGTCCGCGCCTACCTCAAGCAGATCGGCAAGGTCGCCCTCCTCAACGCCGAGGAGGAGGTCGACCTGGCCAAGCGCATCGAGGCCGGCCTGTACGCCGCCGAGCGCATGCGCCAGGTCGAGGAGGAGGGCCAGAAGCTCTCCCCGCAGATGCGCCGCGACCTCAACTGGATCATCCGCGACGGCGAGCGCGCCAAGAACCACCTGCTGGAGGCCAACCTCCGCCTGGTGGTCTCCCTCGCCAAGCGCTACACCGGCCGCGGCATGGCGTTCCTGGACCTGATCCAGGAGGGCAACCTCGGCCTGATCCGCGCGGTCGAGAAGTTCGACTACACCAAGGGCTACAAGTTCTCCACGTACGCCACCTGGTGGATCCGGCAGGCGATCACCCGTGCCATGGCCGACCAGGCCCGCACCATCCGCATCCCGGTGCACATGGTCGAGGTCATCAACAAGCTCGGCCGCATCCAGCGCGAGCTGCTCCAGGACCTCGGGCGCGAGCCGACCCCGGAGGAGCTGGCCAAGGAGATGGACATCACCCCGGACAAGGTGCTGGAGATCCAGCAGTACGCCCGGGAGCCGATCAGCCTCGACCAGACCATCGGCGACGAGGGCGACAGCCAGCTCGGTGACTTCATCGAGGACTCCGAGGCGGTCGTCGCCGTCGACGCGGTCAGCTTCACCCTCATGCAGGACCAGCTGACCAGCGTGCTGCAGACGCTGTCCGAGCGGGAGGCCGGCGTGGTCCGGCTGCGGTTCGGCCTCACCGACGGCCAGCCGCGCACGCTCGACGAGATCGGCCAGGTCTACGGGGTCACCCGCGAGCGGATCCGGCAGATCGAGTCCAAGACGATGTCGAAGCTGCGCCACCCCAGCCGCTCCCAGGTGCTGCGCGACTACCTCGACTGACGAAGGACCTCCTCGCCCCCCGACCCTCGCTGGCGCTCGGGCCGGGTCCCTGCGAGGAGGCCGTTCCAGCACGGCACCGACGATGGCCGGCACCCGGCACGGGTGCCGGCCATCGGCGTGTGTCGGCCGCGTTGCGGGATGGTCACGATCTCACCCTGCCGGGCGGACGGCGCGGTGTACGGCGGCACCGGCCGGGTAGACGGCGTAGCGTGGGCGACGTCGAGACAGCAGCGGACCCACAGCCGGAAACCAGCCCGGCGCCCGGAACGACCCAGCACCACCAACAGACCGGCACCACCCAGAGGTCCCTGCTGACCACCGTCCCCACCGGTCCCAGCGGTCACCGGCTCACCGGAACCCGGCGAGTCGCCCGCAGTGACACGAGGCACGGGAACAGGAGGATCCATCCTGGCGCTGTGCAGGAGGCCGATCCGCAGCAGCGGGTCCGTGCGGTAGAGAGCGAGTGATGACCCAGATGACCCAGACGCTGACGACGACCCCCGCCGCCGACGACCTGGTCGTGCCCTTCCACTGCGACCGGTGCGGCGCACTGGCCAAGGTGCGTGTCGTGCTCGCCAGTGGCAGCGACCTCGTGTTCTGCGGGCACCACGCCCGCGAGTACGAGTCCAAGCTCCGTGACATCGCCGTCGACATCATCGAGACCGACGGCGAGCAGCGCCTCGCACACTGAGAGAGGCGCTATCGTCGCTCACCGCGATGATGCCCTCACCCGACGCCGCCGCCGGCGTCCCCGATCCGCCTGACGCGGACGGGGACCCGGCGGCTCCGTCGTTCCCGGGGTCCCCCGGTCGACGGCGACCCGAGGAACCCCCGATGCCGCAGCCCCCTGCCTCCTCCCCGTCGACCGGCACCGCCCCCGAGGCGGACGCCGACGCGCACGCGGGCCTGTCCGACGACACCCGCCCGGTCCCCCGCGACCGCGGTCCCGTCGGGCCCGACGCACCCCCTCCGCCGGCCGCCGCCCCCGCCGACACACCGGGGCACTCCGCCCCGGACGCCGGCGACACGCCCGGGCCGGACCCGGTCCACGACACCGTCGCGCTGACCGGTGGCCCGGCCGCGCCGGAGACCGGGCAGCGGACCACCCACCCGGTCGAGCCGGCCGCTGCCGAGGCTCCCGCCGGGGAGGCCTCGGACACCGTCGTCCTCGGCGGTGCCGCCGTCCCGGCCGACCCGCCGGCTCCCCGGTCGCCCGCCGCTCCCCCCGTCCCCCCGCCCGGCTCCGGCGACGGCCCGGGCGACGGCGGCGGTCCCGGCCAGCCGCCCGCGGGCGCCCGCCGTCCCCGCTGGCGCCGGCCCGCCGTCCTGGCCCCCGTCGGCCTGCTCGCCGTCCTCGGGCTGGCCTGGGGCGTCGACGTGCTGGTGGCCGGGGACGACGTCCCCCGCAACACGGTGGTGGCCGGCATCGACGTCGGCGGCCTGTCCCCCGCGGCCGCCGCCGACCGGCTCGAGCAGGACCTCGCCCCGCGGGTGGCCGCCGACCACGTCGTCGTCGCCGACGACGTCGAGGCCACCCTGTCCCCCGCCACCGCCGGCATCACCCTCGACGTGGACGCGACCGTCGACGCCGCCGACGACCAGCCGCTGAACCCCTGGACCCGCCTGGTGTCGCTGTTCAGCGAGCGCGAGGTCGACCCGGTCATCACCGGCGAGGACACCGCGCTGGTCGCCCAGGTCGACACCATCGCCACCCAGGTGGACCGGGTGCCGGTCGACGCGACCATCGCGATCGAGGGCACCACGCCGACCCTGGTCGAGCCGGCGGACGGCCGGACGCTGGACCGCGAGGGCGCCGCCGAGGCGATCACCGCGGCGCTGGCCTCCGGCGGCGACCCGGAGACGCCGATCGAGCTGCCGGTCGACGTCGAGCCGGTGCGGGTGGGCACGGAGGAGGCGCAGCGCGTCCTCGACGAGACCGTCACCCCCGCGCTCGCCGCGCCGGTCACGGTGACCAGCCAGGACGGCGGCACCTCGGTCGAGGTCCCGGTCGAGGCGATCGCGGCGTCCCTGACGTTCACCCCGCAGGACGGCGGCGAGCTCGCCGTCGCCGTCGACCCGGCGGCGCTGCAGTCGGCCATGGCCGAGGACTTCACCGCCTTCGGCGAGCCGGCGCAGGACGCCCGCTTCGAGGTCGTGGGCGACGGCGTGCGGGTCGTGCCGTCGGTCGACGGCACCGGCGTGGACCCGCAGGCCCTGTCCGGCCAGCTGCTCGAGGTGCTGGACGACCCGGCGCCGCGCACGGTCACCGCGCAGCTGGGCCCGGTGCCGGCCGAGCTGACCACCGAGGAGGCGCAGGCGCTCGGCATCGTCGAGGAGGTCAGCTCCTTCACGACCACGACGACGAACAACGCCAGCGCCACCAACATCCGGACGGTGGCCGAGGAGGTCGACGGCGCGCTGGTGCTGCCCGGCGAGACGTTCAGCCTCAACACCCACACCGGCCCGCGCGGCACCGCGCAGGGCTACGTGCCGGCCAACGTGATCAGCGGCGGCGAGCTGTCGACGGCGGTCGGCGGCGGCATCAGCCAGTTCGCCACCACGATGTTCAACGCGGTCTTCTTCGCCGGGCTCGAGGACATCTACCACAAGCCGCACAGCTTCTACATCAGCCGCTACCCCGCCGGCCGCGAGGCCACGGTGTACGAGGGCCAGATCGACCTGCAGTGGCGCAACGACTCCGACACCGGCATCTTCGTCGACACCCGGTGGACCCCCGGGGCCTCCGGCGGGTCGATCACGGTGACCTTCTACGGGACGCGGCGCTACGAGATCGAGGCGGTCGAGGGCCCGCGGACGAACTACCGGCAGCCGGCGGTGCAGGAGAAGGTCGACGACGGCGACTGCATCCCGCAGTCCGGCGTGCAGGGCTTCGACGTCACCGTGACCCGGGTGTTCCGCGACCTGCAGAGCGGCTCGGAGATCAAGCGGGAGACGTTCGAGACCAGCTACGCCGCCGAGGCGGTCATCCGCTGCGTCGCCCCGGCGCCGGCTGCCGACCCGGCCGCACCTCCGCCCGACGGCGGCACGCCGCCGGCGGGGCCCACGGCCTGACCCGCTCCCCGATCGGGTCCACCGACGCCCGGCCCCGCCCCGTCGTCGGCAGGGGCGGGCGCCGGGCGTGCACACTGGCCTGGTGAGCACCGTGCGGGCCGGCGGGCGGTCCCGTACCGACGGGGCCGCGGAGGACACGCACGCCCCCGCGGCCGCCCCGCCCCCCGCCGGCGCCAGCCGCGCCGACCTCCCGGCCCCCGGCCGCCTCGACCACTGGCCGCCGGTGGTCCGGGTGCCGCTGCAGGTGCTCGGGCGCACGGTGGCCAAGGCCTGGCAGGACCGCATCCTCGGGCTGTCCGGCGAGGCGGCGTTCTGGCAGATCCTCTCGGTGCCGCCGCTGCTGATCGCGCTGCTCGGGTCGCTCGGCTTCCTCGGCGACTGGATCGGCGCGCAGTCGGTGCAGACGATCGAGGACACGCTGGTCGACGCCTCCAGCGAGGTGCTCACCGCCGACGTCGTCGACTCGCTGGTGCGGCCCACGCTCAGCGACATCCTGACCTCGGGCCGGCTCGACGTCGTGAGCGTGGGCTTCCTGCTCACCCTGTGGGCCGGGTCCTCGGCGACGGCGACGTTCATGAACACGATCGTCATCGCCTACGACCAGCGCGACGTCCGCGGCCCGATCGCCACCCGGCTCATGGCGCTGTGGCTGTTCGTCGTCGGCCTGGTGCTCGCGGTGGTCATGCTGCCGCTGCTGGTGCTCGGTCGCGGGGTGCTGGTCGGGCTGCTCCCGCCGGAGTGGCACGAGACGGCGACGGTGCTGATCAACGCCGTCTACTGGCCGGTGGTGGTCGTGGGCCTGCTGCTCGCGCTGACGAGCTTCTACCACGTGGTCCTGCCGCGGCGGCTGCCGTGGCGGCGGCACCTGCCGGGCACGCTGCTGGCCGTCGGCTTCTTCATGGTGGCGGCGACGGTGCTGCGGCTGTACGTGTCCGACATCCTGGTCGCCGCGCTGCCCTACGGGGCGCTGGCGACCCCGATCGCGGCGCTGCTGTTCCTGTTCTTCTTCGGGATGGCGGTGCTGCTCGGCGCCGAGCTCAACGCGACCGTCCAGGAGCGGTGGCCGGCGCCGCTGCGCCGGCACACCCGCCGGGCGCAGCGCCGCCGCGCCGCCGAACTCGAGGCCGAGGCCAAGCGCCTCGGACTCCGCTAGTCCTTGCGGAGCTGCTCGTAGATCTCCTTGCAGGCCGGGCAGACGGGGCTGCCGGGCTTGGGCGACTTGGTCACCGGGAACACCTCGCCGCACAGCGCCTCGACCAGCGTGCCCATGACGGCGCTCTCTGCGATCTTGTTCTTGCGGACGTAGTGGAAGACCTCGTTGGCGTTGCCGGTGTCCGAGTCGCGGACGTCGGGCTTCTCGAGGAGGTCGGTGCTGCTCACGGTCTCTCCCTGGCTCGGGGACGTCTCCTGCGCGGGCACCCCGGCGTCCTCCGGCGGAGGTGGTGGCCGGGCGCGACCGCCCCGCCCACCATGATGGCAGGGTGCTCCCCGAAGCTCCCCGCACCGAGCCCCGCCGTGCTGCCACCGCACCCGTGACCCTCTCCCCCGAGGTGGCCGAGGCGCTCGACGCCGGCGCCCCCGTCGTCGCCCTGGAGAGCACGCTGCTCGCCCACGGCCTGCCGCGGCCGGACAACCGCGCCGCCGCCGACGACGTCGAGGCGGCCGTGCGGGCGGGCGGCGCGGTGCCGGCCACGATCGCGGTGCTCGACGGCGTGCCGCACGTGGGGCTGACGGCCGAGCAGGTCGACCGGGTGTGCGCCGACCCCGACCTGGCCAAGCTCGGCGTCCGGGACCTGCCGGTGGCCGCCGCGCTCGCCCTGTCCGGCGCCACCACCGTCTCGAGCACCGCGCTGCTGGCGGAGGCCGTGGGGATCGGCGTGTTCGCCACCGGCGGCCTGGGCGGGGTGCACCGGCAGTCGGCCGAGACCTTCGACGAGTCCGCCGACCTCACCGCGCTCTCGCGCACCTCGCTGGCCGTCGTCTGCGCCGGCGTGAAGTCCATCCTCGACGTCCCCGCCACGCTGGAGCGGCTGGAGAGCCTCTCGGTGACCGTCGTCGGCTACGGCACCCGCACCTTCCCCGGCTTCTACGTCGCCGACTCCGGCGCCCAGGTGGACTGGGCGGTCGAGTCCCCCGAGCAGGCGGCCGCGGTGCTCGCCGCGCGGCGCGCGGTGGCGCCGGGCGCGGTCGTCGTCGCCAACCCGCTGCCGGCCGACGAGCAGCTGGACCCGGAGCTGCACGCCCGGGTCATCGCCGACGCGCTGGCCGCCGCCGAGGCCGCCGGGGTGCGCGGCAAGGCGGTGACGCCGTTCGTCCTCGACCACCTGCACCGGGCCAGCGAGGGCGCGACGCTCGCGGTGAACGTGCGGCTCGTGCTGCGCAACGCGGAGCTCGCCGGGCGGATCGCGGCCGCGCTGGCCGCCGCGGCCCGCTGAGCACCCGCCCGGTCGTCGTCGTCGGCGACCTGGCCACGGACGTCGTCGCCGTCCTGTCCGGCGAGCCGGCGCCGGGCTCGGACCGGCCGGCCGCCATCCGCACCCGCGGGGGCGGGGCGGGGGCCAACGTCGCCGCGCACCTGGCCGCGCTCGGGGTGCCGGTCACCCTCGCCGGGTGCGTGGGCGACGACCCGGCCGGCGCGGCGCTGGTGGCCGGGCTCGCCGCCGCCGGGGTGGGCCTGGCGGTGCGGACCGTGCCCGGCGCGGCCAGCGGGACGATCGTCAGCCTGGTCGAGCCGGACGGGCAGCGGAGCATGCTCGCCGACCGCGGCGCCAACCTGGACCTGCGGCCCGACGACGTCCCGCCGCCGCTGCCCGGCGCCCACCTGCACCTGTCGGGCTACACGCTGCTCGACGAGCGCCCCCGCGCGGCCGGGCTCGCGGCGCTGGCCGCGGCCCGGGCGGCCGGGTGCACGGTGTCGCTGGACCCGGCGTCGACGGGCCCGCTGGCCGGCTACGGCGTGGACCGGTGGCTGGCCGACACCGCCGGCGTCGACCTGCTGCTGCCCAACGCCGACGAGGCGCGGCTGCTGTCGGGCTGCGCGGACGTGACCGACGCCGCGCGGGCGCTGGCCGCCCGGCACGGCGCGGTCGCGGTCACCCTCGGGGGCGACGGGGCGCTGTGGGCCGCCGGGACCGCGGTGCTGCACCGCCCGGCGCGCCCCGCCCGGGTCGTGGACACCACCGGCGCCGGGGACGCGTTCACCGCCGGGCTGCTCGCGGTGTGGCTGGGCGGGCCGGACGCCGACCCGGCCGCCGCGCTGGACGCGGGGCTGGTCCGGGCCGCCGAGGTGGTCGGCCGGCCGGGCGCGCGCTGAGGAGGCTCGGAGGCCGGGGCTCAGCCCTCGATGACGGTGCCGCCCTCGATGGCGCGCCGGCGGCGGGCCGGGTCGTCGAGGATGCGGTCGGGCTGCGGCGCCCGGTACCGGTGGGCGTCGAGCTTCTTCTTCGGCGGCCGGTCGTTGGCCATGACCACGGCGATCCACGGCAGCACCGTGCCGAGGACGGCGAACACGATCGCCAGCCACAGGATCTGGTAGGTCGCCGCGGCCAGCACCAGGGCGACGGCGCGGACGGCCATGGTGAGGACGTACCGCTTCTTCCGGGCCGCGTGCTGCTCGGCCAGGCTCGGTTCTGCCTGCGTGATGAGCACCGGCTCCGACCGTCGGGGTCGTGCGGACTGCTGGCTCGAGGCCACGGACACCCATCCCCTCCGCCGGCCCGGGGCCCGACGCTGTCGCCTCGCGGCCGGGTCCGGTCCCTGCTGGCCGGCCCCGGGGATCCCCGGTCCGGCCCCCATGGTGCCACCGGGACAGGGGCTGTGCAGGTGCCTCCGCGGACGATCGCGGGCCAGATCCAGCGTGTCGCGACGGACTCCCCGCCGCCTATCCGGCGGCCTGCTCCGCCGCCTCCTCGGCCGCCTGCTCGGCGGCCTGCTTGGCGGCCTGCTTGGCGGCCTGCTTCGCGGCCCTGACCTCGGCCAGCGACTCCGGGCCGGTGATGTCGGCGACCGACCGGCGCGAGCCCTCCTCGCCGTAGGACCCGGCCGCCTCGCGCCACCCCGGCGGGGTCACGCCGTACTGCTTGCCGAGCAGCGCCACGAGGATCTTCGCCTTCTGCGCGCCGAAGCCGGGCAGCTCGCCGATCCGGCGCAGCAGCGCGGCGCCGTCCGGGACGCCGTCCCACAGGCCCTCCGCCCGGCCGTCGTAGCGGTCGACGAGCAGCCGGCACAGCGCCTGGGCGCGCTGGGCCATCGAGCCCGGGTAGCGGTGCACGGCCGGCGGCCCCTGGAACCAGGCGAGCAGGACGTCGGGGTCGGCGTCGGCGATCGCGGCCGCCGAGAGGGTGTCCACCCCCATGCGGTCGGCGAGCAGCCGCGGGCCGGCGAAGGCGCGCTCCATCGGGAACTGCTGGTCGAACAGCATGCCGAGGACGAGGGCGAGCGGGTCGCGGCCGAGCAGGTCGTCGGCGGCGTCGTCCTGGGTGATGCGGAGGCTCGGCACGCCCCCGATCCTGCCGCACCGTGCGACGAGGGCATCCGGAGCGATCACCGACCTCGACGCAGGCCGACCCGGAGGAGGTCGAGGGGACCCGCCCGTCGGCCCCTCAGAGCCCCCAGAAGGGGCCGGAGAGACCGACGCTGCGCATGTAGTCGGCGGCCCGGGAGGGCTCGCGGCGGGTGTACCCGCGGTCGAAGCGGCCGGTGTACCAGTCCGAGGCGAGGCGCCAGAGCGTGGTCAGGTCCATCACGTAGCCGCGGTCGTTCCCGGTCCGGTCGAGCCACGCGTCGACGCACGTCTCGCCGCAGAAGATCCGCTGATGGCCGCAGGTGCGGACGACGTCGTCCCAGATCCGCGCCGCGGGGACGAGGAAGTGGGCGACCTGGTCCCCCTCCGGCGGTGCGGTGCGCGTGACGTTCCACGCGTGCGGGGCCGCGCAGGCGGGGCAGGTCGTCGCGACGAGCAGTGCCGGTTCCCGGTGGAGCAGGTGGGGCATCGCGAAGGAGTCCCAGGCGCAGCCACCCCACCACAGCGTCGAGCTGCCCATCACGGAGAAGCCGAGGGGGATGGCCGAGAAGGGGTGGGCCATGACGATGCTGCCGCCCTGGTCGAGGACCAGGTGCCGCGCGGCCGCGAGCTGCTCCAGGGCGTCGCGGATGCGCTGCGGTGACACGTCGAACCGGTGGGCGAGCTCGTCGGGAGCCGGTGGGCGGCCCTCCAGGGCGAACCCGGTGTAGACGGCCAGGCGGACGTCCTCGAGGTCCATGCGACCCTCCTTCGCTCGGCAGGCGTCATCCCCGGTCCCGGTGCTGCGTGACGGTCGCGGACGCGGCGGTCCGACGGTCCGGGAGCCGGGTCGGTCCGGCCCACGGACCGGGGAGCGCCGGTCGCCCGCTGCTCCGCGGCCGTCTTCGACGCCTTGCCCGACGACCCGGACGCGCCCTCGCGCACGGGGTCGGGTCCAGGACCGGGGGCGCCGGACCCGCGCGGAACGAGTCCACGTCGGCGACCCGACGCCGCAGTTCCCCAGGGACCGTCACGCTCGACCTCCGCGTCTCCCTGCAGCCTACGGTCGTCCGCTCCTCCCGCACCGCTGCTCGGGCACCGGGAGGAGGCCGGGCCCCGGTGCTGCTGGTGCCGCGCCCGTGCTCGGGAGCAGACTCGTGTCGAGCCCCTGGAGGGCTCCCCTTCCTGCGGCGGCCCCGCTCGAGAGGAGGACCCGATGACTACGACCACCACCGGCCACGTGACCGTCGGCGAGGTGATGCGGCCCCCGGTGACGACGGTCGAGCGCGACGCCCACGTGGCCGCGGCCGCGTGGCTGATGAAGAAACACCACGACAACGCGCTGGTCGTCGTCACCGACGGCGCGACCCAGGAGCCGGTCACCCTGGTCTGCGACGGCGACGTCGCCCAGGCGGTCGCGGACGGGCGGGACCTCGAGCAGGTGCGGCTCACCGACCTGCCCCTCCTGCCGATGGTGCTGGTTGCGCCGGACACGCCGGTCGCCGACGCCGCGGAGCAGATGCTCGCGGCCGGCGTCGTCTACGCGCCCGTGGTGCAGGACCGGCGGCTGGTCGGGCTGGTCGACCTCCCCGCCGTCTGCCGCGGCCTGCTCGCCGAGCGCGCGAGCGGCGGGGCATAGGGCCCGACGTCAGGCGGAGACGGAGAACGGCGGCCGGCTCCCGGGCACGTCGCGCAGGACGGGGACGCCGCGGTCGTCGGAGGCGAGCCCGAGCCGACGACGAGGTCCCGGACCGTGCCGGAGACGAGCACCTCCCCCGGCGCGGCCTCCGCCACGACCCGCGCCCCGATGTGCACCGCCAGGCCGCTCACCCCGCCGCCGTCGGTCCGTTCCACCTCCCCGGCGTGTCCCCGGCGTGCACCCCCGCCCGCACCTCCAGCCCGACGGTGGTGGCGGCCTCGCGCACCGCGATCGCACACCGGATGGCGCGCGCCGGCCCGTCGAAGGTGGCGAGGAGCCCGTCCCCGGGGACGTCGACCTCGTGCCCGCCCCAGCGGGACAGCTCCGCGCGCCGGGGCGAGGAACCGGTCGCGGATGGAGGCCCAGGCGGCGTCGCCGACCCGCGCGACGAGCTCGGTGGAGCCCGCCGCGTCGACGAACAGCACCCGTCGACAGCACCGTCGTGGTGGGGTGCGCCGCCGGGCGGGTGCCGGCCGATGCCGATCGGGATCACCAGGTCACCGCGGCGGTGCGGCACCAGGGTCGGCACCCGGATGGAGGGGAGCACGTCGCGCAGGTCGATGCGCGGGTGGAGCTCGGACGTGCGGCGGCCGTCCCGGGGCTGGCGCCGAGGCGCTGCAGCGTGCCCCACCAGGCGCGCAGCGCCGTGTCGCCGCGGCGTCCCGGGGCTCACGGCACGGTCCCGGGCTCACGGCACGGCGAGGAGGAAGCGGCGCACGGCGGCGTCGAACGCCGCGGGGGCCTCGAGGTTGACGACGTGGCCGACGCCGGGGAGGAGCACCAACTGGGATCCGGGGATCGCGGCGTGCAGCGCCTCGGCCACCGGCCGCGGCGCCCGCACGTCCTCGGTGCCGTGGAGCAGCAGAGTCGGGACGGCGACGGTCGGCAGCACGTCCCGCAGGTCGGCGTCGGCGAACGCGGTGAGCATCGACCGCGTCCCGGCCGGACGGACGTCGAGCACGACCGCGCGGACGAGGTCGAGGGTCTCCTGCGGCACGGGGCCGGCGAAGAAGCCGGGCAGGTAGCCGTCGACCCACTCGGCCGGGGGGCGGTCGAGCTCCGCGCGCACCCGCCGCAGCCGGGCCTCGACCTCCTCCGGGGGCAGCGACCCCTTCCACCCGGCGTAGGCGGAGGCGAGGACCAGGGAGCGGACCACCTCCGGGTGGCGCTGCCACACCCGCGAGCGCGAGCCCGCCGCCGAACGACAGGCCGCACAGGTGCACCCGGCCCAGGCCGAGCCCGCCGACGAGCGCGGCCACCGCGTCGGTGTACCCGGCCAGCGTCAGGTCGGCCGGCGGGTCGGGGGACGCACCGCAGCCGGGCGCGTCCCAGGCGACCACGTCGAACCCGTCCGACAGCCCCTCCAGCTGCGGCCGCCACTCCCGGCCGTCGCTCCACGCGCCGTGCAGGAGGAGCAGAGGCGCTCCTGCACCCGCACGGTGGTAGGCGATGGTCCACCCGCCGGCCTCGACGACGTCCACGGCGGCCCCTCGACGATGCTGCTGGCCGTGGTGCGGGGCGGCTGCCGCCCCGCGGGCCGAGCGTCCCACCGGGGCCACCGGGCGTCGAGACGCCGGTCGACGGTGACCGGAGGACCCTGGTGCGACCGCCCCTGGACGCGGGGTGCCGCCTGGCCGACCCAGAGACCGGGTCGGACCGTCGTGGTCACCGCCACCACCGGTGGGTCGGCATCCGGGACGGGCGGTGCGCGCCCTGCTCGAGACGTGCGCCGGACACCGTGGTCACCTCCGGCCGCGACGGCCTGGCCGGACACCCCGACCACGCGGCCGTGTCGGGCTGGGTCGAGCGGGCTGGGTCGAGCGGGCTGGGTCGAGCGGGCTGGGTCGAGCGGGCTGGGCGGGCGGACGGGGGCCGCACCCTGCTGCTGCAGGCCACGCTCACGGGGAGCTTCCACCGCCACCGGGGACCGCTCGTGGAGCGCTCCGCCGTCTGGGTGCCCGGGGCCCATCCGCCGTCCGTGCCCGACGCGGAGGTGCCCCTGCAGGTCCGCGCGCACGGTCGGACCGCGCGTCGCGAACCGGAGGCCCTCCGGGCGCACGCGTCGCGGACCACGGTCCCCCGGAGTCCGTCGGGGAGGACACCCACCTCCGCTGGTGGTCGGAGGAGGGCTCCGTCCGGGTCCCCGCTCCGCCGGCGGTTCTCGTCCCCACGCCCCGGGCCCCGGGTGGTGCGGTTCCGCGGGGGGTGTCCGGTGGGGCGGCCCGCTGACCCGTTCCGCCCAGGGGGGTCCTGTCGCCGCGCACCGCTCGCGCAGGATGGATCGGTGCGCGCGGTGGTGAGCAGGGTGTCCTCGGCCTCCGTGACCGTCGACGGGGCCGTCGTCGGGGAGATCGGGACGGGCCTGCTCGCGCTGGTCGGCGTCGGCCGGGACGACGACGCCGACCGGGCCCGCGCCCTGGCCCGGAAGGTCCACGAGCTGCGGGTGTTCCCCACCGGGGACGGCGCCCGCTCGGCCGGCGACCTCGGCCTGCCGGTGCTCGTGGTGAGCCAGTTCACCCTCTACGCGGACACGCGGAAGGGCCGCCGCCCGTCCTGGGACGCCGCCGCGCCCGGGGACGTCGCCGAGCCGCTGGTGGACGAGGTGGTGGCGGAGCTGCGGCGGCGCGGGGCCGGCGTGGCGACCGGCGTGTTCGGCGCGCGGATGGCGGTGGCGTCGGTCAACGAGGGGCCGATGACCTTGCTGCTGGAGGTCTGACCCGGCGACCGGACGGGTACGGGTGGTGACCGAACACACGGCCTGTGCGTTCACTGTGAACCCGGGCCGCGTGGAACACCCGGCCCCGTCGGGACCGTTGTACGGGGCGAAACACAACGGACCACAACGGACGAACGAACCGTGGGGGCCCCGCCGGACAACGGAGCCCCACTCCCGACGCGGGTGCGCCACCGCCACCGGACAGCCGGCGGTGCATCCGAACTCCGAGCAAGGACGAAGACATCCCGTGACGCTCCTCCAGTCTTCCCCCAGTGACGCCCTCGAGGTCCGCTCGCCCCGCCGCGAGCCGGACACCAGTGGCCTGGTGTCGACCGACCTGGTGCGCGTGTACCTCAACACCATCGGCAAGACCGCCCTGCTGACCGCCGAGCAGGAGGTGGAGCTGGCCAAGCGCATCGAGGCCGGCCTCTACGCCGAGCGGCTGCTCGCCGAGCGGCAGCTCACCCCTGCCCTGCAGCGCGACTACAAGGCCCTCGCGGTCGACGGCAAGGCCGCCAAGCGGCACCTGCTCGAGGCCAACCTGCGCCTGGTCGTCTCGGTGGCCAAGCGCTACACCGGCCACGGCATGACGTTCCTGGACCTCATCCAGGAGGGCAACGTCGGCCTCATCCGCGCCGTCGAGAAGTTCGACTACACCAAGGGCTTCAAGTTCTCGACCTACGCGACGTGGTGGATCCGCCAGGCGATCACCCGCGCGATGGCCGACTCCGGCCGCACCATCCGGCTGCCCGTGCACCTGGCCGAGCAGGTCAACAAGGTCGTGCGGACCCGCCGGCGGGTGCACCAGGAGCTCGAGCGGGAGCCCACCGCCGAGGAGCTCGGCCTCGAGCTCGACATGACGCCCGAGCGGGTCACCGAGCTGCTTGAGTACAGCCGGGACCTGGTCAGCCTCGACCAGACGGTCGGCGCCGACGAGGAGTCCCGCCTCGGTGACTTCATCGAGGACGCCGACGCCGCGGTGGCCGAGGACGCGGTGGCCTTCCAGATGATGAAGGGCGACGTGCGCAACGTCCTCTCCACGCTGGAGGAGCGCGAGCGCGACGTGGTCGTGCTGCGCTTCGGCCTCGACGGCGGCCAGCCCCGCACGCTCGAGCAGATCGGCAAGCAGTTCGGCCTGTCGCGCGAGCGGGTCCGCCAGATCGAGCGCGAGACGATGGCCAAGCTGCGCGACCCGCAGCGCGCCGACGCCCTGCGCGACTACCTGGCGTAGACGAAGGCCCCCTCTGCCCCGACCGCTCGCACGCTCGCGGCGGGACCCCGCAGAGGGGCCGCACCGAGAGCCGGCTCCCCCTCGCGGGGAGCCGGCTCTCGGCGTTGACAGGGGTCGCGACCCGGGCCAGGCTCGTGCTCAACCGAACGGTTGAGGAGGCGGCCATGGCGGGCACGGCGGAGCGGTGGGCGAGGCTCGCGGACGACTTCGGCCGCAGGGTCGACGGCGTCCCGGCCGGACGCTGGGACGACCCGGCGCCGTGCGAGGGCTGGGTGGCCCGCGACGTCGTCCGGCACCTGGTGGAGTGGATGCCCGCGCTCTACTTCCCCGCGGTGGACCTCCCGCTGCCCGCGCACCCCCCGGTCGACGACGACCCCGCGGGCGCCTGGCGGGCCACCGACGCCGCGATCCGTGCCCTGCTCGCCGACCCGGACCTCGCCCGCCGGCCGACCGGCACCCGGGCCGGGGACATGCCGCTCGAGGACCTCGTCGCCATGACCGGCCTCATGGACCTCCTGGTGCACGCCTGGGACCTCGCCCGCGCCACCGGCCAGGACGAGACGATCGACGCCGAGGAGGCCTCGGCGTTCCTCGCCGGCATCGAGCCGTGGGACGCCGCGCTGCGCGGCAGCGGCCACTACGGCCCGCGGGTGACCGTCCCCGACGACGCCGACGACCGGGTGAAGCTGCTCGCCTTCACCGGCCGCCGTCCCTGAGGCAGGCGCGCCGATGAGTTCCGGCGCCGCCGGCGGTCAGCCCCTCGTCGACACCGAGGGAGGGACCGTGGGCCAGCTGTTGAGGGTGCAGAACTTCACCGTCTCGAGCGACGGGTACGGCGCCGGCGAGGGCCAGAGCCTGGAGCGGCCGTTCGGGCACGCCGACCCCATGACGTTGATGGCCTGGGCGGTCGCCACGGCCAGCTTCCCGAACCGCACCCGGCCGGGCGGCAGCCGCGGCCTGGACGACTACTTCACCCGCGACTTCGCGCACGGCATCGGCGCCGAGATCATGGGCCGGAACAAGTTCTCGCCCCACCGCGGCCCCTGGGAGGACCTCGAGTGGCAGGGCTGGTGGGGCGAGGACCCGCCGTTCCACACGCCGGTCTTCGTGATGACCCACCACGTGCGGCCGTCGTTCACGCTGTCGGACACCACGTTCCACTTCGTCGACGCCGACCCGGCCACGGTGCTGGAGAAGGCGCGCGCGGCGGCCGGCGGTGCCGACGTCCGGCTCGGGGGCGGCGCCACGGTGATCCGCCAGTTCCTCGACGCCGACCTCGTCGACACGCTGCACGTCGCCGTCGCACCGGTCGAGCTGGGCGCCGGCTCCCGGCTGTGGACCTCGCCCGACGAGCTGCTCGACCGCTTCCACCACGAGGTCGTCCTCAGCCCGAGCGGCGTCACCCACCACCTGTTCTGGCGGAGGTGACGCACCCCGCGGTGTCGTGCCCGAGGGGGCCGGAGGTCTCCGCGGGCGGTGTCGGCCGGAGGCCGACGGTGTGGTCAACGGTGTGATCAGTCGCGCATGCGGCGGGGACCCGGATCGACCCGGGCGGTCGGCGGCCCGACGCGCACGGTGCCGCCGGCGACCACGAGCGACCGGCCGCCGTGCCAGGGGTTCGCCGGGCCGACGATCACCGGCGACAGGGCGAGGCCGAGCACCTCGGGCAGGTCCTCGGCGAGCCGGGCCACCCGCAGCAGCAGGTCCTCCAGCGCCGCGACGTCGACCCGCTCGGCCCCCCGCCAGCCGTCGAGCAGCGGCCACGCTCGGGGCGCGCGGACCAGCTCGGCGGCGTCGAGGTCGGTGAGCGGCAGCGTGCGGTAGGCGCGGTCGCCGAGCAGCTCGGTGGCCACTCCCCCGAGGCCGAAGCTCACCAGGGCGCCGAACGACGGGTCGTCGACGACCTCGATGACGGTGGCCACGCCGGGCGCGGCCATCTCCTGCACGATCACCGGGTCGCCGGCCGGGATGGCCTCGAACGCGGCACGGACGGCGCCGGCGTCGGGCAGGTCCAGCCGCACGCCGCCGAGGTCGGTGCGGTGCCGCAGCCACGGCGCCGTCGACTTGAGCACCACCGGGTAGCCGATCGCGTCGGCCGCGGCGACCGCCTCGTCCGCGGTGGTCGCCGTCCGCGTGCCGAGCAGCGGCACCCCGTAGGCGCCCAGCAGGGCGATGACCTCGTCGTCGCGGAGCTGCCGCCCCCCGGGGGACCCCGCCATCGCGCCGAGCACCACCGACCGGGCCCGGTCGGCGTCGACGCCGGGCAGCTCGGGCACGGTGCCGGCCGGCCGGCGGCGCCAGCGGGCGTACTCGGCGACCCGCGCCAGCGCGATGACCGCCCGCTCCGGCGTCGCGTAGGACGGGACCGAGCCGCGGGCGGGCATGCCCTCGTCGTCGGGCACGGTGAGCTCCGGCGGGATGCCCTCCGCCGACAGGAACGTCGCGAGCACCGGCTTGGCCGAGCCCCGCGACACCTCGCGCAGCGCCCGGCCGTACGCGTCGGGCGAGGTCCGCACCAGCGGCGGGAGGAACACCGCGACGACGGCGTCCACCCCGTCGTCGTCGACCGCCTCCTGCAGCGCCGCGCGGAAGGCCTCCGGGGTGCCGGCGGTGCCGATGTCGACCGGCGCCTCGTGCGCCAGGGTCAGGCCCTGGTCGAGGACGGCGTCGGCGACCAGCACGCCCAGCGCCGTGGAGTTGCCGACGACGGCGACCCGGTCGCCCGCCGGCAGCGGCTGGTGGGCCAGCAGCATGCCGACCTCGAACAGCTGGGCGACGGTCTCCACCCGGATGACGCCGGCCGAGGCGAACAGCGCCGCCACCGACTGCTCGGGCACCGCGACCGACGTGCCGGCCAGGCCCGGCGTGAGCCCGCCGTGCCGGCCGCTCTTCACCGCCACCACCGGCTTGGTGCGGGCGACGCTGCGCGCGAGCCGGGCGAACTTGCGGGGGTTGCCGAAGCTCTCCAGGTGCAGCAGCACGACCTCGGTGCCCGGGTCGGTGGCCCAGTACTGCAGCAGGTCGTTGCCGCTGACGTCGGCGCGGTTGCCGGCCGAGACGAAGCTCGACAGGCCGATGTTGCGGCTGGCCGCCCGCTCCAGCAGGGCCACGCCGAGCGCGCCGGACTGGGCGAAGAAGCCCACCCGCCCGCGGCCGGGGACCCGCGGGGCGAGGCTGGCGTCGAGCCGGATCGCCGGGTCGGTGTTGACGATGCCCAGGCAGTTGGGGCCGACCACCCGCATGCCCGAGGCCCGCGCCGCGGCGACCAGCCGCCGCTCGGCCTCCCGGCCCCCGGGCCCGGTCTCGCCGAACCCGCCGGAGATGACCACCAGGCCGCGGACCCGCTTGCGCCGGCAGGCCTCCACCACGTCCGCGACCTCGTCGGCGGGGACCGCGACGACGGCGAGGTCGACGTCGCCGGGGACGTCCTCGATGGAGGCGTAGGCGGGGACGCCGCGCACGTGCCGGGTGCCGGGGTTGACCGGGTAGACCGGCCCGTCGAAGCGGTAGTCGAGCAGGTTGCGCAGGACGAGGTTGCCGATCTTGCCCTCGTCGTTGCTGGCACCGACCACCGCGACCGACGACGGGGTGAGCAGCCGCGCGATCGACCGGGACTCGCTGCGCTGCTCGCGCTCGTAGGCGACCGCCAGCGAGGTCTCGGTGGGGGCGATCGGGAAGGTCAGGTGGACCACGCCCTCCTCGTAGGAGCGGCGGGCCTGGTAGCCGGCGTCGAGGAAGACCCGGACCATCCGGCCGTTCTGCGACAGCACCTCGGCGACGAAGGTGGTGATGCCGCGCTCGCGGGCGGCGGCGGCCAGGTGCTCGAGCAGCACCGAGCCGAGCCCGCGGCCCTGGTGGGCGTCCTCGATGAGGAAGGCGACCTCGGCCTCGGTGGTGCCCGGGAGGCGGTCGTAGCGGCCGACGCCGATCAGCTGGTCGCCGAGCAGCAGGACGAACGCCACGCGGGTGTCGTGGTCGACGTGGGTGAACCGGTGCAGGTCCCTGTCCGACAGCCGCTTCATCGGCCCGAAGAACCGGTAGTAGCGGGTCTGGTCGGAGCTGCGGTCCATGAGCCCGGTCAGCCCCTCGGCGTCCTCCGGGCAGATCGGGCGCAGGTGCACCGTGCCGCCGTCCGCGGCGACGATGTCGGCCTCCCAGCGCGCGGGCGGCTGCGGCGCCACCTCGGCGGGGGCCTGGTCGACGGTCTGCTGCTCAGTCACGGGGGTCGTCCGGGTCGAGGCCGAACCAGGGGAAGGACGCCTTGCGGGTGCGGGAGATCGCCCGGTCGACGCGGGACTCGGTGAACGGGTCCCACGCGGAGAAGCCGGTGTAGCCGCCCTCGGTCATGTGCGTGGGCGGCCGGGCCCGCAGCCCGCGGGCGACGACGTCGTCGCGCCAGGACTGCGGGATGGCGGTCACCGGGTCCAGCCGCTCCCCCGACGCCTCGGCGAGCAGGTGCGTCCAGGCCCGCGGCACGCAGCGCACCAGCCCGTACCCGCCGCCGCCGAGGGCGACCCAGCGGCCGTCGCAGACCTCGTGCGCGAGCTCGTGCACCGCCCGGTAGCTGGCCCGCTGGCCGTCGACGGTGAGCGCGAGGTCGGCCAGCGGGTCCTCGTGGTGGGCGTCGCAGCCGCACTGGGTGACCAGGACCTGCGGGGCGAACGCGCGCACCACGCTGGGGACGACGGCGGTGAAGGCGCGCAGCCAGCCGGAGTCGTCGGTGCCGTTGGGCAGGGCGAGGTTGACCGCGGTGCCCAGCGCCTTCTCGGGGTCGCCGGTCTCCTCGGGGAAGCCGGTGCCGGGGAACAGCGTCAGCGGGGTCTGGTGGACGCTCACGGTGAGCACCCGCGGGTCGTCGTAGAACGCGGCCTGCACGCCGTCGCCGTGGTGCACGTCGAGGTCGACGTAGGCGATCCGCTCGTAACCCTGGCCGAGCAGCCAGGCGATGGCGATCGCGGCGTCGTTGAACACGCAGAAGCCCGAGGCGCGGTCGCGCATGGCGTGGTGCAGGCCGCCGGAGATGTTGACCGCGTGCTGCGCCCGGCCGGAGTGCACCAGCTCGGCGGCCTGCACGCTGCCGCCGGTGATGAGCGCGGCCGCCTCGTACATGCCCTCGAAGACCGGGTTGTCGGCGGTGCCCAGGCCGAACGCCTCGTCGGGGTGGGTGGGCGCGCGCCGCACCGCCTCCAGGTAGGCGGGGTCGTGCACCAGGGTGAGCAGGTCCTCGCCGGCCGGCGTGGGACGGACCACCTCCACCCGGCCCGGCGCCAGCACGCCCAGCCCGTCGGCCAGCCGCATGGTGAGGTCCAGCCGCACCGGGTGCAGCGGGTGGTCACCGCCCATCGTGTAGCCGAGCAGGGCGTCGTCCCAGACGACGGCCACCGAGTCGCTCACGAGCCCTCCCTGTCGCCGTCCCCGCCGGGCGCGCCGCCCGGGCCGGTGCCCGCGCGGGTGGTGCCCGGTCCGGACGCTACCGCCGCGCCCTCCGGCCGTCCCCTCCACGGCACCGCGGCCGTGACCCCGGTCGCCCGCCCGGGAAGCCCGTCCGCGATCCCCGGAACGGGGCGCCGCGCACCGTACGATCGGGTCCGACACGGAGGAGTGCCAGTGAACGACCTCATCGACACCACCGAGATGTACCTCCGCACGATCTTCGAGCTGGAGGAGGAGGGCATCGTCCCGCTGCGGGCGCGCATCGCCGAGCGGCTGCACCAGAGCGGCCCGACGGTGTCCCAGACCGTGGCCCGCATGGAGCGCGACGGCCTGCTGACCGTCGAGGGCGACCGCCACCTGCAGCTGTCGGAGACCGGACGCGCCCTCGCCACCGCGGTCATGCGCAAGCACCGGCTGGCCGAGTGCCTGCTCGTCGACGTCATCGGCCTGGACTACGCCGAGGTCCACGAGGAGGCCTGCCGCTGGGAGCACGTCATGAGCGAGGCGGTGGAGCGCCGGCTGCTGTCCCTGCTCGGCAACCCGACGGTCTCGCCCTTCGGCAACCCGATCCCGGGCCTGGACGCGCTCGGCGGGGAGACCTCGGCCGTCCTCGACGCCCTGACGCTGCTGTCGAACACCGCGACCGCCGAGGGCCGGCAGGTGACCATCCGGCGGATCAGCGAGCAGCTCCAGGAGGACGCCGCGCTGCTCCGGCAGCTCGCCGACCAGGGCATCCGACCCGGCGCCACGATGGTGGCGCAGTCGGTGAACGGCACGATCAGCCTCGACGGGCACCCGCTGCCGCAGGGCGTGGCCCAGCACCTGTTCGTCTCGGCCATGGACGAGGACCTGACCCCGGTCGAGGCCGCCGCCCAGCTCTGAGAGGACCCCGCCGCCGACGCCTCGCGGGCTCGGCGCGGGGCCCCGCAGCGGGGCCGTCCCAGCACGTCACCGAGCCCGGCGCCCGGTCCCCCGCTCCGGTGGGGGACCGGGCGCTGCTGGTTACGGTGGGCGGCACCGTCCCGTCGTCCCCGCGAGGAGCCCCGGTGAGCCCGTCCGACGCCGTGCCCGAGACCGCTCCCGATCCCGATCCGGCGCACCCGTTCGCCCGGCTGGCCGACTTCGTCGCGATCCCGCGGGTGACCGGCCTGGCGCTGGCCCACGACGGCCGGCTGGCGGTCTCGGTGCAGACCCTCGACGCCGACCGGAAGAAGTGGGTCTCGGCGCTGTGGGACGTCGACCCCGACGGGCACCGCCCGCCGCGCCGGCTGACCCGCAGCGCACCCGGGGAGGCGGCGCCGGCGTTCGCCCCGGACGGCACGCTGCTGTTCCTCTCGGCCCGCCCCGACCCCGCCGCCGGCAAGGACGGCGGCGACCCGAAGCCGGCGCTGTGGGCGCTGCCGCCCGGCGGCGGGGAGGCCCGGCCGGTGGTGACCCGCCCCGGCGGCGTGGGCGGGTTCGCCGTGTCCGCCGACAGCGGTGAGGTCGTCGTCGTGGCCTCGACCATGCCCGGCGCCGCTGACGCGGACGAGGACGAGCAGCGCCGCAAGGCCCGCACCGACGCCGGGGTGTCGGCGGTGCTGCACGAGGCCTATCCCGTCCGGTACTGGGACAGCGACCTCGGGCCGGCGGCCCCGCACCTGTTCTGGGCCGGCGCGCTGCCCGCGGAGGACCCCGCCGGCGAGCCGGCCGGGCCGGTGCCGCTGCGCGACCTCACGCCCGACGCCCTCCCGCCGCTCGGCGCCGGGGAGGCGGTGGCCCTCTCGCCCGACGGCCGGCTGCTGGTGCGCGTGGACTCCGTCGCCGACGGCCCGGCCGGCCGGCGCGACCGGCTGGTCCTCGTCGAGACCGCGACCGGTGACGGCCGGGTCCTGGTCGACGACCCGCTGGCCGACGTGTACGCCGCCGCGTTCTCCCCCGACGGCGCCTGGGTGGTCTGCGTGCGCGAGTCGATGACCACCTACGCCGAGCCGCCGGACTACACGCTGCTGCTGGTCGACGTCGCCTCCGGGGACGCCCGCGACCTGACCCCGGACTTCGACCGGTGGCCCAGCGCCCCGCAGTTCAGTGCCGAGGGCGACGCCGTCTACTTCCTCGCGGACGACGACGGCCGGCACGCGCTGTTCCGGGTGGAGCTCACCGGCGGCGCCCCGGTCCGGCTGACCGCCGACGGCGCCTACAGCGACCTGCGGGTGGCCCGCGACGGCAGCGCCCTGTTCGCGCTGCGCTCGGCCTACGACGAGCCGCCGGCGCCGGTGCGCCTGGACCCGCGCGCCACCGGCCAGCACCCCGAGCCGCTGCCCGCCCCCGGCGCGCTCGGGCCGCTGCCCGGCACCCTGCACGAGGTGCGCGCCACCGCCGCCGACGGCGCCGAGGTGCAGTCGTGGCTGGTGCTGCCCGAGGGTGCGGGCGCCGAGGACCCGGCGCCGCTGCTGCTGTGGATCCACGGCGGGCCGCTGATGAGCTGGAACTCCTGGTCGTGGCGCTGGTGCCCGTGGGTGATGGCCGCCCGCGGCTACGCCGTCCTGCTGCCCAACCCGGCGCTGTCGCAGGGGTTCGGCCAGGACTTCGTCCGCCGCGGCTGGGGCGAGTGGGGCGGTGCGCCCTACACCGACCTGATGACCGCCGTGGACGCCGCCCTCGAGCGGCCCGAGGTGGACGCGGAGCGGACCGCGGCGATGGGCGGCTCCTTCGGCGGCTACATGGCCAACTGGGTGGCCACCCGGACCGACCGTTTCCGGGCGATCGTCACCCACGCGAGCCTGTGGGACCTCGACTCGTTCGTCGGCACCACGGACGCCGCCTACTACTGGGAGCGGGAGTGGGGCGCGCCGCTGGTCGAGCCCAAGCGCTACGAGCAGAACTCCCCGCACCGGTTCGCCGACGCCATCCGCACGCCGGTGCTGGTGATCCACGGCGACAAGGACTACCGCGTGCCGATCGGCGAGGGCCTGCGGCTCTGGTACGACCTGCAGAAGCGCGGCGTCCCGTCGAGGTTCCTGTACTTCCCGGACGAGAACCACTGGGTGCTCACGCCCGGGAACGCGACGGTCTGGTACGAGACGGTGCTCGCCTTCCTCGCCGAGCACGTCCTCGGGCAGGGGTGGCAGCGCCCCCAGCTCGTCTGAGCCCGCTCACCCGGCCTCCTCGAGGGTGCTGCTGATCAGCACGCGCAGCTGGGCGGGCGGCAGGCACTGCGCCAGGCCGTCGGCGAGCAGCCGGGGCAGCCGGGCGTCCGGGTCCGCGGCCAGCGCGCGGTCCAGGGCCACGTTGGCCGTGGCGCCGTCGCCGCGCAGCCAGGCGCTGACCGCGAGCAGCGTGGCCGGCGGCCCGTCGAGCGGCACCGGCGCGCGGCGGGTGCACTCGGTCCACAGCACCTCGGCGGCCGCGGCGTCCTCGCCCAGCGCGAGACCGAGCGCGCGGTCGCGGACGTCGGGGACGGTGAGCCCCCACAGCACCCGGGCCACCCGGGCGTCGGCGAGCCGGGTGGCCGCGGTGGCCGGTCCGGGCCGGCAGTCGGCCAGGGCCGCGGCGATCGCCGCGGCGGCCTCCGCGGCGACCGCGTCCCGGCCGAGCGCCCGGAGCCGGGCGGCGTGCTCGCGGCCCTCCGCCAGGCAGGCCGCCGCCATCGCGGGCGCCGCCGGGTCGCCGTCGGGCGGGGTGATCCGCGCGGCGAGCGCGGCGCGATCGGCGGCCAGGACCGCGCCGCCGGCCACCGCCGCGGCGGCCAGCGGGCTGGCGCCGGCCGGCAGCGGCGTCCCGGAGCCGGGCTCGCAGCACGGGTACGGGCAGTCGTAGTCCCACCAGCGGCCCGACCGGACCAGCAGCGCCTCGCGCACCGGCACGTCCCGGGCGTCGAGGGCGAGCACGAGCTCGTGCACCAGGTCGCGGTGCGGGAGCTCCGGGGCCGGCTCCCCCGGCCCGGACGGGAGGACGGATACCGACCGGTCGTCGGGGGCCTCGGACACCACCGCCAGCAGCACCGCGACGGGGTCGTCGCTGAGCACCTTCCCGGCCAGCGTGACCGCCAGCGCGCGGGCCGCGGCGGGCGGCGGGAGGTCGGCGCGCACGGTGAGGCCGACGCGGCTGCCGTTCGGGCCGCGCAGGCCGACCAGCACGATCGACTCGGCGGGGTGGAAGCCGAGCAGGTGGGGCAGGGCGGCGGCGACCTCGCCGGTGTCGCCGAGCCGGATGACGGGGATGGGGGGTTGGTCCACCCGGCCGACCCTGGGGCCGGACGGGCCCTCGCCGGGCTCGCGCAGGGTGCCTGTGGAGGGGGCCGCCCCTGTGGACGGCCGGGACCGGGGGTGTCGGTCCCGGCTAGTCGAGGGCCTCGGCCTGCGTCTCGTACGCCTGCTCGAGCAGGCCGGTGAACGCCGTGGGATCGGGCCGCCCGCCGGAGGTGTCGGTGGTCAGCAGCACGACCACCCGGTCCCCGTCCTGCACCACGCCGACCAGCGCCGGCACGGTCAGCTGCTGCCCGTCGGGCCCGGTCACCGTGGTCGTGTACGTGACCCCGGCGGAGCCGTCACCGAGGGCGGGGACGTCGAGCCCGGCGAAGGCGATGGTGACCGTGCCGACCTGCGGCGCGCTGACCTGCACCTCCCGGCACCGGTCGAGCTGCTGCCCGAAGCCGGCCAGCGCGTCCTCGGCCGGGCCGCCGGAGGCCAGCGCCTGCACGGTGGTGACCGTCCCGGTGACGGCGACCTGCGCGGCGACGTCGTCGTACTCGTCGAAGGACGGCTGGGTGCCCTGCACCGCGGGCCCGCACTCCGGCGGGGTCACCTGCAGGTCCTCGGCCGTGCCGCCGGCCACCGCCGCGCCCTGCGCGAGCTGGGCCTCGGTCAGCGGGGTGACCTGCGCGCCCGTGCCGAACGCCTCGGCCGGCAGCAGGCCGGGCGCGAGGTCGGTCCCGGCGGACGACGACGAGGACGGTGAGGAGGGCGACGCCGAGGACGAACTCGAGGCCGAGGACGACGAGGAGGTGGAGGCGGGCGAGGCCGCGCCCCGGACGTCCTCCCCGCCGCAGGCCGCGAGCAGCGGGACGGCGAGCAGGCCGGCGGTGGCGAGGACGGGGCGGCGTCCGGTCATGCGCCCGACGCTATCCAGCACCGGGCAGAACCGCAGGTCAGCCGCCCGATCGGGTCACAGCTCGTACTGGGCGGCGCTGCGGGCGGCCAGGTACGGGCGCACGTGCTCGGCGATGACCGCGAGGTGCACCGGGTCGGTGGCGTAGCGCCGGAAGGTCTCGGCGTCGGGGAAGTCGGCGACCAGGACCGTGTGCGCGTTGCCCTCGACCAGGCCGGCGTCGGGGGCGACGGTGAACGCCAGCGACCCGGGCACCTGCTCCGGCAGCCGGCGCAGCGCGGCCACCGTCTCGGCCCGCCGGGCGTCGTCGGCGGCGTCGGACCAGGTGAAGTGCACGACGTGTCGGATCACGCCGGTCACCCTGTCAGGCGGGCCCGGAAAGGGGACCGGACGGGGTCGGTAGGGTCCGGCGCATGGGACGACGGCTGCGGATCGCACTGCTGTCGTACCGCAGCAAGCCGCACGGCGGTGGCCAGGGCGTCTACGTCCGGGCCCTCTCGCGCGAGCTCACCGCCCTCGGCCACGACGTCGAGGTGCTCTCCGGCCAGCCCTATCCCGAGCTCGACGACGGCGTCCCGCTCACCCGGGTGCCGAGCCTGGACCTCTACCGCGACCCCGACCCGTTCCGGACGCCGCGGCCCTCGGAGTTCCGCGACCGGATCGACGTCCTGGAGTGGGCGGCGATGTGCACCGCGGCGTTCCCCGAGCCGCTGACCTTCACGCTGCGCGCCGCCCGGCTGCTGCTCCCCCGCGCGCACGAGTTCGACGTCGTGCACGACAACCAGAGCCTGGGCTACGGGCTGCTGCGGCTGGTCCGCGCGGGCGTCCCGACCGTGGCCACGGTGCACCACCCGGTCGCCATCGACCGGCAGCTCGAGCTCGCCGCCGCGCCCACGCTGCGCCGCCGGCTGACCCTGCGCCGCTGGTACGCCTTCACCGCCATGCAGGCCCGCGTGGCCCCCCGGCTGGACGCGGTCACCACCGTGTCGGAGAGCTCGCGGCGCGACATCGAGACCCACCTGCACGTCCCCGCCGCGGCCGTCGAGGTCATCCCGGTCGGCATCGACCCCGACGTCTTCACCCCGCCGCCGGCCGACCGGCCGCGCGAGGCCGACTCGATCGTCGTCACCACCAGCGCGGACGTCCCGCTCAAGGGGCTGGTGCACCTGCTCGAGGCGGTGGCCAAGCTGCGCACCGAGCGGCCGGTGCGGCTGACCGTCGTCGGCACCGCCCGGCCCGGCGGTCCCGCCGAGTCGGCGCTGGACCGCCTCGGCCTGCGCGACGCCGTCCGCTTCACCGGGCCGCTGCCCGAGGCCGACCTGGTGCGGCTGCTGCAGACGGCCACCGTCGCCGCCATCCCCTCCCTCTACGAGGGCTTCTCGCTGCCCGCGGTCGAGGCCATGGCCTGCGGGACGCCGCTGGTCACCACCGACGCCGGCGCGCTGCCGGAGGTGGTCGGCTCCCAGGCCGGCCTGCGGGTGCGTGCCGGGGACGTCGACGAGCTGACG
The DNA here is from genome assembly GCF_054050335.1 of Geodermatophilus sp. SYSU D00698. Classification (NCBI taxonomy): domain Bacteria; kingdom Bacillati; phylum Actinomycetota; class Actinomycetes; order Geodermatophilales; family Geodermatophilaceae; genus Geodermatophilus; species Geodermatophilus sp. SYSU D00698. Next base: position 79,138 of record NZ_JBJGZD010000013.1, read on the forward strand.
GCGGCGCTGAAGCTGGTGCTCGAGAAGCCGTCGCTGCAGGAGCAGCTCGGTCGCGCCGGGCGCCGCCGGGTGCTGGCCGCCTACACGTGGCGCTCGACCGCGGAGCGGACCGCGGACTGGTACGCCGAGGTGCTGGACCGGAAGGGGCGCCGCGGATGACGCCGGGCCCGACGCGCGACCGGGAGGGCCGTCCGTGCTGACCGTCGACTACGACCTGCTCGACCTGCGCCCCGGCATGACCGTGCTGGACCTCGGCTGCGGCGAGGGCCGGCACGCCTTCGAGGCCTACCGCCGCGGCGCGTCCGTGGTCGCCGTCGACTGGGGCGTGCCCGAGGTGGAGACGACCAAGCGGTGGCTGGGCGCGATCGCCGAGGCCGGCGAGGCACCGGCCGGGGCACACCACGAGGTGGTCCGCGGCGACCTGCGGCACCTCCCGTTCCCCGACGGCAGCGTCGACCGGGTGATCGCCTCGGAGGTGCTCGAGCACATCCCCGACGACGGCACCGCGATGACCGAGATCGCCCGGGTGCTCAAGCCGGGCGGGCGGGTCGCCGTCACCGTGCCGCGGTACGGCCCCGAGCGGGTGTGCTGGGCGCTGTCGGACGCCTACCACGCCAACGAGGGCGGGCACGTCCGCATCTACCGCGGCGACGTGCTGCGCGCCCGGCTGTCGGTGGCGGGTCTGGTGCCCGGGCGCAGCCACCACGCGCACGCGCTGCACGCGCCCTACTGGTGGCTCAAGTGCGCCGTCGGGGTGGACCGGGACGCCGCCGTCGTCCGGGCCTACCACCGGCTGCTGGTGTGGGACCTGACGAGGCGGCCGTGGGTCACCCGGCTCGCCGAGAGGGTGCTCGACCCGCTGATCGGCAAGAGCCTCGTGGTCTACGCGGACAAGCCCCGGGTGCCGGCGGCGGGCGCCCGCCCGGAGCGGGAGAAGACCGCTGCGGTCCGCTGAGCTGCCCGAGCTGCCCGGCGTCCTCGACGGGGCCGCCGTGCGGCGCACCGTGTCCGCGATCGCGGCCGAGCAGGGCCGCGACGGGTCGCTGCCGTGGTTCCGCGGCGGGCAGCTGGACCCGTGGGACTCGGTCGAGGCGGCGATGGCCCTCGACGTCGGCGGGGAGCACGCGCGGGCGGCGGCGGCCTACCGCTGGCTGGCCGCCCGGCAGCGCCCGGACGGCTCCTGGGCCGCCGAGTACCGCGACGGCGCCGAGACCCAGCCCGCCGTCGAGAGCAACCACGCCGGCTACCTCGCCGTCGGGGCGTGGCACACGTGGTTGGCCAGCGGCGACGAGCGACTGGTCCGCGAGCTGTGGCCGGCCGTCCGCCGCGGCCTGGACCTCGTCGTGGACATGCAGCTGGCCTCCGGCGCCATCGGGTGGGCACTGCGGCCCGACGGCACGCCGGACGACGTCGCGCTGCTCACCGGCAACGCCAGCCTGTTCCAGGCGCTGCGCTGCGGCATCGCGCTGGCGGAGCTGGCCGGGCAGTCGCAGCCGGACTGGGAGCTGGCGGTCACCGGCCTCGGCACGGCGCTGCGCACCGAGCCCGCCGCCTTCGCCGACCGCTCCCGCTGGTCGATGGACTGGTACTACCCGGTGCTGGCCGGCGCGGTCACCGGCGGGCCCGCCCGCGCCCGGCTGGCGGCCGACTGGGACCGCTTCGTCGTCCCGGGCCTGGGCGCCCGCTGCGTGGCCGACCGCCCGTGGGTGACCGGCGCGGAGACCTGCGAGCTGGCGCTGGCGCTCGTCGTCGCCGGGCAGCCGGAGGCCGCCCTGGAGCAGGTGGCGGCCATGCAGCACCTGCGCCACGACGACGGCTCGTACTGGACCGGCTTCGTCTACCCCGACGACGCGCGCTGGCCGGTCGAGCGGACGACGTGGACCGCGGCGGCGGTGGTGCTCGCCGCGGACGCGCTGGCCGGCGCCACACCCGCCTGCGGGTTGTTCGCCGACCCGGCGGCGCTGCCCGCGCCGGGCACCGAGGACGCCGGTTCGGCAGCGACGCTGCCGGGCAGTGCCTCCGCGTGACGCGCACGTCGGTACGGCCCCGCACCCCCCGCACCCCCACCCCCGACGGCGTCAGCGTCGTCGTGATGAGCCGCGACCGGCGCGCGGACCTGCTGGCCACGCTCCCGCGCCACGAGGCGCCGGTCGTGCTGGTGGACAACGGCTCCACCGACGGGACCGTCGACGCCGTCCGCGCCGCGCTGCCGCAGGTGACCGTGCTGCCGCTGGCCGAGAACGCCGGGGCCCACGCCCGCACGATCGGCGCCGGGCACGCGGGCAGCGAGTTCGTGGCCTTCGCCGACGACGACTCGTGGTGGGCGCCCGGCGACCTCGCCCGCGCCGCGGCGGTCATGCGCGCGCACCCGCGGCTGGCGGTGCTCAACGCGCGGGTCCTCGTCGGCCCGGAGGAGCGGCTGGACCCGCTGTGCCCGGAGCTGGCCGCGAGCCCGCTCGGCACCCCGGCGCACCTGCCCGGACCGCGGCTGCTCGGCTTCATCGCGTGCGCGGCGATGGTGCGCACCGAGGCGTTCCTGTCCGTCGGCGGCTTCGACCCGGTGGTGCGCTTCCCCGGCGAGGAGGAGCGGCTGTCACTGGACCTGGCCGCCGCCGGCTGGGACATCGCCTACGTCGACTCGGTGACCGTGCACCACCACCCCTCGGTCCGGCGGTCCGACCCCGCCGCCCGGCAGGCCGCGATCTGGCGCTCGAAGCTGCTCACCGCCGTGATGCGACTGCCGCTGCGCGACGTCGCCCGCACCGTGGGCGCCGCGCTCCGGGCCGGGGCGCCCGCGCGGCAGGGGCTGCGGCGGGCGCTGCCGGACCTGCCCGCCGCGCTGCGCCGCCGTCGCCGGCTGCCCGCCCACGTCCTGGCCGACCTGCGCCTGCTGGCCGGGGACGCCGCGTGACGGCCACCGCCGCACGGCCGCAGGAGATCGGGAGCGACCCGCGGGTCGCCGTCGTCGTGATCACCCACCAGCGCCGCGACGAGGTGCTCGGGGCGCTGTCCCGGCTGCGGGCGCTGCCCGAGCGGCCGCGCGTGGTGGTCGTCGACAACGGCTCCACCGACGGGACCGCGGAGGCGATCGCCCGGCGCTTCCCCGCCGTGGAGCTCGTCGCCAGCCCGGAGAACCTGGGCGCGATCGGCCGCAACGTCGGCGTCGGCCGGCTGGACACGCCGTACGTGGCCTTCTGCGACGACGACACCTGGTGGGACCCGGGGTCGCTGCGGACGGCGGCCGACGTCCTCGACGCGCACCCGCGGCTGGCCGTGGTGACCGCGCGGATCCTGGTCGAGCCCGGCGGCCGGGAGGACCCGATCGTGCCGGAGCTGCGCGACTCCCCCGTCCCCGGCGCCGGCTGGCTGCCCGGCCCGGCGCTCGGGTCCTTCCTCGCCGGCGCGAGCGTCGTCCGGCGGGAGGCGTTCCTCGAGGTCGGCGGCTTCAGCGAGCGGCTGTGGCTGGGCGGGGAGGAGGAGCTCATGGCCGGCGACCTCGCCGCCGCCGGCTGGGAGCTGTGCTACCTGCCCGAGCTGACCGTGCACCACCAGGCGTCGAAGGCCCGCGACGGGCACCGCCGCCGCCGCGACGGCATCCGCAACACCCTCTGGACGACGTGGCTGCGGCGCCCGCTGGGCCCGGCGCTGCGGCGCACCGTGCACCTCCTGGCCACGCTGCCGCGGGACCGGGTGACCGCGCAGGGGCTGTGGGCCGCCGTCCGCGGGATCCCCTGGCTGGTGCGCGAGCGGCGAGTGCTGCCGCCGCACGCGGAGGCCCGGTTCGCCGCGCTCGACGCCGTCCAGCGCCGCTCCACCGCCCGCCGCTACGTCAGCTGAGGGGACTCCCGTGACGCCGCCGGACCACCGCACCGACCCGCCGCTGGTGGCGGAGGAGACGGCCACCCTCCTGGGGTTCCTCGAGTACCAGCGGCAGACGCTGGAGTGGAAGTGCGCGGAGCTGACGCCGCGGCAGCTGGCGACCCGGGCGGTGCCGACGTCGGAGCTGACCCTGCTCGGGATGGTCCGGCACCTGGCCGCGGTGGAGGCCGGCTGGCTGGTCGGGTTCGGCGGGCTGCCGTTCGACCTCTGGCCCGACGTGGAGCGGGACCGCGACGAGCAGTTCCGGGTGGACCCCGCGACCGTCACGGCGGCCGACGTCGAGGCGGCGTGGGCGACCTGGCGGGCGGTCACGGAGGCGGTGCGGTCGGTCGTCGGCCGGCTGCCGCTGGACACCGCGGACCGGCCGTGGGGCCGTGACGACGAGTTCTCCCTGCGCTGGATCCTGGTGCACCTGGTCGAGGAGTACGCCCGGCACAACGGCCACGCCGACCTGATCCGCGAGGCCCTGGACGGCGTCACCGGCGAGTGAGCGCCGGCGCTCCGGCGCCCGGTGTCGACCTGCTGCTGTCCCGGCCCCGCTGAGACGGCACCAGGTCGACGACGGGCGCCCCGGGACCAGGCCAATCCGGGCGATTGGCCCGTAGGAGCCGGGCCGGGCGCGCAGCAGAGTGGCGGTCGTGTTGCAGCACCGTCCGGTTCCCGTGTCGGCCCGTCTCCCGCGCCGCCTCGTCCAGCTCTACGCCGGCCTCGCGCTGTACGGGGCGTCGATGGCCCTGCTGGTGCGGTCCTCGCTCGGGGTCACGCCGTGGGACGTGCTGCACCAGGGCCTCGCGCAGCGGCTGGGCTGGTCGCTCGGGCTGGTCACCGTGGTCGTGGGTGCGCTGGTCCTGCTCGCGTGGATCCCGCTGCGGGAGCGGCCGGGGATCGGCACGGTGAGCAACGTCGTCGTCATCGGCGTCGCCGTCGACGGCACGCTCGCCGTCCTGCCCGCGCCGGCGCACCTGGCGGTGCAGGCGGCGTTCGCGGTGTCGGGCATCGTCCTCAACGCCGTCGCCACGGCCGCCTACGTCGGGGTGCACCTGGGGCCGGGCCCGCGGGACGGGCTGATGACCGGGCTCGTGCGGCGCACCGGCGGGTCGGTGCGGCTGGTGCGCACCACGATCGAGGTCGCCGTCGTCGCGACCGGGTGGGTGCTCGGCGGCACCCTCGGCGTCGCCACCGTCGCCTACGCCCTCGCCATCGGCCCGCTCACCCAGCTGCTGCTGCCCCGCCTGTCGGTGCGAGCGGAGGTCAGCGCGCGCAGCTGATGCAGGTGCGGGCGGTCGGCCGGGCGGCCAGGCGCTCGGGCGCGATCGGCCCGCCGCAGGTCTCGCAGCGGCCGTAGGTGCCGGCCTCGACGGCGGTCACCGCGGCGTCGACGTCGGCCAGCCGGCGGCGCGCCTGCTCCAGCAGCGCCGCCACCTGCTGCCGCTCGAAGGCGATGGTGGCGCCCTCCGGGTCGTGCTCGTCGTCGGCGTTGGACGCCCGCGACGCCGCGACGATCTCGTCGAACTGGCGGGTGAGCGCCTCGATCTGCGCCTGGGCGGCCGCCCGCTCCGCCCCCAGCGCGTCAGCGGACACGGCGCAGCAGCCGCAGTGAGCCGGTGCCCGGCAGCTCCTCGAAGTCCCCGGACGCGAGCACCCGGCGGTACACGCCGAAGGGCGCCTGGCCGCCGTCGGCGGGGTCGGGGAAGACGTCGTGGATGGCCAGCGTGCCTCCGACGGCGAGCTTGGCCACCCAGGCGTCCTGGTCGCGGCGCGCGGACTCCTCGGTGTGGCTGCCGTCGAGGAACAGCAGCGCCAGCGGGGTCGTCCACAGCGGCGCGAGCACCTCCGACCGCGCGACGACGGCGACGACGACGTCCTCGGCTCCCGCGTCGGCGATCGTGCGGCGGAACCGCGGCAGCGTGTCGATGCGCCCGACGGCGGGGTCGACCAGCGACGGGTCGTGGTACTCCCAGCCGGGCTGGTGCTCCTCGGAGCCGCGGTGGTGGTCGACGGTGACCACCTGCCGGCCGGTCTCCCGCGCCGCGGCGGCGAGGTACAGCGCCGACTTGCCCATCCACGAGCCGATCTCCAGCAGCGGGCCGGGCACCGCCACCGCGCGGGCGGCCTCGTAGAGGGCGCGGCCCTCGTCGGCCGGCATGAACCCGGGTGCGGCCTCGGCGGCCGCCAGTAGATCGTTCACCGGGCAAACCTCGCACGCAGCCCCGACAGGCGTCGCTCGGGGGCCGCGCCGGCCGCCGTCCCGGCCGCGGTCGCGAAGAACGCGCCGACCGCCGTCGTCACCGGGACCGCCAGCACCAGCGCGATCGCGCCGACCAGCGTGCGGATGACCTCCTCGGCCACCGCGGCGCTGGTGAGCGTGACGCCGGCGGGCTGCGTGTAGACCTCGAACAGCAGCAGCAGCGGCAGCGCGGCCCCCGCGTAGGCGAAGACGATCGTGTAGACGGTGGAGGCGATGTGGTCGCGGCCGACGGCCATGCCGCGGCGGTACAGCTGCCGCCACCCCATCGCCGGGTCCACCTCGTTGAGCTGCCAGATCGCCGAGGCCTGGGTGATCGTGACGTCGTTGAGCACGCCGAGCCCGGCGACGACGACCCCGGCGATCACCAGGCCGGAGAAGTCCAGCGTCGGGTCGAACGTCAGCAGCTGGATGGTCTCCTCGCTGGTGAGCCCGGTCAGCCGCGCGACGTCGACGGCCACCGACCCCAGCACGGTCACCAGCGCCAGGCCGAACAGGGTGCCCACCAGCGCCGTCGTCGTCCGGGCGGAGAAGCCGTGCGCGAGGTACAGGACGACGAACATGATCGCCGCCGAGCCGACCAGGCTGACCAGCGTCGGCGAGGACCCCGCCAGCAGCGCCGGCAGCACGAACCGCAGCAGCACGAAGAACGCGAAGGCGAGGCCGACCAGCGCGGCGAGCCCGCGCAGCCGGGCGACCGCCCCGACGACGAGGGCGAACGCCACCGCGAGGACGACGATCGGCGTGGTCCGCTCGAAGTCGGCGAACTGGTAGTCCGGGCCGCCCTCGGCGCCGGGGTCGCGGGTGAGCACGAGGGTGTCGCCCTCGCCCACCCCGTTGGCGACCACCTCGGCCGACAGGTCGACCTGCTGGTAGTCCCCCGCGCCGTCGCCCTCCAGCACCTCGACGACGGCGGTGGCGCAGGTGGCCTGCCCGGTCCCGGCCTCGCCGCAGGGCAGCGTCTGCAGCGAGACCACCCGCGCGTCGGCGTAGGTGGTCCCCGCCGGGAGGAAGGTGGCCGCGACCTGCTCGGCGCGGGTCGGCTCGCCGCCGGGCCAGAGCGCGACCAGGCCGACCACGGTGGCCAGCCCGACCGGCACGAGCAGCAGGAGCATCAGCGTGACCGCGCGGCGTCGCCGGGTCAGCGTCTCCGGGCTCGGCGGGGGCGCGTCGGGGTCGGGCCCGTGGCTGTGGGTGTGGGGCGGCACCCGGCCAGGCTAGGAGCAGCCCCCGGCCCGGGACCGCCCGACACCGCGGTCGCGCGGCGCAGGTCAGGCGCTGCGGCCGTCCGGCCCGTCCGGGCGCCGCGAGGGACCCCCCGACGGCGGTGCGCCGCCGGCGTCGGCCGGTCCGGCGCCCTCGCCGACCACCTCGAAGCGGCGCCACAGGCCGGTCAGCTGCAGCGGCCGCGCGACCGCGGCCGGCGGCTCGACCAGCGCGACGGTGACCGCCCGCGGCTGGGTCATCCGCTGCAGCTGCACGAGGACGGCCATCCCGGCGGAGTTCATGTAGGAGACGCCGCTCAACTCCAGCTCCACGCGCGAGAGCGTGGGCACCGACAGCAGCTGGTCGGTGACCACGCGGACCAGCGGCCGGCGGGCGGCCTCGGTGAGCTCACCGGTCACGGTGATGCAGCTGACGTCGCCGTCGAGCCGGGCGTCGACCTGGGGCTCGCCCTCGTGGGGCGCGGCGCCGGGGTCCTCGGCCGCGGGTCCACCGGTCTCTCGGTGCTCGTCCATGCCCGGGGTCTGCCCCCGTTGCCCGCGGTCCATGCGCGGCCGGGAACAACAGCCGGCGAGAGACGTTTACAAGGGTGTCTGATCGAGGTAATCTTCAGTCGCCACTGGAGGTTAATCCCCGGGCAGCGAACTCCACACCGGATCTCCCAGGAGGTTCACCAGCCATGCTGACCGCGTACGACCCGTTCGCCGCCACGTCCGCCGCCTTCCGCGCGCTGGACCAGCTCACCGGCCGCCCCGGCACCGCCCGTGCCCTGTCGGGCATGCCGATGGACGCCTACCGCGTCGGTGACAAGTTCGTCGCCCACTTCGACCTGCCCGGCGTGGACCCGGGCTCGATCGACCTGTCGATCGAGGGCACGACGCTCACCGTCAGCGCCGAGCGCTCCGTCCCGCAGCTGGAGGGCGCGGAGTGGGCCGTCGCCGAGCGTCCCTACGGCGCCTACACCCGGCAGCTGGTCCTCGGCCGCAGCCTCGACACCGACCGGCTGGAGGCCAGCTACCACGACGGCGTGCTCACCGTGAGCATCCCCGTGGCGGAGAAGGCCCGCGCCCGCAAGATCACCGTGACCCGCGCCGACGTGCCGGCCGCGGTGGAGAGCCGGACCATCGAGGGCGAGCAGGAGCCCGCCCAGGGCGAGACCCGGGCCGTCGAGAGCTGATCGGCGTCCCGTCCGCGGGGGCCGGGCCGGTACGGCCCGGCCCCCGCGCCACATCCGGGGCCCGTCGGGCCCCGGCACCGCAGGGAGGAGGAGGTCCCGTGGCCGGCCCCGACGACCGCCGGCAGGGCGAGCCGCAGCAGGCCGACCCGGCGGCCGACGCCGTGCGCCGGCTCGACGACCCCGACTTCCCGGCGCTCACGATGAGCCAGGCCGCCACGCTGCTCGGCGTCCAGGCCGCCTTCCTGCGCAGCCTCGACGGCTCCGGGGTCCTGCAGCCGCACCGCTCCCCCGGCGGCCACCGGCGCTACTCGCGCCACCAGCTCGTCCTCGCCGCGCGGCTGCGCGGCCTCCTCGACGACGGCCACACGCTCGCCTCCGCCGAGGTCGTCCTCGGCCTGCAGGACGAGCTCGCCGACGCGCGCGCGGACACCGTGCGGCTGCGCGAGACCGTCGCCCGCCTGCGCGCCGGCCGCCCGGAGGAGCCGGAGCAGGACGGGAGTTGATACCCCCTGGGGGTAGGGGTACAGTCGTCCGCGTGACCGACTCGGAGAGCGCCCCCGGCCACGTCCACGGCTACATCCACCGCAAGGACGACCACCTCAAGCGGCTGCGGCGCATCGAGGGGCAGGCCCGCGGGCTGCAGCGCATGGTCGAGGACGAGAAGTACTGCATCGACATCCTCACCCAGGTCTCGGCGATGACCTCCGCGCTGCAGTCGGTGGCGCTGAGCCTGCTCGAGGAGCACCTGTCGCACTGCGTCGCCGAGGCCGTCGCCACCGGCGGCCCGGAGGCCGACGCGAAGGTCCGCGAGGCCTCCGCCGCGATCGCCCGGCTCGTCCGTTCCTGACCCCCACCCCCGCCCGGAGGACCCCGCCATGAGCACCGCCAGCTACACCGTCACCGGCATGACCTGCCAGCACTGCGTCGCCTCGGTCACCGAGGAGGTCAGCGGGATCCCCGGCGTCACCGACGTCGAGGTCGACCTGGCCAGCGGCGGCCTGACCGTCACCAGCGACGCCCCCGTCGACGACGCCGCCGTGCGCGCCGCCGTCGCGGAGGCCGGCTACGAGGTCGCCGGTCGCTGACGCGGCCGGTCGGGAGGGAGCCGTCGTGCGCACCGCCACCCGGGTCGCCGCCACGCTCGGCGCCGCGGCCGCCGTCCTCGGCGCCGGCTGGGGCGTGGGCGCCCTCGCCGGCCCGGTGGGCGCGCCGCCGGCCGCCACCGCGGAGCACGCGGACGAGGGCGGGCACGCGGCGGCGGCTCCCGCCGAGGAGCACGACCTGCCCGCCGGGCTCGCCGTCTCGGCCGAGGGCCACACCCTCGACCTCGCCGACGACGTCCTGCCCGCCGGGGCCGCCGTCCCGCTGTCGTTCCGGCTGCTCGGGCCCGACGGCGACCCGGTGACCGCCTACGAGACCGTGCACGAGCAGGACCTGCACCTCGTCGTCGTCCGCCGGGACCTCACCGGCTACCAGCACGTGCACCCCGAACTGTCCCCCGACGGCACCTGGACGACGACGGTCGCGCTCGAGCCCGGCGCCTGGCGGGTGCTGGCCGACGCCACGCCCACCGACCTCGGGCGCGACGTCGTGCTCGGCGCGGACCTCGCCGTCGGCGGCGCGTGGGAGCCCGCGCCGCTGCCCGCCCCCGCGGCGACCGCGGAGGTGGACGGCTACACCGTCACCCTCGACGGCGACCTGGTGGCCGGCCGGGAGTCCGAGGTCGTGCTCACCGTGAGCCGCGACGGCGCGCCGGTGACCGACCTGCAGCCCCACCTCGGTGCCCGCGGCCACCTGGTCGCGCTGCGCGCCGGGGACCTCGGCTACCTGCACGTCCACCCCACCGGGGACGCCGGCGGGCAGGTGCGCTTCGCCGTCGAGGTGCCCGCGGCCGGCGAGCACCGCCTGTTCCTCGACTTCCGCCACGGCGACGTCGTCCGGACCGCCGCCTTCTCCCTCACCGCCCGGAGCGCCCCGTGACCACCCCCACGCAGATCGAGCTGTCGATCGGCGGCATGACCTGCGCCTCCTGCGCGGCCCGCATCGAGAAGAAGCTCAACCGGCTCGACGGCGTGACCGCCACGGTCAACTACGCGACGGAGAAGGCCCGGGTCACCTTCGGCGACGGCGTCGCGCCCGAGGACCTCGTCGCGACCGTGCAGAAGGCCGGCTACACCGCCGCCCTCCCCGTTCGGCCCCGTCCCGAGGCTCGCCCCGAGCCCGCGGGGGGTGAGGAGGACGGGGTCCTCCCACCGGACGCCGGGCTGCGGCAGCGGCTGCTCGTCTCCGCGGCGCTCAGCCTGCCGGTCGTGCTGCTCGGCATGGTCCCCGCGCTGCAGTTCGAGTACTGGCAGTGGGCCTCGCTGACGCTGGCCGCCCCGGTGGTCGTGTGGGGCGGCCGGCCGTTCCACCGCGCCGCCTGGACCAACCTCCGCCACGGCGCGGCCACCATGGACACCCTCGTCTCGCTGGGCACCCTCGCCGCGTTCGGCTGGTCGCTGTACGCGCTGTTCCTCGGCACCGCCGGCGAGCCCGGGATGACGCACCCCTTCTCGCTGGCCGTCACCCGCGGCGACGGCAGCGGCGACGTCTACCTGGAGGCCGCCGCGGGCGTCACCACCTTCCTGCTGGCCGGCCGCTACGCCGAGGCGCGCGCCAAGCGGCGGGCCGGGTCGGCGCTGCGGGCGCTGCTGGAGATGGGCGCCCGCGAGGTGTCCGTCCTGCGCGGTGACCTCCGCAACGGTGGCGCCGAGGTGCGCGTGCCGGTGGAGCAGCTGCACGCCGGCGACCTGTTCGTCGTCCGGCCCGGCGAGCGGGTGGCCACCGACGGCGAGGTCGTGGAGGGCTCCTCCGCCGTCGACGCCTCGATGCTCACCGGCGAGTCGGTGCCGGTGGAGGTCGGCCCGGGCGACGCCGTCGTCGGCGCCACGGTCAACGCCGGCGGCCGGCTGGTCGTGCGGGCCACCCGGGTCGGCGCGGACACCCAGCTCGCGCAGATGGCGCGGCTGGTCGAGGAGGCGCAGAACGGCAAGGCGCAGGTGCAGCGGCTGGCCGACCGGGTGTCCGGGGTGTTCGTGCCGGTCGTGCTCGCGCTGGCGCTGGCCACCCTGGGCTTCTGGATCGGCACCGGCGCCGGCGTGGCCGGGGCGTTCCCCGCCACCGTCGCCGTGCTGATCATCGCCTGCCCCTGCGCCCTCGGGCTGGCCACGCCGACCGCGCTGATGGTCGGCACGGGCCGCGGCGCGCAGCTCGGCATCCTGGTCCGCGGCCCGGAGGTGCTGGAGTCCACGCGGCGGGTCGACACCGTCGTGCTCGACAAGACCGGCACCGTCACCACCGGCCGGATGAGCCTGGCCGGCGTCGTCGCCGCCGACGGCGAGGACGCGGCCGAGGTGCTGCGCCGGGCCGGCGCGCTGGAGGACGCCTCCGAGCACCCGATCGCCGCGGCCGTGGCGTCCGCCGCCCGCGAGCGCACCGGCGCGCTGCCGGCCGTCACCGGGTTCCGCAGCGAGGCTGGGCTGGGCGTCCGGGGCACCGTCGAGGGGGTGCCGGTCGTCGTCGGCCGGCCCGCGCTGGTGGGCCCGCTGCCCCCGGAGCTGGCCGCGGCGGTCGCCGACGCGGACGCCGCCGGGCGCACCGCGGTCGCCGTCGGCTGGGAGGGCGCCGTGCGCGGCGTGCTCGTCGTCGCCGACACCGTCAAGCCGACGTCGGCGGCCGCCGTGCGGCAGTTCCGCGCCCTCGGGCTGCGGCCGGTGCTGCTCACCGGCGACTCGGCCGCCGCCGCCCGCGCGGTCGCCGCCGAGGTCGGCGTCGACGACGTGGTCGCCGAGGTGCTGCCGCAGGACAAGGTCGACGTCGTCCGGCGGCTGCAGGCCGAGGGCGCGACGGTGGCGGTGGTCGGCGACGGCGTCAACGACGCGGCCGCGCTGGCCCAGGCCGACCTGGGGCTGGCGATGGGCACCGGCACCGACGTCGCCATCCAGGCCAGCGACCTCACCCTCGTCCGCGGCGACCTGCGCGCCGCCGCCGACGCCGTCCGGCTGGCCCGCCGCACGCTCGCGGTGATCAAGGGGAACCTGTTCTGGGCGTTCGCCTACAACGTCGCCGCGCTGCCGCTGGCGATGGCCGGGCTGCTCAACCCGATGATCGCCGGGGCCGCGATGGCGTTCAGCTCCGTCTTCGTCGTCACCAACAGCCTGCGGCTGCGCCGGTTCCGCCCGCTGCCGGGCAACGACACCTCCGCGGTGCCGTCCGGCACACCGGCGCCCGCCGCCGCGTTGGACCCGGCATGACGAGCAGCTGGACCCCCGCCGACATCCCCGACCAGACCGGGCGCACCGTCGTCGTCACCGGTGCCACGAGCGGCCTGGGCCTGGCCACCGCCCGGGCGCTCGCGGAGCGGGGCGCGCGCGTCGTGCTCGCCGTCCGCGACCCCGCCCGCGGCGAGTCGGCCGCCGCCGGCCTGCCGGGCGACGTCGAGGCGCGCTCCCTCGACCTCGCCGACCTCGCCTCGGTGCGTGCCTTCGCCGACGCCTGGGACGGTCCGCTCGACGTCCTCGTGAACAACGCCGGGATCATGATGGTCCCCCGGGGTCGCACCGCCGACGGCTTCGAGCTGCAGTTCGGCACCAACCACCTCGGCCACTTCGCGCTCACCAACCTGCTGCTGCCGCACCTCACCGACCGGGTGGTCACGGTCGCCTCGACGGCGCACCGGATGGGTGGCCTCGACCTCGCCGACCTCGACTGGCAGACCCGGCGCTACTCGGCCGAACGCGCCTACGGCGCCTCCAAGCTGGCCAACCTGCTGTTCACCCTGGAGCTGCAGCGCCGGCTCACCGCCGCCGGCTCGCCGGTGCGGGCGCTGGCCGCGCACCCGGGCTGGGCGGCCACCAACCTGCAGGGCCGCACCGGGAACCGGCTGAAGGACGCGTTCGCGCTGCTGGGCAACCGGGTGGTCGCCCAGTCCGCCGAGCAGGGCGCGCTGCCGACGCTGTTCGCCGCGACCGCCGACCTCCCCGGCGGCAGCTACGCCGGCCCGGGGCAGCTGATGGAGACCCGCGGCGCCCCGACGCTCGTGGGGCGCTCGAACGCGGCGAGCGACGTCGCGACGGCGGCCCGGCTGTGGACGGCGTCGGCGGAGCTCACCGGCGTCGACTTCCCCGCGACGCTGCCCACCCGGGCCTGAGCACCTCCGCGGAGGCGCCCCTCACAGGGCGGGGAGCAGGAGCAGGGCGGTCGGGACCAGCAGGAGCAGGCCGGCGCAGAGCAGGGCGACGGCCCGGGCGGCGGCCGGCAGCGGGGCGGGTGGGCTGACCAGCCGCAGCACGCGGGCGGCGACCGCGCCGCCGGTCACCGCCAGCGCGCCGCTCGGCACGCCCCCGCCCGCTCCCCCGGCCGTGACGACGATCGCCTGCGCCAGCGTGCGCCGCGGGTCGGGCCCGGCCAGCGAGGTCACCGCGCGGTCGTCGGCGCGCATCTCCACCAGCTCGCGGACCGCGGCGTGCGCGCGGGCGGCCGCGGGCAGGACCGGCAGCGCCGCCTCCCACGCGACGAACGGCAGCAGGTAGAGGTGGTGGTGCTCGGCCAGGTGCGCCCGCTCGTGCGCGACGACGGCGGCCAGCTGCCCGTCGTCGAGCTCGGCGACCATCCCCGAGGACAGCACCAGCAGCGGGCGGGCGCCGGGGATGCAGAACGCCACCGGCGCGGGGTGCTCGAGCAGCCGGGCGTCGGGGGCGGCCGGCGACGGCTGCACGACCAGCTCCAGCAGCGCCCGGTGCCGCCGCCGCGTGCGCGCGGTCCGCACCCACGACAGCGCGAGGACGCCGAGCAGCTCGGCGGCGAGGACGCCGGCCAGGGTGAGGGTGACCCAGTGGTCGCCCCGGACCGGGTCGCGGGCGGGGTGCCCGCTCAGCACCGCCCAGCCGGCCTCCGGCAGCGAGTGCCCCCAGGGCGCCAGCCCGTGCACGAGCAGCGCGCCGATGATCGACAGTCCGCCGGCCAGCCCGATCGCCTGCCAGCAGACCAGCGCCACCAGCGGGTCGCGCCGGGGCCACCGGGCACGGCCGAGCAGCGCCGGCACCGGCCAGGCCAGCAGGGCGGCGAGGACCGCGAGCGCCGCGGCGGTCGCGGGCAGCACGTCAGCGCGCGTCCGGCGCCGTCTCGCTGAGCAGCTGCCGCAGGAGGCGGGCCTCCTCCGGGTCGACGCCGCCGACGAACCGGGCGAGCACCGCCTGCCGGTCGCCGGCCTGGCCGAGGACCTCGTGCATGAGCTCGGCGGCGTGGTCGGCGCGGCTCGCCCGCGGCCGGAAGCGGCGCGGCCGGGCGTCGTCGTGCTCGACGAAGCCCTTGGCCTCCAGCCGGGACAGCACGGTGTGCACGGTGGTGAGCGCCAGCTCGCGGTCGGCCAGCGCGTCGCGCAGCTCGGCCGCCGCGACCGGCCCGTCGGCCGCCCACAGCACGTCCATGACGGTGCGCTCCAGGTCTCCCAGCGACGCCACGACGACTCCTCCCCCGGCCCGGCTTCTCTACCCAGCGTAGAACGTGCTTCGCCGGCCGGCCGTGCCGCAGGTCCCCGCCCCCTCCGGACGGAGGTCCCCGCCTGTCCGCGACCTCACACGCCGGTCGTCTACACGGTGTAGAAAACGAGTTCTACGAGGCGTAGAAAGAAGGTGTCGGCGCAAGGCACAGACGAGGAGCGGCGCGCGTGGACGTGCTCGACATCGCCCGGTGGCAGTTCGGCATCACGACCGTCTACCACTTCCTGATGGTCCCGCTGACCATCGGACTCGGGATCCTGGTGGCGGTCATGCACACCCTCTGGGTGCGCACCGGCAAGCCGGAGTGGCTGCGGATGACGCGGTTCTGGGGCCGCGTCTACCTGGTCAACTTCGTGCTCGGCGTGGCCACCGGCCTGGTGCAGGAGTTCCAGTTCGGCCTGGCGTGGAGCGAGTACTCGCGCTTCGTCGGCGACGTGTTCGGCTCGCTGCTGGCGATGGAGGCGCTGCTCGCCTTCTTCCTCGAGTCGACCTTCCTCGGCCTGTGGATCTTCGGCTGGGGCCGCATCCCGAAGAAGCTGCACCTGGCGGCGCTGTGGGCCGCGGTCATCGGCTCGATCGTCAGCGCGTACTTCATCATCGCGGCCAACTCGTGGATGCAGCACCCGGTCGGCGTCACCGTCGGCGACGACGGCCGCCCGCAGCAGGTCGACTTCCTCGCCGTCCTCACCAACAACACCGCCCTGGCCGCCTTCAGCCACGCGATCGTCGCCGCGCTCATGGTCGCCGGCGCCCTGCTCGTCGGCATCGGCCTGTACCAGCTGCGCAGGCGCGAGCTGGCCGGCGCCCCCACCACCGACGTCGACCACTCGGTGTGGCGCCGCTCGGTGCGGCTCGGCGGGTACGTGTCGCTGGCCGCGTTCGTCCTGGTCGCCGTCACCGGCGACTGGCAGGGCAAGCTCATGTACGCGCAGCAGCCGCTCAAGATGAGCTCGGCCGAGGCGCTGTGCGAGACCGAGGCGCCCGCGCCGTTCTCGGTCTTCGCCTGGGGCAAGCTCGGCTCCAACGAGTGCGACGACGTGCACAGCTGGACCGTTCCCGGCCTGCTCTCCTTCCTCGCCCACAGCGACTTCGAGACCGCCGTCCCCGGCGTGAACGAGCTGCAGGAGGAGTACTCCGCGGTCTACGGCGCCACCTACCCCGACGACCCGTCCTTCGGCGACCGCGCCGGCCGGCCGATCGACTACACGCCGGTGCTGGCGGTCACGTACTGGAGCTTCCGGCTCATGATCGGCATGGGCGCGGTCTCGGCCGGCATCGCGGCCTACGCACTGTGGGCGACCCGCCGCGGCCGGGTGCCGACGTCGCGGATCGGCGTGTACGGCTCGCTGCTCGCCGTCGGCGCGCCGTTCGTGGCCAACGCGACCGGGTGGGTCTTCACCGAGATGGGCCGCCAGCCCTTCGTCGTCTACCCGAACCCGGACGTCCCGGTCGGCGAGCAGGTGTACTTCTTCACCGCCCAGGCCGTCTCCCCCGGCGTCACCGCCGCCGAGGTCTGGACCTCGCTGATCAGCCTCGGCCTGCTCTACGGCGCGCTCGCGGTGGTCGAGCTGTTCCTGCTCGTCCGGCTGGTCCGCCGCGGCGTCACCACCGGCGACACGACGCCGACCCCGCCGGCGGTCGGGTCGTCCCACAGGGACGACGACGACCCGCGTCCGGGCGACGACCGGGCCGACGACGACGTCCTCTCCTTCGCGTACTGACCGGAGTGCCTGACATGGACCTGCAGACCCTGTGGTTCGCCGCCGTCGCGGTGCTGTGGACCGGCTTCCTGCTGCTCGAGGGGTTCGACTTCGGCGTCGCGGCGCTGCTGCCGGTGCTCGGCCGCCGCACCGCGGACAAGCACCTCATGCTGCGGACCATCGGCCCGGTCTGGGACGGCAACGAGGTCTGGCTGATCACCGCCGCCGGCGCGGTGTTCGCCGCCTTCCCCGGCTGGTACGCCACCTGGCTGCCGGCGCTGTACCTGCCCTTCGTCCTGGTGCTGCTCGGCCTGATCGTGCGGGCGGTGGCCTTCGAGTGGCGGCACAGCTCGCACGACCCCCGCTGGGACGCCACCTGGACCCGCGTCATCACCGGCGGCTCGCTGGTGGCCGCGGCGGGCGTGGGCGCGGCGCTGGCCGCCACCACGCTCGGCCTGCCGATCGACGCGGCGGGCACCCGGGTCGGCGGCGCGTTCGCCGGGCTGGGCTGGTCCTCGCTGCTCGGCGCGGCCGCGGTGGTCGGCTACTCGCTGGTGCACGGCGCGCTGTTCCTCGCGCTCAAGACCGACGGCCCGGTGCGGCTGCGGGCGCGGGCGTTCGCGCTGCGCTGGTCGCCGCTGGCCGCGCTGCCGCTGCTGGTGTGGGCCGGGCTGGTGCAGCTGCGCTCGGGCACGGCGCTCACCGGCGCGCTGTGGCTGGTGGCCGCGCTCGCCGTCGTCGTCACCTGGACCCGGGTGCGGCTGGACCGCGAGGGGCAGGCCTTCGCCGGCTGGGCCACCGTGCTGCTCGCGTCGGCGGCCACGCTGTTCGGCTCGTCCCACCCGGTGGTGGTGCCCTCGACGGTCGACCCGGCCTTCGACGTCACCGTCGCCGAGGCCGCGGTCAGCGACTACACGCTCACCGTGATGACCTGGGTGGCCGCGGTCGGCCTGCCGGTCGTGCTCGCCTACCAGGCCTGGACGTACTGGGTGTTCCGCCGCCGCCTGACCGCCGAGCCGCAGTCCGAGCCGGTGGCCGCGTGAGGAGCCCGGTGCACGACAGGGGCCCCTCGCGGGGGCCGCTGGCCCCGCTGGCCGGCGTGCCGGGGCTGCCCGGCGCGCTGGCCCGGGCGGCGGCCGCCGCCCTCGGCTCGACGGCGGGGCTGGTGCTGCTCGCCGCCGGCCTCGCGCACGCCGTCGCCCGCGCCGCCGGGTACGCCGACGGCGCCCTGACCGGCCCGCTCGCGCTCGCCGCCGGCGGCGCCGTGCTGCGCGCGCTGGCCGGCACCCTGGGCGACCGCGCCGCCGCCCGCGACGCCCGCCGCGCGGAGGACGCGCTGCGCCGCGCGCTGCTCGACCGGCTGGCCGCCTCCCCCGCCGCGGTCGCCGCCGCGGGCGGCCCGGCCCCCGCCGCGGTGCTGGCCACCACCCGGCTGGCCGACCTCGCGCCCGCCCTCGCCACCTACCTGCCGGCGCTCGCGCAGACCGCCGTCGTCCCGCCGGTGCTGCTGGTCGTGCTCGCCGCCACCGACCTGCTCTCGGCCGGCCTGGTCGCGGCCACCCTGCCGCTGGTGCCGCTGTTCATGGCGCTGGTCGGGCTGGCCACCCGCGACGGCACCACCGGCGCCGCCCGCGCCCTGGACCGGCTGGCCGCGCACGTCGCCGAGCTGGTCCGCGGGCTGCCGGTGCTGGTCGGCCTCGGCCGCGCCGCCGACCAGGTCACCGCGCTCGCCGAGCTGGGTGAGGCCACCCGCCGCCGGACGCTCGCCACCCTGCGCCTGGCGTTCCTCTCCGCGCTGGTGCTCGAGCTGATCGCCACGCTGTCGGTGGCGCTGGTCGCGGTCACCGTGGGCCTGCGGCTGGTGCACGGCGACCTCGGGCTCGCCGTCGGGCTCACCGCGCTGCTGCTCGCCCCCGAGGCCTTCGCGCCGCTGCGCGCACTGGGCACCGCCCACCACGCCGGCGAGGCCGCCACGCTGGCCGCCGCGGAGGCGCGCGCCGTGCTGTCGGCACCGGCCGCCCCCGCTCCCCCGGCGGCGTACGACGACGACCCGCGCGGCGCCGACGTCGTCGTCTCCGGGCTGACCGTGCGCCACCCCGGCCGCGCGCTGCCCGCCCTCCCGCCGGTCGACCTCGCGCTGCGGCCGGGCGAGCTGGTCGTGCTCCGCGGCCCCAGCGGCTCGGGCAAGTCCACCCTGCTGGCCGCGCTCACCGGCGCGCTCGACCCGGCCGCGGACGTCGCCGGCACCGTCACCGGCGTCCCCGCCGGCGGGATCGCGCTGGTGCCGCAGCACCCGCGGACGACGGCGCGCACGGTGGCCGACGAGCTGCGGCGGCACGCCGCCGCCTCGCCGGGCGTGGACGCGGTGGTGGCCGAGGCGTTCGTCGTCGAGGCGCTGCAGCGGGTGGGCGCCGAGGCGCTGGCCGGGCGGGACTGCACCACCCTCTCCCCCGGCGAGCTGCAGCGGGTGGCGGTCGCGCGGGCGCTGGTGCGCGTGCGCCGCGGCGCCCGGCTGCTGCTGCTCGACGAGCCCACCGCGCACCTCGACGAGGCCTCGGCGGCCCGCGTCGCCGCCGTGCTGGCCGGCCTGCGCGGCACGGTCACGGTCCTGCTGGTCACCCACGACCCGGCGCCGGCGGCGCTCGCCGACCGCACCGTCACGCTGTCCGGCCCCGCTGTCGCCGCGTCCCCCGGCGCGACATCGGCGGTCTCGGGGCGATCGGCGGCTGATGGCCACGAGACCGCCGATCTCGCGGGCCCGACGACGGCCGCCCCCGCGACCACTCCGACGGCGGGGCTCGGCTGGCCGCGGCGAGCGCTGCTGCGGGCGGTCGCCGCCGGCACCGCCTCGGCCGGCGCGGGCGTCGCGCTCACCGCGGTGAGCGGCTGGCTGATCGTCCGGGCCGCGGAGATGCCGCCGATCCTCACGCTGCTGGTCGCCATCGTCGGCGTGCGCGCCTTCGGCCTGGGCCGGGCGGCGCTGCGCTGGGTCGAGCGGCTCACCGCGCACGACGCCGCCCTGCGCACGGCCGCCGGCCTGCGGGTGCGGGTGTGGCGGGCGCTGGCCGCGCAGGGCGTGGCCGCCGACCGGACGCCGGGCAGCGCGCTGGCCCGCGTGGTCGGCGACGTCGGACTGGTGCAGGACCTGTCGGTGCGGGTGGTGCCGCCCGCCGTGGTGGCCGCCGCCGTCCCGGGGCTCACGCTGGCCGCGCTGGCGCTGCTCTCCCCGGCCGCCGCGGGCGCCGCGGCGGCCGTCCTCGCGCTCACCGCGGCCGGCGTGCTGCTGGCGCACCGGCGGGTCGACGCCGGCGCCGCCCGCACCGAGGGCGCGCTGCGGGTGGCCGCGCTGCGCGACGTCACCACCGCCCTCGACGGCGCGGCCGACCTGCGCGCGCACGGCCTCGCGGCCGCCACCGCCGCCGACCTGGCCGCGGTGGCCGGCCGCCGGTCCGCCGTCGCCGCGGCCGGCGCCCGGGCCGGCGCGCTCGGCACCGGCCTGGTCGTCCTCGGCACCGGGCTGGCCGCCGTCGCCGCCACCGCGGTCGGGGCGGCGTCGGGCCTGGGTGGCCCGGAGGTCGCGGTCCTCGGCCTGGCCCCGCTGGCGCTGGCCGAGCCGCTGGCCGGCCTGGTGTCCGCGCTGCAGCGGCGCGGCGCGCTGGCCGACGCCCGCGCCCGCCTCGGCGCCGTCCTCACCGTCCCGGCACCCGCGGACCCCGCCGATCCGCTGCCCGCGCCCGCGCCGGTGCGCGACCTCGCCGTCGCCGACCTGGTCGCCGGCTGGCCCGGCGGCCCCGACGTGCTGCGCGGCCTCACCGCGCGGGCGGCCGCCGGCGGCGGCTGGCTGGTGGTCCGCGGCCCGTCCGGCGCCGGCAAGTCGACGTTCCTCGCCGTGCTGCTCGCGGCGCTGCGCCCGCGGGCGGGGTGCTACGCACTCGGCGGCACCGACACCGCCCGGCTGACCGGCGCGGCCGTCCGCGCGCGCACCGCCTGGCTCCCGCAGGACGCGCACGTCTTCACCTCGACGATCCGCGCCAACCTGGCCCTGGCCGCCCCGCGCGGCGAGCTGGCCGGCCCCGGCGGCGAGGCGCGGATGACCGCCGCGCTCACCGCCGCCGGCCTCGGCCCGCTGCTGGCCGGGCTGCCCGACGGGCTGGACACCCCGGTCGGCGCCGGCGGCACCGCGCTGTCCGGCGGCGAGCGGCGGCGGCTGGCCGCCGCCCGCGCCCTGCTCGCCGACCGCGACGTCGTCCTGCTCGACGAGCCGACCGCGCACCTGGACCCGCCGACGGCGGCCGCCCTGGTGCGGGACCTGCGCGACGCGCTGGCCGACCGGGTCGTCGTCTGCGTGACCCACGACGACGCCGTCGAGCAGCCCGGGGACACCGTGCTCGACCTGGGCGACCGGCTGGTGCTCACCGGCTGAGGACGGGATCCGACGGCGCACGTCCCGGCGCCGCCGGCCCCCGCCCGGGGCCCGCTCGGGGCCCGCCCCGAGCCTGCGGGGGTCCTTCCTCAGGCGGCAGCGGCGCCGGACCAGCGGCGGACGCCGGGCCGGACCCGGCGCACCTCGAAGCCCGGGCTGGCGGGCAGCCGCGGGTCGACGACGAGCGGCACGCCGGCCGGCTCACCGAGCGAGCGCGGACCGGTGCCGTGCCGGCCGAGCTGCGCGCACAGGCGCTCGTACAGCTCCGGCCGGACGGCGATCTCGCGGGGCGGCGCGGTGCCGGGCGCCCAGGCGACGGCGAGCAGGTCCCCGGCGGCGTCGGACGGGCCGGGGTGCGTGCTCGCGGGGAGGGAGACGACGGTGAGGGTCGTGGTGGCCATGACGAGCCTCCAGGGGCGGTTCCCCCGTGCTCCCGTACAACGCCGGGGGGAACGAGGTCATGCCTACCGCCTGGGTCCGACAGTTCCCCGTCAGTACCCAGGAGACGGCCGCGGACACCGCTGACGCAGGACTCCCGCGCGGGGACGGACGGCGACCGCCACACCGGGTCGCGCACCGGCCCTCCTCCGGCACCCCCGGCGGGTCGACACTGGCGGAGCCGTCCACGGGGGACCCGTCCTCGGGAGGGAGAGCACCGTGTCCGAGCACCCCAACCTCGTCCGCAGCCGCGAGGGCTACGAGGCGTTCGCCAAGGGCGACCTGGCCTTCCTGACCGAGCAGTGGCGCGAGGACGTCCGCTGGCACGAGCAGGGCACCACCGAGCTGGCCGGCGACTACGAGGGACCGCAGGCCGTCTTCGGCATGTTCGCCCGGATCATGGAGCTGACCGAGAACAGCTTCCGCGCCGAGCCGCTGCAGATGTGCGCCGACGACGAGCACGGCATCGCCCTGGTCCGGTTCACCGCCCGGCGCGGGACCGCGCACCTGGACACGCTGACCGCCCAGGTGGCCCGCTTCGACGGGGACGGGAAGCTGGCCGAGTTCTGGAACTGCCCCACCGAGCCGGCCGTCCTCGACGCCTTCTTCGGCGAGCAGCGGGCATGACGGATCCGGAGCACCCCAACGTCGTCCGGATCCACGAGGCGTACGCGGCCTTCGGCAAGGGTGACCTCGACCGCCTCCGTGAGCTGTTCGCCGAGGACGTCCGCTGGCACGAGCCCGGGCAGAACCAGCTCAGCGGCGAGTTCACCGGCGCCGACGAGGTCTTCGGGATGTTCGGGCGCCTCGCGGCGATCACCGAGGGGACCTTCCGGGTCGAGGTGCGGGCCGCCTTCGCCGACGACACCGACGGCGTCGGCGTCCTGCGGCTCACGGCCTCCCGCGGTGACCGGGCCCTCGACGTCCTCACGGCCCACGTCTTCCGCTTCGAGGACGGGCGGATCGCCGAGTTCTGGGAGGCGAACACCGACCAGGCCGCGATGGACGCGTTCTACAGCTGAGCCCGCCGACGACGAGGAGGCGACCGTGGCCGGCTCCCCGCACCCCCACGCCACCGTGCTGCTGGAGGCCTACGAGGCCTTCGGCAAGGGCGACCTCGACCGCCTGCCCGAGCTCTGGATCGACGACATCCGCTGGCACGAGCCCGGAGCGCACCCGCTCGCCGGCGACTACACCGGTCCGCAGGAGGTCGTCGGCCTCTTCGGTCTGGCGTTCGAGGTCACCGAGGGCAGCCTGCGGGTCGAGGTGCGGGCCGCCTTCGCCGACGACACCGACGGCGTGGCGGTCGTCCGCATGACCGCCTCCCGCGGCGACCGGCACCTCGACGTCCTCGCCGCCCAGGTGCACCGCTTCGAGGACGGGCGGATCGCCGAGGTCTGGGACGCGCACGCCGACCAGGCGGCGGTGGACGCGTTCCTCAGCTGACCCCGCCCGCGGGGAGCACCGGCCCCTCGTCCTTGAGCGCGACGCCGGAGGCGCCCAGCTCGCGGGCGGCCGACAGCAGGGCGGCCACGGTGTCGGCGGCCTGCGCGTGGGACAGCCCGTGCGGCGGGCGGACGTTGGAGACGCAGTTGCGCTCGGAGTCCACCCGCCCCGGCCGCGGGTCCCAGGTGAGGTACACGCCGAGGGAGTCCGCCGACGACAGCCCCGGCCGCTCGCCGATCAGCACCACGACCGCGCGCACGCCGAGGGCCTCCCCCACCGCGTCGCCCAGCGCCACCCGCGCCTGCGTGGCGACCACCGGCGGCGCGACCGACCAGCCGGGCAGCCGCTCGAGCAGCGCGGCGGCCAGCGCCGGCCCGTGCGCCTGCACCGCCCGCGGGGACAGCCCGTCGGCCAGCACGACCGCGAGGTCGGCGCCGGTCCGCGGCAGCGCCGTCCCCTCCGCGAGCTGCCGGCCGAGGTCGGGGCGCTGCAGGTAGATGGCGCGGTCGGGCGCGGCCGAGGCGACGGTCAGGACCTCCCCACCGAGCGCCGCGCGGACCGCGCCGACGTCGAGCGGCGAGTGGACGGCGTCCCGGGCGGCGGCGTGCGCGGCGCGGAACTCCAGCTCGCGGTGCATGGGCAGCGCGTCCCCGGCCCGCCCGAGCGCCACCCGCGCCCGGGTCGCCGCCCGCAGCACCGCCCACGGGTCATCACCGTCCACGCGCGGGAGGCGGTCGCCGGTCACGAGGACGCCGCCGCGAGGAGGGCCCGCGCCGCCGGGGCGTCGGGGGCGAGCTCCCGCACCCGGCCGGCGTCGTCGAGCAGGTCCATCCGGGCCAGCCACGCCTCGAACTCCGGGGCCGGGCGCAGGCCGAGCACCTGCCGGGTGGTGAGGACGTCGGAGAACGACAGCGACTGGTAGTGCAGCATCACGTCGTCCGAGCCCGGGACGGCGATGACGAACGAGCAGCCGGCCGCGCCGAGCAGCAGCACGAGGGAGTCGGTGTCGTCGCCGTCGACCTCGGCGTGGTTCGTGTAGCAGACGTCGACGCCCATCGGCAGGCCGAGCAGCTTGCCGCAGAAGTGGTCCTCCAACCCGGCGCGCAGCACCTGCTTGCCGTCGTAGAGGTACTCCGGGCCGATGAACCCGACGACGGTGTTCACCAGCAGCGGGCGGAAGTGCCGGGCGACGCCGTACGCGCGGGCCTCGAGCGTCTGCTGGTCCACCGGCCGCCCGCCGACGCCGAGGTGCGCGCCGGCCGACAGCGCCGACCCCTGCCCCGTCTCGAAGTAGGTCACGTTCCCCCCGACGGTGCCGCGGCCCAGCGCGAGCGCCCCCGCGCGGGCCTCGGCGAGCAGGTCGAGGGTGACGCCGAAGCCGCGGTTGGCCTCCTGGGTGCCGGCGACCGACTGGAACACCAGGTCCACCGGCGCGCCCTGCTCCAGCGCCCGCAGCGTCGTCGTCACGTGGGCGAGCACGCACGACTGCGTCGGGATGCCGTAGCGGCCGATCACCGCGTCGACCAGCTCCAGCAGCGCCACCGTGCGGGCCGGGGAGTCGGTGGCCGGGTTGATGCCGATGACCGCGTCGCCGGAGCCGTGCAGGAGCCCGTCGACGATCGAGGCGGTGACGCCGACCGGGTCGTCGGTGGGGTGGTTGGGCTGCAGCCGGGAGGCGAGCGTGCCGGGCAGCCCGACGGTGCTGCGCAGCCCGGTCACCACCCGCGTCCGCCGGCCGACGGCGACCAGGTCGGCGTTGCGCATGAGCTTCGACGTCGCCGCCACCATCTCCGGGGTGAGGCCCGGCGCGAGCGCGCTGATCGACGCCTCGTCGCCGGCCGCCGCCCAGGCCAGCAGGCGGTCGCGGAACTCGCCCACCGTCAGCGAGGCGACCGGCGCGAACGCCGCGGCGTCGTGGGTGTCGAGCACCAGCCGGGTGACGTCGTCCTCGTCGTAGCCGACCACCTGCTCGTCGAGGAAGGTGGCCAGCGGCAGGTCGGCGAGCACGGTCTGGGCGGCCACCCGCTCGGCGGCCGACCCGGCCGCGCACCCGGCGAGCACGTCCCCGGAGCGCAGCGGGGTGGCCTTCGCCAGCAGCTCGACGAGGGTGGGGAACTCGTAGGTGGAGCCGCCGAGGGTCGTGCGGCGGACGGTCACGGCGGCTCCCCGGGTCGGCGGCCCGGTCAGCGTGGCCCGGCGCCGCCCGGCGGGTCAACGGGGCGGGACGGAACCGGACGCGCCGCTCACGGGATGCCGTGCCAGCGCCCCTTCTCGGCGTTGCCGGCCGGCCGGGACCGGAAGACGTTGCCCTCCGTCGGCTCCGTCCGGTGGTCGTCGGCGAGGGCGAACACGCGCAGCAGCGGCCCGACGAGGGCGTCGTAGACCGCCGGGAGCAGCCGGAAGCCGAGGATCACGGCGGGGTTGGCGAAGCCGGACTGGATCAGCCGGCGCGGCCGGTCCAGCCGGGCGACGACCGAGCGGGCGACCCGCTCCGGTGAGTAGACCGGGATCGGCGGGCGGCCCTTGAGGCCGATGTAGCTGCCGGCCTGCGAGTAGATCGGGGTGTTCACCCCGCCCGGCGCCACCGCCGACACGTGGATGCCCGCGACGTCGCGCGTCTCCTGCTGCAGGACGCGGATCAGCCCGAGCTGGCCCCACTTGGCGGTGATGTAGCTGCCCATGAGCGGCGTGGTCACCGAGGCGAGCAGCGAGCTCACCACCACCAGGTGCCCGGTGCCCTGGCGGCGGAACTGCGGGAGGACGACGCGCGCCAGGTTGGCCGTGCCGTGCAGGGCGGTGTCGACCACCCGCTCGTACACCGCCTTCGGCACGTCCTCGATCCGCCCGTAGGCGACCACCTGCGCGGCGTGGACGACGACGTCGAGGCGGCCGGAGCGGACCACGGTGCCCTCGACGACGTCGCGCAGCGCGTCCTCGTCGAGCACGTCGGCCGGGCAGACGACGACGTCGGCCGCGCCCTCCGCGCGGACCTCGGCCGCGGTCTCCTCCAGCGCCTCGCGGCCGCGTGCCAGCAGGACCAGCGACGCGCCCCGCCGGGCGAACAGGCGGGCGGTGGCGCGGCCGATGCCGCTCGAGGCACCGGTGATGAGCACGGTCTGGGGCATGCGGGGACGACTCCTCGGCTCGGCGGTCCTCCCCCGCTACCCCGGTCGGTTGCCCGCCATGCGATCGAGCACGCCCAGCAGCCAGCCCGGCCCGCGGACGTCGGTGCCGGCGGGCAGCCGGGCGCGCAGGCCGCGGTCGGCGGTCACCACGAGCACCGTCCGGCCGGTGCCGGCCAGCGCGGCGGCCTCCGCGGCCAGGGCGTCGTCCCCGCTGCCGGCCGCGCGCACCAGGCGGACGCCCTCGGGGGCCGGGACCTCCCGCGCGGCGCCCTCGACGACGACCACCACCTCGTCGACGTCCACCCCGCCGACGTCCACCCCGCCGACGTCCGGCTCGCCGGCCGGGAGCGCCGCGTCGGCCAGCCGCCGCAGCAGCCGGGTGGTCGCGCCGGCGCGGTCGCGCCACCAGCCGTCGGGGCGGGCGCCGACGACGTTGGCGGCGTCGACGAGCAGGACGGCCACGTGTCCTCCCTGCGGGTGACCTCGTTCGCGCAGGTCCGGAGGCGGGTACCGGGGCGCCAGTTCCCCCAGACGAGGAGGTCCGATGGCGAGCACCGACCGTACCCACCACGACCACGACGCGACGGCGACCACCGAGGGCGCGCACGCCACCCGCGGCGCCGCCCGCGACGCGATCGACGCGCAGCGCCACCGCTTCGGCGGGATCAAGTGGGGCGCGGCCTTCTTCGGCTGGCTCTCGGCGAACGGGCTGGCGGTCGTCCTCGTCGCGCTGCTGGCCGCCGCCGGTGTGGGGCTCAGCCTCGCCGAGGTCGACGGCGTCGAGGACGTCCCGGCCGACCCGACCACCGCCCTCGGCGTCGCCGGCGGGATCGCGCTGCTGGTCGTCCTGTTCCTGGCCTACCTCGCCGGTGGGTACGTGGCCGGGCGGATGGCCCGCTTCGACGGTGCCCGGCAGGGGCTGGCGGTGTGGCTGATCGGGCTGCTCGTCGTCGTGCTGCTGGCCGCGGCCGGGACGGTGCTGGGGGCGCAGTACAACGTGCTCGAGCAGCTGAACCTGCCGCACATCCCGATCGACGAGGGCACCGCGACCACCGCCGGGATCGTCACGCTGGCGGCGGTCCTGGTCGTCACGCTGGCCGGTGCCCTGCTCGGCGGCAAGCTCGGCACCCGCTACCACCGCAGGGTCGACCGCGCCGGCTTCGGCGTCTGACCGACCGCGGGGCCCCCGTCGACGACCGGGGCCCCGCGGTCGTACCCCGGCCATACGCTGCGCCGCATGTGCCGCAACATCCGCCCCCTGTCGAACTTCGAGCCGCCGGCCACCGAGGACGAGGTCCGGGCCGCGGCGCTGCAGTACGTCCGCAAGATCAGCGGGTCCACGCACCCGTCCCGGGCCAACGCGGAGGCCTTCGAGCGCGCCGTCGAGGAGGTGGCCGCCGCGTCCGCCCGGCTGCTGGAGTCCCTGGTGACGACGGCCCCGCCGAAGGACCGCGAGGTCGAGGCGGCCAGGGCGCGCGCCCGCGCCGCCGTCCGCTACGGGACCTGAGACGCCAGCGGGTCGTGCACGACCCACTTGCTCTCCCCGGGCATGGCCTCCGGCGGAGCGGGTAGGGGGCGGTCTCCCGACCCCTTCCCCTCCAGGAGAGTCCCGATGGCCCGCAACACCCTGTCCCGCGCCCTGCACGACCTCGGTCTGTCCGCCTGGTTCGGCGGCACGCTGGCCAACGCCGTGGCCCTCAACGCCGCCGCGGCGGACGCCGGCGGGGACGCCGGCCGGGTCGCCAACACCGGCTGGAACCGGTGGACGCCGGTGAACGCGCTGGCCATCGGCGCGCACCTGGTCGGCAGCGTCGGCCAGCTCATCGGCAACCGCGGCCGGGTGGCCCAGCAGGAGGGCGTGGCCGGCATGTCCGCCGTCAAGACCCTGCTCACCGCCGCCGCGCTGGGCGTCACCGCCTACAGCCGCTCGCTGGGTCAGGTCGTCAACAGCCAGGACAACCCGTCGGCGAAGTCCGGCACCAAGCCCACCAAGCGCACCAAGGCCGAGATCGCCCACGCGCAGCAGCAGCTGGACTCGCTGCAGTGGGTCATCCCGGCGCTGACCGGCGCGCTCGTCGCCGTCAGCTCCTACGCGGGTGAGCAGCAGCGGCCCGGCGAGGTCGCGAAGGGCGTCGCCCGCCGCTGACCGCGGCACCGACCCACCCGCGCCGACCCCGAAGGGGACCCGTGTCCCGGACCGACACCCGCACGACCGCGTCCTCCGGCAACACCGTGGCGGGTCCGGGCCCGGGTGGCCGCGGCGCCACCGTCTGCGCGCACTGCAGCGACGGCCTCGGCCGGCCGCGGCCGGTGCCGCCGGGCTCGTGGCGCGACCGCATCCGGCAGAACCCGCCGCTGCACCTGGCGTACCGGATCGCGGTGCTCGTGGCCGGGCTGCTGTTCGTGCTGCTCGGCGTCGCGCTCACGGTGCTGCCCGGGCCGCTCACGATCCCGCCGGTCCTGGCCGGGCTGTGGGTGTGGTCGACGGAGTTCGACTGGGCGCGGCGGTTCTTCGCCGCGTTCCGCCGCAGGGCGGTCGCGGCGTGGCAGCACGCGAGGCAGCACCCGGCCGGCTCGGCGGTGGCGACCGTCGGCGGGCTCGCGGCGGCGGCGCTGGCGATCTGGGCGGTCGGGCACTTCTCCCTGGTCGACCGGGCCACCACCGCGCTCGGCCTCGGCTGACCGCACGTCCCCGGCCGCCGTCCGCACCCGCGGACGGCGGCCGGCGCGTGTCCGGGCCCGCTCCGCGGGAACACCGGAGACCGTGGCCGGACCGCACGCCCTGCCCCGCCGGCTGCCCCGGCTGGTCCGGCGCGGGCGCACGCCCGGGCTGCGCACCGGGAAGACCGTGCTCGCCGCGGTGCTGGCGTTCCAGGTCGCGACCTGGCTGGACACCAGCAGCTCGCCGGTCCTCGCGCCGCTGACCGCGCTGCTGGTCGTGCAGCTGACGATGTACGAGACGGTGGCGACCGGCTGGGAGCGGATCGCCAGCGTCACCGCCGGCGTCCTGATCGCGGCGCTGTTCGCCTCCGTCGTCGGCCTGTCCTGGTGGAGTCTCGGGCTCGTCGTCGGGCTGTCGCTCGTCGTCGGCCGGCTGCTGCGGCTGGGGCCGCACCTGGCCGAGGTGCCCATCAGCGCGATGCTCGTGCTGGCCGTCGGCGGGGCGGAGAGCGCGGCGCTGGCCCGCGTCACCGAGACGCTGGTCGGCGCGGCGGTCGGGGTGCTGGTCAACCTGGTGGTCGCTCCGCCGCTCTACGTCCAGCCGGCCGGCGAGGCGATCGCGGAGCTCGCCGAGCGCATGGCCGGGCTCTGCGAGGACCTCGCCGCGGCGCTGCGCGGCCCGTGGTCGCGCCGCCTCACCGACGAGCTGCTGGCCCGCGCCCGTGCGGTGAGCACGGAGGTGGCCCGCGCCGACCGCCGGCTCGCCCGCACCGAGGAGAGCGCCCGCCTCAACCCGCGCGGGCGGGCGGCGCGGGAGGCCCAGCCGCGGCTGCGGAACACGCTGACCGCCCTCGAGCGGGTGCACGTCACCCTGCGCAACGTCGCCCGCGTGCTGCTGGACCGCACCTACTTCCTGCCCGAGGACGACGCCGACCGGGCGTGGTCGCGGCCGGCGCGGGAGGCGCTGGCCGACCTGCTGGTCGCCGTCGCGGCCACCCTCCGCGACGCCGCGGCCGTGGCGGCCGGCACCGGGCCGGCCGCCGGCATCGACCCCGCCTGCCTGGAGACGCTGCTCGCGCTGCGCGGGCGGCTGGCCGAGGCGCTGCTCGTCGACCCCCGGGCCGATCCCGCCGCCTGGTCCCAGCACGGCGCCCTGCTCGACGCCCTGGACCTGCTGCGCGTGGAGCTGGGCACCGCGCTGCAGCCGCCGGCGGCGTCGTGGGCGCCGCCCCCGCTGGCCGCGGCGCAGCGGCGCGCGGTCCGCCGGGCGATGACCCGGCGCCGGCGCCGCTGACCTCAGGGAGCGGTGAGCACCACGGGGCCGTCGTCGGTGACCGCGACGGTGTGCTCGACGTGCGCCGCGCGCCGGCCGTCGGCGGTGACCACCGCCCAGCCGTCCTTCTTGTGCCTGTACCGGTCGCCGCCGGCCAGGAGCATCGGCTCGATGGCCAGGGTGCTGCCGGTGTGCAGGCGCACCCGGTCCAGGCCGGCCGACGGCCGGTTGGGCACGAACGGCGGCTCGTGCATCGAGCGGCCGATGCCGTGCCCCCCGTGGTCGGGCAGGTGCGCGTAGCCGTACCGCCGGGCGACGTCGTCGACGGCGCGGGCGACGTCCTGCAGCGTCGCGCCGGGCACCGCGGCGGCGATGCCCGCGGCGAGCGCCTCCTCGGTCGCGGTGACCAGCCGCGCGTCGTCGTCCGAGGCCTGCTCCCCCACCAGCAGCGAGATCGCGGCGTCGCCGTTCCAGCCGTCGACGACGGTGCCGCAGTCCACGCTGAGCAGGTCGCCGTCCTTCAGCCGCTGGCCGCTGGGGCGGCCGTGCACGACGACCTCGTTGGGCGACAGGCACAGCACGCCGTTGTAGGCCGTCGGCGCCCACGCCGGCTTGTAGCCGAGGAACGACGACGTCGCGCCCGCCTCGTACATCGTGGTCTTGGCGAGGTCGTCGAGCTCGCGCAGCCGCACGCCGGGGACCGCCGCCGCCCGCACCGCGGCCAGCGTCCGCGCCACCACGCGCCCGGCCTCGCGCATGGTGTCGAGCTCGTCGGCGGTCCGCGGGGGCAGCACGGTCAGGTCCACGCCCCCGACGGTACGAGACGCCCGGCGCACGGCTGGCCGCGCCGCCCGGCCGGTGCCACGGTGACCGCCATGGACTTCCGCAGGGTCAGGCCCGGGCAGTGGCACAGAGCCGCCCGCATCGAGATCACCGAGCCCGGCGGGCTCCCGACGGCGCGCGAGGTGCACGAGCGCTGCCACGTCCTGTTCACCGAGGGCTGGTGCTGGGTGGAGACCTCCGACGGCAGCATCGACGTCTACCCCGCCTACCGGGTGCGCGCCGCGCACGACCTGCGCGAGCCCGACCAGGCCGACGAGGTCCCCGGGACGGCGCCCAGCCCGCTGCTCTAGCCGGCGTCCGTCCCCCGCCGGACGTCGCCGGGGTCGGGTGTGCGGAAGACCGTGTCCTGGCCCTCGGCGCCCGCGGGCGACCCGCCGCCCTCCTCGGGACGGTCGGGCTCCTCGCCGCCCACGCCGAACCCCTCGGCGGGCGGCGGTGCGCCGGCGCCCGGGTCGGCGGCGGCGACCTCGTCGTCCGGGCGGTACCGGTTCGGCGTCATCGGCTCCCACATCGACATGGCCCTCCCCTACCCCACGCGGGCTCCTCCGGTCGACGCCCGGGTGACCAGCGGGTGACCAGCAGGTGATCACCGGGCGTCCGGCGGGTACACGGCCCTCCGAGCGGCCGGGATCACGGGGATCCGCGGGGCGGCCGGTCACGGAGGGAGCGCGCGACGATGGCGACGACGGGCTCTGGTCAGCGGGCACGACGGGACGCCCGGCCGGTCCCCGCCCAGCGCGGGATGGACGGCGCGGACGACGGGCGGCGGGAGAGCCGCGCCGAGCGGATCGACCGCGAGCTGATGGAGCTGCTCAACGAGCTGCGCGTGGCGCTGCCCGGGGTCCAGTTCCTCTTCGCCTTCCTGCTCATCGTGCCGTTCCAGCAGGCGACGTCCCGCGCGACCGACTTCCAGCGCGACGTCTACTTCGTGACCCTGGTCGCCGCCGTGGCGGCCACCGCGCTCCTCATCGCCCCGGCCGCGCAGCACCGCGCGCTGTTCCGCCAGCACGACAAGGAGGACCTGCTGCGGCGCAGCAACCGCAACGCCTTCCTCGGCCTGTGCGTGCTCGCCGTCGCGATCGTCTCGGCGGTGGTGCTGGTGGTCGACTTCCTCTTCGCCCTCCCGCAGGCGCTGGTCACCGGCGGCGTCGTGGCGCTGCTGCTGGGCTGGCTGTGGATCGGCAGCCCGGTCGTGCAGCGCGCCCGCGGCGGCACCGGCCGCCACTGACACCGGGGCACGTGTCCGCCCCGGCCGACCGTCGGACCCGGATGGCCCACTCCCCGGCCCCGAGCGGGCCACCGGGGTTCACCCCTCCGACGGGGTGGGCCGGCCGAGGGCGGCGCAGACGGCGTCGGCGACGGTGTCCGGGTCCTCGTGCTCCCAGAACCGCAGCACCCGCCAGCCGAGCCCGGTGAGGACGGCGTCGGCGCGACGGTTGCGCGCGACGTTGCCCGCGAGCTTCGCCGCCCACCAGTCGCGGTTGGCCCTCGGCAGGTGCCCGCACTCCGGGCACCCGGGCCGGAAGCACCCGGTAAGGACCCCGTCCCCCTCACCCCTCGCAGGCTCGGGGCGGGCCTCTGGACGGGGCCGGGGCCGGACGTCGACGCGGTAGCGGACGCCGCGGGCGTGCAGCCGCCGCCGCACCGCCAGCTCGGGAGCGGTGTCGCGCCGGCCCTGCCGCCGGAAGCGGGCCGCCACCGCCTCGGACGACGGCGCGGGCGCGGGCCCGGGACCGGGCGTCGGGTCGGAGCCGGCCGGGGACACCCCCGCATCCTGCTCCGCGGCACCGACGGTCCGGCGGCGCCGCTCCCCTAGGCTGGCGTCCCGTGCAGACGGCGGTGACGACGGGTGCCCCGCCGCGACCGGACGGCGGCCCCCTCCGCTGGTCCCCCGTCGAGCTGCTCCCACCGGCGGTCCTCGCCCTGCTGTGCGCCGTGCTGCTGGCCCCCGGGCACGGGCTCTGGTTCGACGAGGCGTTCACCGCCGAGGTCGCCCGCCGCCCGCTGGCCGACATCCTGCGCGCGATCGTCACCGGCGAGGGCGTGACCAGCTACCTCGCCGACGTCCCGCCCTCCTACAACGCGCCCTACTACCTCGTCGTGCACGCCTGGGTGTCGCTGCCCGGGGCGGGCGGCGACACGTCGCTGCGGGTGCTCTCCGTGCTGGCCACCGCCGGCGGGCTGGCGCTGGTGACCCGGGCGGTCACCCGGCTGGCCGGGCGGGCGGCCGGCGTGCTGGCCGGCGTGGTGCCGGCCACCGCGCCGCTGCTGCTCGAGCAGGCCGTGGAGGCGCGCAGCTACGGGCTGGCCGTCCTCGCCACCGGCGGGGCGCTGCTGGGCCTGACCCGCTGGCTGCAGACCGGGCGCGGGCTGCTGCTGTTCGGCCTCGCCGGCGCCGGCACGGGCCTCGCGCACTGGTACGCGGTCACGGTGCTGGCGGCGTTCGTCGTCGCGGCGCTGCTGCTCCGCGGGCGGGCGGCCGTCCGGGTCGCCGTCGTCGGGACCCTCGCCGCCCTGCCGGTCGCCGGCCTGGTCGGCGTCAACCTGCTCAACGGCACCGGCGCGCGCAACGCCGAGCACCTGCGCGACACCGGCGGCACCCTGGCGGACCTGGCCGTCGAGGCGTGGGCCGGCGGGCGCACGCCGCTGCTGTACCTCACCGTCGGGCTGGCCGTGGTCGGCGCGCTGCGCGGCGCGGGGCTGCGGGTGGCCGGCGTCTGCTGGGTGCTGGTGCCGCTGCTGCTCCTGCTGGCCGCCGAGGCGGTCCGGCCGGTCTACCTGCCCCGCTACCTGCTGGCCGGGCTGGTCGGGCTCGGCGTGCTCGCCGCCGCCGGGGTCACCGCCCTCCCCCGGGGCGCGCGGACGCCGGTGGCCGCGGTCCTGGTCGGCCTGTCGCTGGTGGCGAGCGCGCCGCTCGCCACGCGGGAGCCGCGGGAGCGGTCGGACGACGTCGTCGCGCTCCTGCTGCGCGAGCAGCGGGCCGGTGAGCCGGTGGTGGCCGCCGACCAGCGCGCGGCGCTCGGGCTCGACCACTTCGTGCGCACGACGGGCCCGCGGCTGCGCCCCGACGTCGTCCTGCCGCCCGACGACGCCCCCGCCGGCGCCGACCGCGTCTGGCTGGTCCGGCGGCTGATCGACGGCGAACCGGTGCCCACCGACGACGACGCGGTCCTCAGCGACGCCGGGCTGTCGCTGACCCGGACCGAGGACTTCCCGGCGTCGAGGACCGACCTCGTCGTCCAGCTCTGGGAGCGCTGACCCCGCGCGAGGCGGCCCAGGCCAGCGACCGCAGCGACTGCCGCAGCCGCGCGCGGGCGGTCCACGCCGAGGTCCCCACCGGCCGGCGGTCCCGGGCGACCGGCACGCTGGTCAGCGGGGCGCCGGCCAGGCCGGCGGCGAGCACGACGCTGGGCGCGTCCCCGGCCGGCACGGTCGCGACGACGGCGTCGCGCACCGCCGGTCCGAGCGCGAGGAACGCGCCGGCGTCGGGCGGCAGGCCGGTGAGCCGGGCGGCGACCCGCCGGTGCAGCTCGCCGGTCAACCGGCGCACCGGGGACTCGTACCGCCCGCGGCGGCCGGCGAACACCGCGCCGACGTCACCCCGGGCCAGCCGGTCGAGCAGGACCGGCACCGCCTCCGGCGGGTCCTGCAGGTCGGCGTCGAGGCACACCCACACGTCGGCCTCCTCGTCGGCCAGCCCCGCGGCCAGCGCCCGGTGCTGGCCGACGTTGACCTCGAGCGCGGTGACCGCCACCCGCGGGTCGGCCGCCAGCTCGCGTGCGACCGCCAGGCTGCCGTCGGGCGAGGCGTCGACCACCAGGCGCAGCCGCCAGTCCCGCCCGGCCAGCGCCGTGGCCAGCCGCTCCGCCAGCGGCCGCAGCGTCGCCTCGTTGCCGTACACCGGGACGACGACGGCGACGCGGGGACCGCTCACGGCGCCGCCCACGTGCGCGCCAGCCCGTCGGCGAGGTCGACCGTCGGGGTCCAGCCGAGGAGCGTGCGGGCGGCGCGCGGGTCGCACACCCAGTCGGCGGCGTCCCAGTGTCGGCCGGGGTGGGCGCCCGGGGCGGTGGCGATCTGGCGGCCGGTGACCCGCTCGGCGGTCGCGACCAGCTCCGCGACGTCGGTCTGCACGCCGGTGCCGACGTTGACCACCGCGCCCGGAGGGAGGTCGTCGGCCAGCGCGGCCCGCAGGCAGGCGTCGACGACGTCGCCCACCCACACCCAGTCGCGGCGGCTGACCCCGGCGGGCAGCGGCACGGTCGCGCCGGTGCGCGCGGCGGCGAGCACCACCGGCACCAGCCGGGTCGGGTGGTCCCCGGGCCCGTAGACCTGGAAGGCGCGCAGCACCGCCGCCCGCACGCCGCGCTCGGCGGCGGCCGCCTGCAACAGCAGCGACCCGGCCGCCTTGGTGGCGCCGAAGAAGCCGCGCGGCCGCAGCGGGGCGTCCTCGGCCAGCGGCACCGGTGCGGCCGCGTACTCGGTCGACGAGCCGAGCCGCACGACGGCGCGGCAGTGGTCGGGCAGGGCGTCGACCAGCCACGGGCTCGTGTTCACCGCGACCGTGGCGGCGCGCTCGGCCGGGGTCGCCTTCGCCCGCCCGGCGGCCAGGGAGAAGACGACGTCGGGCGCGGCGGCGCGGACCGCGGCAGCAGCGGCGGCCGGGTCGGCGAGGTCGACGTGGGCGCGGGTCAGCCCGGTGACGTCCCAGCCGTCGGCGCGCAGCCGCGCCACCAGGTGCTGGCCGACGAAGCCGCCGGCGCCGGTGACCAGCGCCCGGCCGTTCACGCGGGGACGGGCACGGGCGGGGCGGCAGCCTCCACGGCGGCCACGAAGGCGTTGCGCCGGTCGGCTGCGGTCGGCGCGTCGGCACCGGTGAGGTCGGCCAGGGAGGCGAGCAGGCGCGGCACCTCCACGAACGGGTCGCGCCCGGCCATGTCCGCGGTGAACGAGCGGCGCAGGAAGGTGAAGCCGGTGCCCAGCCGCACGAGTTCGGCGGCCAGCAGGTCCCCGGGGACCGGGAACCCCCTGCCGGGCAGGGTCAGCCCGCCGACGCCGAAGGGCACCGGGACGGCGGCGCGCACGGCCTCGACGGTGCCGTCGACCAGCGGCCGGAACAGCTCCCGCGACCGCCGGTCGATGCGCAGGTCGTTCAGGCCGACGTAGACCCGCGACAGGGGCCGCCGGGCCAGCTCGGCGACCCGGTCGACGGCGTCCTGCGTCTCGACCAGGATGCCCAGCCCGCAGCGGCCGGCGACCACGTCCAGCGTGCGGTCGACCTCCTCCGGCGTGCGGACCATGGGCAGCAGGACCTCGTCGGCGCCTGCCGCCACCGCGTCGGCCACCTCGCGCGCCGTCCACGGACCCGCGGCGTTGATCCGGCACAGCACCCGCCCGTCGGTCGCCGCGCGCACGCGCTCGAGGTCCGCGAGGGTGTCGGCGTTGATCTGGGTGCCCTCGCCGGCCTGCCGGCGGTGCTTCCCGCGGCGCTCCCAGTCGACGACGAGCCCGGCCGCACCGGCCGCGACGACGTCGCGTCCCCAGGCGGCGTCCACGGTGAAGAGGAACAGGTCCACGCAGTGAGCTTAGGCACACCTAACCCACAGCCGGTGCCCAGGGTCAGGCAGCGGCCGGGGCCCGCGGGACCGGCGGCGGCGCGACCGGAGGCACCGGGAACGGCACCGCCGCCCCCTGCACGGTGACGGTGACCTCCGCGCCGCGCAGCGGCAGGTCCGCGCCCTCGGTGCGCGCGCTCACCCGCCGGCCCGACGGCAGCTCCAGCTCGACGCGCGCGTCGTGCCCGTAGAAGTCGACGTCGCGCACCCGGGCGCCGGGACCGGTCGTCAGCCGCAGCTGCTCGGGACGGAGCAGCACCCGGACCGGGCCGTCCGGGCAGGGCCGGGCCAGCACCAGCTCGCCCAGCTCCGAGGCCACCCGGCCCCCCGCGGCGACGCCGTCGAGCACCACGGCCTCGCCGACGAAGGCGGCCACGTCCAGGTCGCGCGGGTCGCGGTAGAGCGTGCGCGGATCGGCCAGCTGGGCGAGCGTCCCGCCGCGCAGGACCGCCACCTGGTCGGCGGTCGACAGCGCCTCCGCCTGGTCGTGCGTGACCAGCACGGCGGTCGCGCCGGTGGCCCGCAGCGCCTCGACGACGGCCCGCCGGGTGTCCTCCCGCAGCGCGGCGTCGAGGGACGAGAACGGCTCGTCGAGCAGGACCAGCGACGGCTCGGGCGCCAGGGCCCGGGCCAGCGCCACCCGCTGCTGCTGGCCGCCGGAGAGCTGGTGCGGCGCGCGGCCGGCGAGCGCGGCGTCGAGGCCGACGAGGGCGAGCAGCCCGGCGATCCGCACCCGGTCGCGGCGCAGCCGGCGGGGCAGGCCGAAGGCGACGTTGCCCGCCACGCTCAGGTGCGGGAACAGCCCGCCCTCCTGGGGCACGAACCCGATGCCGCGCCTGCGGGCGGGCACCGCGCGGCCGGCCCCGGACACCACCCGGCCGCCCAGCTCGACGGTCCCGGCGTCGGGGTCGTCGAAGCCGGCGACGATGCGCAGCAGCGTCGTCTTCCCGCAGCCGGAGGGGCCCAGCAGCGCGGTCGTCGTCCCGGTGGGGACGTGCAGGTCCACCCCGGTGAGCACGGGGGTGCGGCCGTAGGACTTCGCCAGGCCGGTGACGGTCAGCGCGCTCATGTGGTCAGACCTCGTCGGACGTCTCGGGAGAGCAGCACCGTGGCCGGTGCCGAGAGCAGGACCATGACGACGGCGTAGGGAGCGGCGGCGCCGTACTCCAGGGCGCTGCTGGCCGACCAGAACGCCGTCGCGAGGGTCCGGGTGCCGGTGGGGGCGAGCAGCAGGGTGGCGGTGAGCTCGGTGACCACCGCGAGGAACACCAGCGCCGCACCCGCGCCGATCCCCGGGGCCAGCAGCGGGAGGGTCACGCGCCAGAGCCGGGCCGGTGCGGAGGCGCCGAGGGAGGCCGCGACGTCGTCGTGCACCGGCGGCGACTGCTCCACCGCCGCGCGCACCGTGACGATCGCCCGGGGCAGGAAGAGGATCGCGTAGGCGGCCAGCAGCACCGGGACGGTCTGGTAGAGCGCCGGCAGCGCCCGGATGCTCACCGTGACCAGCGCCAGTGCGACGACGATCGCCGGCACGGCGCTGCCCAGGTAGGTGGTGCGCTCGAGCACGGTGGCGAGCGGCCCGCGGCGGCGCACGGCGAGCCAGCCGGTCGACAGGGCCAGTGCGGTGGTGACGGCCGCGGCCGCGGCGGCCAGCGCGAGCGTCGTCCCGGTGGTGGTGGCCAGGGCCGCCCAGTCGACCCGCGCCGAGGCGCCGGTGAGGAACCAGGACGCCAGCGCGGCGACCGGGACGACCAGCGAGAGGCCCACCAGCGCGGCGAGGGCCAGCAGCACCGGCCCGGTCAGCAGCCCGAGCCGGACCGGGCGCGGCCGGCGGGCGGCGCCGGCCCCGGTGCGGGCGTAGCCGCGGGCGCCGCGCAGCCGGATCTCGGCCACCAGCAGCACCAGGCACAGCAGCACGAGGACGCCCGCGAGCATGGTGGCGGCCGGCCCGTTGAAGGTGGCGCGGTACTGGTCGTAGACCGCCGTCGTGAAGGTCGGGTAGCGCAGCATCGCCAGGGCGCCGAACTCGGCCAGCACGTGCAGGGCGACCAGCAGCGCCCCGCCGAGCACCGCCACCCGCAGCTGGGGCAGCTGCACCCGCCGGAACACCGCCCAGCCCGACAGGCCCAGGCCCCGCGCGGTCTCCTCGAGCGCCGGGTCGGTGCCGCGGAGGGCGGCGACCGCGGGCAGGTACACGAACGGGGAGTAGGCCAGGGAGACGACCAGCAGCGCGCCGCCGTACGTGTCCAGCCCGGGCAGCAGGGAGATCCACGCCGAGCCGGTGACGAACGCGGGCAGGGCCAGCGGCGCGACCATCAGCACGTGCCACACCCGGCGGCCGGGCAGCGCGGTGCGCTCGACCAGCCAGGCCGCGCCCACGCCGAGCACGACGCACACCGCGACCGAGCCGGCGACCAGCCGGACGGTGTTGCCCAGCAGCTCGGCGACCCGCGGCCGGAGGACCAGCTCCGCCACGCCGCCCCAGCCGACCTCGGCGACGGCGACCGCGATGTGCACGAGGGGCAGCAGCGCGAGCGCCGCCACGGCCACGGCCAGCGCCACCGTCACCGGCGCGCGCCGGGCCCGGGACGCGCGCCGGCCCCGCGACGACGGCGGGGCGGGCGCCGCGGGGCGCGGACGGGCGGGGACCGGGGAGGCGCTCAGAGCAGGCCCACCTCCTGCATGAGCTCGGTGACCCGCTCCTGGTCCAGCGAGCCGGGGTCGACCGCCGGCGCGCCGAGGGTGTCCAGCGGCGGCAGCGCCTCGGCGGAGGCGACCCCGGTGCCGACCGCGTACTCCAGGGCGGTGCTCTCGGCCAGCCGCTCCTGCGCCTCCCGGCCGGTCAGCCAGGCGACCAGCCGCTGGGCGTCGTCGGGCTGGTCCGACGAGGCGAGGACGCCGGCCCCGGAGACGCTGAGGAAGGCGCCCGGGTCCTGGTTCCCGAAGAGGTGCAGCCGGGCGTCGTCACCCTTCAGACCGCCCTCGGCCTGGTCGCGGTACCAGTAGTAGTGGTACATGACGCCGGCGTCGATCTCGCCCTCGTCGGCGGCCACCATCACGGCGGTGTTGCTCTGGTAGACGCCGGCGTTGCGCTCGAGCCCCTCCAGCCACGCCCGGGTGGCGTCCTCGCCGCGCAGCGCCAGCACCGCGGCGACGATCGCCTGGAAGTCCGCACCCCCGGCCGCGATGCCGATGCGGCCCTCCCACGCCGGGTCGGCCAGGTCCAGGATCGACGCCGGCAGCTGGTCCTCCGGCAGCGCGGTGGGGTCGTACACCAGCACCGTCGAGCGGGCGGCGAAGCCGGTCCAGGTCCCCGACGACGGGCGGAACTGCGCACCGACCTGGTCCAGCGTCCCCTGCTCGAGCGGCGCGAGCAGGCCCTCGCGGTCGAGGACGGCGATCGACGGGCTGTTCTCGGTGAGGAAGACGTCGGCGGGCGAGGCGTCGCCCTCCTGCACGATCTGGTTGGCCAGCTCCGCGTCGTTGCCGTCGCGGAACTCCACCTCGATGCCCGTCTCCTCGGTGAAGCCCTCGAGCATCGTGCGCACCAGGCTCTCGTGCTGGGCGCTGTACACCGTGAGCGTCTGCGCGTCCGACGCCCCGGCGCTCCCGCAGGCGGCCAGCGCGCCGGACAGGCAGACGGCGGTCAGGACGGCGGCGGTCGCCCGCCCGGGCGTGGTCACGGGTCCTCCAGGAAGACGTGCACGGCTGGGATCGACAGCCAGGGTAGGCACACCTAACCAGATGCGCTGACGGGCCGGGTGACCGATGAGTCCCTCCTCCCTCCCCGGTCGGAAGCGTCAGACCCGCGCGGGACCGTGCGGGCACCCGACTCGGGAGCAGGGGGTGGGGCACGTGACCGCGTACGTCGGTGATGCGGCGCCGGTCGGTGGGCGGGCGCCCGGGAGCGACGGGGTCCCGGCGATCGAGGCCGTGGGCCTGGTCAAGCGCTTCGGCACCACGACGGCGGTCGCCGGGGTCGACCTGCTGATCCCGCGGGGCGGCGTGCACGGCTTCCTGGGCCCCAACGGGGCCGGCAAGACGACGACGATCCGCATGCTGGCCACCCTGCTCCCGCCCGACGGCGGCACCGCCCGGGTGTTCGGCCACGACGTCGTCACCGACGCCGACGCCGTCCGCGGGCGGGTGAGCCTGACCGGCCAGTTCGCCTCCCTGGACGAGGTGCTCAGCGGCGCGGAGAACCTGCTGCTGCTCGCCCGGCTGCTCGGCTACTCGCGGGCCGCCGCCCGCCAGCGCACCGACCAGCTGCTGTCGGCGTTCGGCCTCACCGAGGCCGCGGGCAAGCAGGTGAAGAACTACTCCGGCGGCATGCGGCGGCGGATCGACATCGCCGCGAGCATCGTCGTCCGGCCGGACCTGATCTTCCTCGACGAGCCGACCACCGGCCTGGACCCGCGCAGCCGCAACCAGGTGTGGGACGTCGTGCGGGCACTGGTCCGCGGCGGGACGACGGTGCTGCTGACCACCCAGTACCTCGACGAGGCCGACCAGCTCGCCGACCGCATCTCCGTCATCGACGCCGGCCGCGTCATCGCCGAGGGCACGCCGGGTGAGCTGAAAGCGTCGGTGGGGTCGGGCACGCTGCACGTGCGGGTCGGCGACCCGGCCCGCCGGGGCGCGGCCCGCGAGCTGCTCGAGCGGGTGCTGGCCGTGCCGGTGACCGAGGACGGCGACCCGGCGGCCCTCACCGCCGCCGTGCCCGACGCCGGGCCGGCCGCCCGGGCGCTCACCGAGCTGGAGGCCGCCGGCATCCCGCTGGTCCAGTTCGCCCTCGGGCAGCCGAGCCTCGACGAGGTCTTCCTCGCCCTCACCGGCCGGCCCGCCGAGACCGCCGCTCCGTCCGCTCCCGACCCGGAGGACCCGCGATGACCACCCTCGACAGCCCGTCGGCCGCGACCGCCGAGGTCACGGCCCCGGACACCGACGCGGTCCTCGCCGCCCTCGGCTCCGCGGAGCGCCCGCGGCCGCAGGGCCCGCTGGCGGCGTCGGCGACCTTCGGCCGGCGCACGCTGCTGCGGATCAAGTACGTCCCGGAGCAGCTGTTCGACGTCACCGTCTTCCCGGTGATGCTCACGCTGATCTTCACGTACCTGTTCGGCGGCGCCCTGGCCGGCTCGGTCGACCGCTACCTGCAGTTCTTCCTGCCCGGGATCCTCGTGCAGAGCATCCTCATGATCACGATGTACACCGGGGTGGCGCTCAACACCGACATCGAGAAGGGCGTCTTCGACCGCATCCGCTCGCTGCCGGTCTGGCGGCCCAGCGCGCTGGTCGGCGCGCTGCTCGGCGACGTCGTCCGGTTCACCCTGGCCTCGGCGGTGGTCGTCGGCCTGGGCCTCGCGCTCGGGTTCCGGCCGCAGGGCGGGCCGGGCGGGGTGCTCGCGGCCGTGGCGCTGCTGCTGGTCTTCGCCTTCGCGCTCGGCTGGATCTGGACCTACCTGGCGCTGGTCGTGCGCACGCCGAACGCGGTCATGGGCTGGAGCATGCTGGTCATCACGCCGCTGACGTTCGGCAGCAACATCTTCGTCGACCCCGCCACGATGCCCGGCTGGCTGCAGGCCGTCGTCGAGGTCAACCCGGTCAGCCACCTGGTCAGCGCGGTGCGCGGGCTGGTGCACGGCGAGGTCGCCGGCTCCGACGTCGTCCTCGTGCTGGGGTGGGCGGCCGCGCTGGTCGCCGTCCTCGGCCCGCTGACGATGCGCCGCTACCGCACCCGCAACTGACGTCGGCTACAACGGGAGGGTGCCCGACTCGCAGCCGATCCTCCGCACCGCCCCCTTCGCCGAGCTCACCCCGTTCGAGGTGTACGCCCTCTGCCGGTTGCGGGTCGACGTCTTCGTCGTCGAGCAGGAGTGCCCGTACCCCGAGCTCGACGGCCGGGACACCGAGCCGGCCACGCGGCACCTGTGGTTCGAGGAGGACGGCGAGGTGCTGGCCACGATCCGCGTCCTCGACGACGGCCGGAGCCGGGCCATCGGCCGGGTCGCCACCGCCGCCTCCGCGCGCGGGCGGGGACTGGCCGCGCGACTGATCGAGGCCGGGATCGAGCTGTGCGCGGGCGCCCCGATCACGCTGGGCGCGCAGGCGCACCTGCAGGGCTGGTACGAGCGCTTCGGCTTCCGGCTCAGCGGGCCCGGCTACGTCGAGGACGGCATCCCGCACGTGCCGATGCGCCGCGAGCCGGCCTGACCCGCGCTCAGGCCGCCGTCGCCGGCGCCAGGTCGGCGGCGCCGAACGCGGCGTCGAACCGGTCGCACCAGATGACGACGCTCGTCCAGCCGGTCGCGTCGACCCCCGCGGGCACCGTGTAGTTCTGGTCGCCGACGTTGCCCTTGAGCGGCCCGAGGTCGACGAAGTCCGCGTCGAAGGCGGCCTCCTCGCCGGTGGCCGGGTTCTGCGACAGGTACACGTACAGCGCCGGGCCGTTGGAGGTCTCGAAGCCCTCCAGCCGGACGACGACCTGCCCGTCGGGGAGCCGCACCACCCGCGCGGTGCCGACGGTCTCGTGCTCGCGGGAGACGAACGTGCCGGTGGCGAGGTCGACCGGCCCGGGCGGCGCCACGGTGACCACCGCTCCCCCGCCGCCGGTCCCCGGGGTCTCCTCCGCGGCCGCCGACGGCAGGCTCTCGTCCACCCGGGCGTCGTAGAAGAGCTTCTGCGGCTGAAACCAGACGAGGGTGACGGCGGCCAGCGCCACCACCACGACCGCCGCCGCCAGCCAGATCCAGGTCCTCCGCCGCGCTGCCACGGCGGCGGACCCTAGCCGCGGCCCCGCCGACCGTGGGGCTCCGCGGGCGTGGCTGCCCGGTGAGCGGGTACCGCGCGCCCCATGGCAGACGACGGGACCCCCGGCGGGTTCGCCGGACGGCTCGGTGCGACGGTGGAGGACGCCGGCGACGGCGCCGCGACGCTGGCGTTCGAGGTCCGCGACGAGCACCTGAACCCGGCGGGCACGCTGCACGGCGGCGTCGTCGCGACGCTGGTGGACACGGTGATGGGCCAGGCGGTGCGCAGCACCACCGGCGACGGCGAGGTGCCCGCGACCAGCCAGCTCACCGTCACCTACCTGCGCCCGGGCAGGCCCGGCCCGCTCGAGGTCCGCGGCCGGGTGCGCACGCGCGGCGAGCACCTGACCATCTGCGAGGCCGACGTCGAGCAGGAGGGCAGGGCGCTGGCGCACGCCGTCGCGACGTTCGCGCTGCTCGAGCGCTGAGAACGCGAGCGCCCCGCCGGCCGGGCCGGCGGGGCGCTCGCGTGGGGAGCTCGGATCAGGCGACGGGCTCGAGGCAGTAGACCGTGCCCTCGTCGCCGGTGTTGCCATACCAGAGCGCCTCGGTGGCCGAGGCGGAGTCGATGCAGGTGTCGGGGTCGGCGAGGTACTCGCTCTCCGTCTGCTCCTCCTCCTCGACGCCGACCACCCGGAGCTCGGCCGCCGGGTCGTCGCAGTCGACGACGTCGACCTCCGACGAGCCGGTGGACCGGACGCAGTCGCCGACCTCGGGGGCGCCGAAGTCGACGAAGCGGAACGCGGCGATGCCGCCCGCGACGGCGACCGCGGCGACGACGCTGCCGATCCTCCTGCCCTTGCCCGGCTTCCCGGCCGGCGCCGGGCCGCCGGAGGGACCCGGCTGACCGGGCTGGCCGGGGCCGAACTGCCCCGGGACGCCGGGCTGGCCGAACGCGGGCCGACCGGGCTGGGCCTGGCCGGACGGCGGCTGACCGGGCCGGCCGTACGGCGGCTGGCCGGTCGGGGGCTGCCCCCACGCGCCGGGCTGCGGCGGACCGCCGGCGGGCGGCTGCCAACCCCCCGGCTGCGGGGCGCCCTGCGGCGGGACGGGCCGGCCGGGCTGCGGGCCCC
Organism: Geodermatophilus sp. SYSU D00698; assembly: GCF_054050335.1. NCBI lineage: Bacteria > Bacillati > Actinomycetota > Actinomycetes > Geodermatophilales > Geodermatophilaceae > Geodermatophilus > Geodermatophilus sp. SYSU D00698. The sequence continues at coordinate 123,605 of NZ_JBJGZD010000013.1, forward strand.
CTGCCGGCGGCGGGGTGCCGGGCTGTCCCGGGTTCGTCATCACGTGCTCCTCGGTGCTCCGACCGGCGCCGGGGTGGCACGCGGTCCGACGGGCACCCTCACACACGGCGAACGCGCTGGTCAGGAGGATGCGCCGCGGCCTCCCCCCGCGCGGGTCAGGTCGCGACCGGGGCAGGGACGGGGTCCTCGAGCACGACGCTGACGCTCGCGGGGGCGCCGGACGGGTCGTCCTCGTACACCTCGTCGTCGTCCCCGGTGCCGCACTGGCTGACCAGCAGGATGAAGGCGAACACCAGCACGATCAGGCCGAGGAAGGTCCCGAAGAACATCGCCCGGCCGCGCTTGGGCCGCGGCTGCATGCCCCGCCGCGCGTCGTCGGGGTCGGGCGGACGGGCGGCCTGGGACATGGGCGGGCTCCTCGTGCAGGACGGACGGGGCGGCGTGTGCTGCGCCGTCTCTCCCCACACATGCCCAGCCCGCCCGCCGGTACGCCTGCGGGACGCGGCGGCGGGCGGCACGATCGCGGCATGACCACAGCCACGTGGAACGGGACCGTCGTCGCGGAGTCCGACGACGTCGTCGTCGTCGAGGGCAACGCCTACTTCCCGCGCGATTCGGTGCGCGAGGACGTGCTGCGCCCGTCGGCGACGCACACCACCTGCCCGTGGAAGGGCCGGGCCTCCTACTTCTCCCTCGAGGTCGACGGGCGGACCAACCCCGACGCGGTCTGGTACTACCCCGAGCCCGAGGACGCGGCGAGGGAGATCACCGGCCGGGTGGCCTTCTGGCGGGGCGTCGAGGTCCGCTGACACGCCGAGGGCCCGGCCGCCGCGGCGGGCGGGCCCTCGCCGCCGTCGATCAGGCGCCCGGCCGTCCGCCGGCGACCTCGCGGGCCGTGGGGGCCTCCTCCGGCGCGACGTCGCCGGA
>NZ_JBJGZD010000014.1:0-121607 GCF_054050335.1 Geodermatophilus sp. SYSU D00698
ATGGAGGTTTCCGGGCCCGGGGGCCCGGGGGGCCCCGCCCCGGCGGGGCGCCGCCCCCCCGGGGGGGGCCCCCCCCCCCCGCGGCACCGAGGCCCAGCACCGCGGCGAGCCCGAGCGCGCTGCGCGGCGCGTAGGCCGCCCGCCACAGCCCGCCGTGGACGGCGGCGTACGCCTCGTCCTGCCACGGCTGCTCGTGCCGCGGCCCGCCTCCGGTGTGCAGGTCGTGCACCAGCAGCGCGGCCATGAGCACGTTCGACGTCGCCGGCTCGAACACCTCGACGCCGAAGCGGTGCGCCCCGGCGTAGGCGGCGGCCAGCGCGCGGTTCTTCACCACCGAGCGGGTGCGGGTGGGCGGCGCGACGTTCATCGACACCGTCGTCCCGGCCGCCCGCGCGACGGTCGCCCGCCACCGCTGCAGCCGCTTGGCCAGCGCGTAGTTCGGGCCCTGCTGCGCGACCAGGCTGTCGCTGATGCCCGGGTCGGTGCCCGGCACGTACGCCCGCTGCAGCAGCCGCCCGGCCGAGAGGGTGCGCAGCGGCCGGCCGAGGAGCTTGCCGGCGCGGGAGCGGCCGGCGTAGGCGCGCGCCGACTGCTCGACGGCGTCGCCCGGGACGGCGAAGACGTCGGTGGGCGTGGCGAGGAAGGCCAGCGCGAGGTCGGGACGGTCGCGCTGCAGGCGGAGGGTGAGCGCGTCGACCGCCGCCGACACCCGCACGTTGGTGGCGCCGTCGGCGTAGACGTAGTCGCCGAGCACCGGGTCGCCGGGCAGGCCGGCCACCCAGTCGCCGACGGCGGGCACCTCGCGCACGAGGTCGGCGCCCGCGGTGCCGGCGAGGTCGCCGTCGTCGGCGGTGGCGGGCAGCAGCAGCCGTCCGGCGCCGCGGCGGGCGGTGTCGAGCACCCGCCGCCACAGGTCCGGCCGCGGCAGGTCGACCCCGGCCACGGTGGCGCCCCACCGCAGCAGCGCCGTCAGCGGGCCCATCTCCGCGCCCGCGCCGAGCACGACGACGGTCCGGCCGGGCAGCGCCAGCCACTCCGGGTGCGCGGCCACGGTGCGCACCGCCTCGCCGAGGCTGGGTTCGGCGATGCCGCCCTCGACCCAGGTGTCCACCTGGCGCAGCAGGTCGTCGCCGCGCAGCCGCCGGCCGTGGAAGGGCAGCGTGAACTCGCGCTCGGGCTCGGCGGTGCCGGCCACCTCGCGGGTCCGCAGCACCCGGCCGGCCGGCGCCGCGGGCAGCGCGGCCAGCGGCTGCTCGCCGTCGTCGGCGGCCACCCGCAGCCGGGCGTGCACGGCGTCCAGGCCCGCCGCGGCGATGGCCCGGGCCGCGTCCGGGGAGGCGAGCCCCGCCTCGACCAGGCGGCGGAAGTGCACCAGGTAGCCCGCCCGCCAGTTGGTCTCGGACTCGGCGGCGCGGGCGCCGGTCGGGTCGACCGGGCGCAGCGCGTCGGCGACGACGGCGCGCCCGACCGCCGCGGTGCTGCGCCGCCCGTCGGGGCCGGCGGGGAAGACGACTCCGGTGTCGTCGGTGCTCATGGGCTCCTCAGTCCGTCACGGTCGGCGGCGGGTCGAGCGGGGCGCCGGCCTCCAGCCAGCGCAGCAGCGTGCGGACGCCGAACCCGGTGCCGCCCTTGACCACCTCGGCGTCGTCGGAGCCGGCCCGGGCCGGGCCCGCGATGTCGAGGTGCGCCCACGGCAGGTCGCCGGCGAACGGGCGCAGGAACAGCGCGGCGGTGGTGCCGCCGGGGTTGCCGGGGGCGTTGTTCGCGTCGGCGACGTCGCTGTCGAGCAGGTCGGCGTACTCCTCGGCCAACGGCATCCGCCAGACCCGCTCGCCGGCGTGCAGCGCGGCGGTGGACAGCGCGCCGGCCAGCCCGTCGGTGGTGGCGTACAGCCCGGCCGTGCGGGCGCCGAGCGCGGTGCGCATCGCGCCGGTGAGCGTGGCGACGTCGACCAGCGCGGTGGCGCCGAGGTGCAGCCGGGCGTGGGCGAGGCCGTCGGCGAGCACCATCCGGCCCTCGGCGTCGGTGTTCCTGACCTCGGTGGTGCGCCCGCCGACGTGCCGGACGACGTCGGCCGGCCGGTAGGACGACCCGGACACCGCGTTCTCCGCGGCCGGGACGACGGCGGTGACCGCGACCGGCAGCCCCAGCCGCGCGGCGGCGTCGACCGCGGCGAGCACCGCCGCTCCCCCGGCCATGTCGGTCTTCATCTCGCGCATGCCGGGGCCGCGCTTGATCTGCAGGCCGCCGGTGTCGAACGTGATGCCCTTGCCGACCAGCACCGGCCGGCCGGGCCGGGCGCCGGGCGGCTCGTACGCGGCGACGACGACCCGCGGCGGGGACGCCGAGCCGCCGCCGACGGCGAGCACGCCGCCGAAGCCGCCCGCGGCGAGCTCCTCGGGGCCGAGCACGGTGACGGTCACGTGCGGCAGCCCGGAGAGCCGCTCGACGGCCTGCCCGGCCAGCCAGGCGGGGTCCTTCGTGTTGCTCGGGGTGTTGACCAGGTCGCGGGCCCAGGCGACGGCGGACCCGGTGACCTGCCCGGCGCGGGCAGCGGCGACGACGGCCGGGTCGTCGGCGCCAGCGGCGACCACGGTGACGGTGGCCAGCCGGCGCGGGTGCGGCTTCGACGTCTCGCGGAACCGGTAGCCGGCCAGCAGCGCGGCCTCGACGGCGGCGCGGACCTCGTCGGCGCCGGCGGGGGCGGCAGCGCCGTCGAGGGGCAGGACCAGCCGGGTGGCGCCGTGCTCGGCGAGGGTCTGCGCGCGGCGCACGGCGGTGGCGACGTAGCCGCGCAGGTGCGGCAGCGTCCCGTCGCCCAGGCCGACGGCGACGACGCTGCGCGGGGAGCGGCCCGGGACGGGCAGGTCGGTGACCTTGCCGGGCCGTCCGGTGTTGCCGGTGTCCTGGAGCGCGCCGGCGAGCAGGTCGGCCGGGACCGGCGGGGCGGTGCCGGGGGCGGGCGAGGTCAGCCAGGTCGGCAGCGTGCCGCCGGACCCGACCGGGACGGCGAGGACGTCGTCCCCTGTGAGGTGCGGCAGGCGGGCCACCAGTTCGACCTGCGGCAAGGGTGCGGCCCCGGTCGCCGGCGTGCTGCCGGTGGCCGGGGCCGCGTCGTCCTGCGCGGTGCTGCCCGAGGGCGAGCTCGCGGGGACGTTCAGCTGGTCGCGCCCTTCAGCGCCTCGGACAGCGCCGCGGCCTCGTCGGGGGACAGTTCGACGACCAGCCGGCCGCCGCCCTCGAGCGGCACCCGCATGACCAGGCCGCGCCCCTCCTTGGTGACCTCCAGGGGACCTTCACCCGTGCGCGGCTTCATGGCCGCCATGCGTGCCTCCTTCGCCGGCCACCCGTCGCCCCTGTGCGGCTGCGGTGTGGCTGTGTCTCGGTGCAGTGAGCTCCGCTACCCATGATCCCGTATGACTGCCGCGGAACCAACCGGAGCCCCCTCCCGGGTGGCGCGGAAGCAGGTCGCGACGTGGTCGTCGACCATGCCGGTGGCCTGCATGAGGGCGTAGGCGGTGGTCGGTCCGACGAAGACGAAGCCCCGCCGCTTGAGCTCCCTGGCCATCGCGGTGGACTCCGGACTGGTGGCCGGGACGTCGGCGAGAGTGGCCGGTCGCGGGCGCCCTCCCGTCGGCGCGAACGACCACAGCAGCGCCGAGAGACCCTCGGGGACCTCCTGCGCGGCGCGGGCGTTGCGGATCGCGGCGGCGATCTTGGCGCGGTTGCGGACGATGCCGGCGTCGGCCATCAGGCGGGCCTCGTCGTCGGCGGTGAAGGCGGCGACGGCGTCGATGGAGAAGCCGGCGAAGGCGGCCCGGAACGCGGGGCGCTTGCGCAGGATGGTGATCCAGGACAGGCCGGACTGGAACGCCTCGAGGCAGAGCCGCTCGAACAGGGCGTCGTCGCCGTGCAGCGGGGTGCCCCACTCCTCGTCGTGGTAGGCGACGTACTCGGGGGCGCTGTCGCCCCAGGCGCAACGCACGCGGTCGGTGGTCGGCACGGGCTCCACGACGGTGACGCTAGTGCCGCCGTCCGACAGGTCGGTCGTCATGGACACCTCCTACGGCCGTCCGGCCCGGCTGCACGACGGCGATCGGAGATCTGTGGACGGACCGCTGACCTGGGGATTCAGGGTGCAGGCGGTCGTCGGACCCACTAGACTTCGATCATGTGTTCGGGTGAGCCGGGAAGCGGTGACGTCCTCGACGACGTCGCCGCGCTGGTCGCCGAGCGCAACCGGATCGACGCCCGCCTCGCCCGCGCGGTCCGTGCCGCGGAGCTGTCCCGGGCGCCGGAGCGCGACGGCCTGGCGTCGATGGCCTCGTGGTTGCGCGGGCACTGCCGGCTCTCCGGTGCCGCCGCCGCGCGGCTGGTGCGCACCGGGCGGGCACTGGAGCACCTGCCCGCCCTCGCCGAGGCACACGACGCCGGACTGGCGACCTCGGAGCAGATGGCGAAGGCGGCCGAGGCGGTGACACTGGAGCGGCTGGCCTCGGCCGTCGAGCAGGGCGTGGACCTGGCGGTGATCGACGCGGTCTTCACCGGCGTGGCGGTCGAGCAGCCGCACGCCGACCTGGCTCAGGTGGTGCAGCACTACTGCAACGACCTCGACCCGGACGGGCCCGAACCGGACCCCACCGAGGGGCGGTCGTTGACGCTGGCCCGGCACGCCGACGGCTCCCTCACCATCCGCGGGCACCTGGACGCCGTGGGCGGCGAGAAGCTGCAGGCCGCACTCGAGGCGCACGTGCAGGCCGACCGCCCCGCCGGCGACGGGCGCACCCGCGCCCAACGCCTCGGGGACGCGCTGGTGCAGGTCGCCGACAACGCCCTCGCCGCCGGGTCGCTGCCGACGCTGCGGGGGCATAGGCCGCAGATCGCCGTCGTCATCGACCTCGACAACCTGGTCGACCCGCACGGGCGTCCGAACGCCGGGCGGATGGGCTTCGGCGCCACCATCTCCGCCGCCCGCGCCCGCTGGCTGGCCTGCGACGGCGCCGTCTCCCGCGTGGTCTTCGGTCCCGACGGCGCCCCGCTGGACCTCGGCCGGGAGCAGCGGCTGATGAGCCGCCACATCCGCCGCGCCGCCGAACTCCGCGACGGCGGGTGCGTGTTCACCGGCTGCAGTGCACCGACCTGGTGGTGCGACGTCCACCACCTGGTCCACTGGATCGACGGCGGCGACACCAGCCTCGACAACGCAGCCCTGCTGTGCGAACGCCACCACACCAAGGTCCACCACGGGTTCCGCGTCGAGCGACAACCGAGCGGCACCTGGCGCACCCGCCGGCCCGACGGCACCGAGATCACCACCCCGGCACCCCTGCTCGCACCCGTCGCCTGAGAGCCACTCCGGTCACGTGCGGGACCAGGAGCTGTCCTGCGGAGAACACGAGCCGTCACTGCTGCCGGTGCCCCTGAGCGGCCCACCATGAGACAGGCCCCGCCGCGGCTGAGCCCCTGTAGCGCATCGCGATTCCACACCACCCCTAGGCCTGCTCGGCGCCCCAGCGTGCGAGCGCGACGATCGCCTCGCGTAGGGCAAGCCCGCGATCGGTCAGCGCGTAGGCCCGGGTGTTGTGCCGGAGCGGCAGACGGGTCAGCACGCCGGCCGCTTCGAGCTCGCGCAGGCGGGTCGCGAGCATGTTCGTCGGCACTCCGAGGTCGCGCTGCAGATCGCCGTAGCGCTGCGGCCCGTCGAGCAGCCGCTCCACGACGAGCAGTGCCCACCGTGCTCCGACGATGTCGAGGGCGGCGGCGAGGTCGCTCACGCGGTCGGATCGTCGTCCGGCTTCATCCAGAACGGCGAGTAGTGGTAGCCGTCGGGGTCGTCGAACTGGCGCTGGTACATGAAGGGGTAGTCGTCGGTGTCACCGATCCGCCCGCCGGCGGCGCCGGCGCGCTCGGTGAGCTCGTCGACCGCCTCGCGGCTGCCGAGGTCGAACGAGACCGTGACCTTCGAGGGCGTGTGAGGTCCGCCGACCAGCTCCTCGACGCCGCCAACGCTCGCGTACATCTCGCGGCTGGCGAGCATGACGTACTGCTCGGGCGCGATCGCGAAGCACGAGACGTTGTGATCGGACATCTCGGCGTTGAGGGTTCAGCCGAGGGCGGTGTAGAAGGCGGTTGCGCGCTCGACGTTCTCGACCGGGCAGGTGATGAAGAGGCTCATGCGGGCCCCACTTGCAAAATGCAAGTGCGACGTCAAGTCCCGGCGGAGCGCTCAAGTCGAGAACGGTTCACCGGAAGCGGCGCCCCAGGAAGCGCCTCATGTCCCCGATCGATGTCCCTCAGGCCGCCTTGAGGGACGCGGTGAGTCTGCGTTCGTCGTCGCCGGAGCCGGATCCCCTGCGGGAGACCGGCGGTTGGCTCCCCGCTTCGCCCGGAGGTCGCCGTTGCGCGTTTCCTGGCGGGACAGCGTCTGCGCCTTGCCGCTCAGGGGCCCTCGGTGGCCGCTGAACTCCTCGACGACCGGGAGGCGGGCCGGATAGCTGCTCGGCCCACGTCCGCGCCTGCAGGGCGCAATTGATCGCCACGGCGCGGTCACTGGCGCGGAACAGGAAGCCCACGCGGGCGGCGGTGCGGACGAATCACCCTGCTCCGTGGCGGAGGGAGCCGGCGCTCCTCGTCCCAGGAGGGCCCGTGACCGCGAGGAGAGTGGAGATTGGCGGTCGGGGAAGTCCGTGCCGACCATCACCCGCAGCGCGTTGGCCTCGAGCGCGATCCGCACCGGCGTGCGTCCGCGGATCTCGCCGTCGACGTCGAGCGCGAGGGGCGGGTCGGTCTCCACCCAGACCTCGCCGGCCGTAAGGAACCGGGTGCGGGCCAGCGGCCGGCGGGGCCCGAGGACCGTCTGGCGGACGGTCGCGAGGCTCAGCCGGAGCCGGTTGGCGTCGCCGAGCCGGTACACCACCAGCTCGCGGTCGTCGAGGCCGGTGTCGGAGGCGATCGCCCGGCCGGCGTGGTGACTGCCGTTGGCGATGTTGAGCTGGTGGGTTACGAGTTCGTGGACCTCCTCGCCGATGCGCAGGCGCGCGGTGAAGGGCCGGTGGCCGGGCAGCAGGGCGAGCGCGGTCAGCGGATAGGCAGCGCGGCCGAGTACCCGCTTGAGCCGGTGCGGAACGTGCTCGGCGACCTGCACCGACAACCCCAGGCTGGTCAGATTGGCGAAGTGGCGCCCGGCCACGTGGCCGAGGTCGACGTCGGCGACCCTGCCGGCGGTGAGCACGCCCAGGGCGGCGGGCAGGCGCAGCGGCAGACCGAGGCCGCGGGCGAAGTTGTTGGTCGTGCCGAGCGGAACCACGCCGAGGCAGACGTCGCGGTGGGCGAGCTGGTGCGCGGCCTCGCTCAGCGTGCCGTCGCCGCCGCCCACCACCACGAGGTCAGCGCCGCTGTCGGCCGCGGCGGCGAGCGCCTCGGGCAGGCCCCCAGGGTCGGCGACCGGGCGCACGTCGACCAGCTGCACGGTGGCCTGCAGCCGTTGGTGCACCGCCGCGAAGTGACGGCGTCCCCGGCGGGACCGGACGTTGACGACCAGCGCGGTGCGGCGCCGGGCGCGGATGTCGGCGTCCAGTGTCGCCTTCGACCGCTGGTGCATAGGTCCCGTCACGACGATCTCCGTCCTCCCGGCGCGGGTGGTTGCCCTCGCGAGCGCCGCCCGGACGGCAGCGGCAACCTCGGCGGGACCTTGACATCCGGGGCCGGAAAGCCCCGTCCGTCGAGGATCCCTCGCCGACGACGGTGACCGCGGGCCCGCTGACGCGTCCCTGAGGGCGGCCTATGGCACCGGCCGCGGCTCGCCGCCAGCTGCTCTGGCAGGCGCCACACCTGCTGGCTTCTGCCGGCGCTTCGCCGAAAGCGGGTCGTCCGGAGTCGAACCGGAACGTGTGGCTCGATGCTCTGCCGTTGAGCTACGACCCTCTTCCTCGTCAGAGGGTGCGGTTGCCTTCGACCGCCTTTCGCAACGCAATCAGCTCACCATGGACCTTTCCGGTTCCAAGTTGAACCGCGAGTGCGATGATGCCGACCTGCAGGGCCAGACCGATCACGAGCAGGATGAGGAATCCGCCTGTGTTCACTTCTTCTGTTCTCCCTGAGTAACAGCGAGGGCGACTGTCCTGGGTCACTTCGGTCGGCCGACGTCATCACTCAAGTCGAGAGACAGGGTCAGCTTCGGTCCGATTGACGTGCGTACCCCCGGGGGACTTGGCCCTGGGTCGCTGACGTCCTTGACTGGCCGCCTCCTCGACCTTCAGACGGCACATCCTCGGCCCCAGCCGTCCGCCTGGTGTGTCCTAAGGTGGGCCGCTCTGTCGCACCCCGGTCCGGCCGGGCGGTCGACGCGGGCCTCTCACACCGATAGGCGACAGCTGATCCCTCGTTCGCGTCTGCTTGGGCAAGGCCGCGGCGCGATCGGGGCCAGTCCTCGGCTGTTGCCCGTCCGGTCGCGTATGACACCTGTGATCTTGCCGTCCTCCGGGCATGCGGCCTGGGATGAGCTCGCCGCCTGGCGGCTGTCCCGCTACAAGCCCTCCACCCAGCAGACCTACGCCAGCTATCTGCCGCGCTGGAGCAGGTGGTGCGCCAACCGGCGCATCGATCCGCTGGCCGCCCGCCGCGCCGACGTCGAGCTGCGGCTGCGCGCCGTCGCCGACTCCGGGCTCTCCCGCGCCTCAGTGGCCGCGCACTACGACGCCGTCGCCAGCCTCTACCGCCTGGCGTATGAGGAGGAGCTGGTCCCGGCCGATCCCTGCGCCCGCGTCACCCGGCCGAAGATCCAGCGCGAGCTGCAGCGCCGGAAGGTGCTCACCGTGCTGGAGTACGCCGCGTTCCTCACCACCGCCCGCACCTTGGGTACCAGCCACCACGCCATCGCGGTGCTCGGCGGAATGATGGGCCTGCGCGCCACGGAGATGGCCACCCTGACCGTGCCGTCCTTCGGCACCGTCCGCGGCTACGCCACCCTCACCGTCCTGGGCAAGGGCGACAAGCCCGCCCGCGTGCCGGTGCCCATCCCCGCCCTCGGCGCCGTCCAGGTCGCCATCGACGGCCGCACCGCCGGGCCGCTGCTGCGGACCCGGACCGGCGCCGGCATGGACCGGCGCACCGTCTACCGCTACGTCGCCGCGACCGCCAAGGCAGCCGGGATCTCCCGGTCCATCGGCCCGCACGCACTGCGTCGCACCGTGGGCACCGTCGGGCTCAACCAGGGCATCCCGCTGCGCGATGTGCAGCGACTGCTGCGCCACGCCCGCCCGGGGACCACCCTGGGCAGCTACGACATCACCGGCGAAGCCCTGGAGCGCCACGCCTCCCACCAGGTCGCCGGCTTTCTCGCCGGCTGGGCCGGCTGAGCTTTGTCCTTGAGCGGCCCACTTTGGGCGATTGGGGCGCGCAGGGCCGTAGTCCCCTCCTGGGCGGGATCGACGACTCTTAGCATCGGCCCATGACTCGGAAGCCACTGCGGTGCCGCTTCGGGTTTCACTCCTACGTCCAGCGACATCCGGACGGCGAGCAGCCCTTGAGTGTGGACGACAAAATCTGCCGGAGGTGCGGCAAGCGCACGGGCGCCCCGTTCGCGTGGGCGCCGCACGTCTTTCCCGGGTGATGTTCTCAGCGATGGTGGCGGAGGGGTAAGCGACCAGAACGTGGCCCTAAAGCCGCCTTCAGGGACACGGGCAGCGGCGCACACGGTCTGCAGGACCGGCCTCAGGCACGCGCGGCGCTGGGCACCGTCGCCCGTCCGTGCACGTCGTGCAACCGACAGTCCGCGACCGCCTCCGCGGGCGGCTGTCCGCCCCGGCGTGACCGCGGGCCTCAGGGGACCGCGGCGTCCACCGCAGCGGGAGCCGGAGCCGGGGCGTTGCGCCGGGTGGCGAGCACGCAGCCGACGAGCACCAGGGGCAGCCCGACGGCGAGGCCGAGGGTGAACGGCTCCCCGAGGAGCAGGACGCCGGCCAGCACGGCGACCGCCGGGTTCACGAACGTGATCACCAGCGCCCGCTGCGGCCCGACCTCGCGGATGAGCGCGAAGAACAGCACCAGCGCCACCGCCGTGCACACCACCCCGAGCGCGACCAGCGACGCCAGGGCGGGCACCGACGCGTCGGCCACCTCCCCGACCCGTGGCAGCGCGAACGGCGCGTACACCAGGGCGGTGATCGTCAGCGCGAGCGCGCTGACCGCCACACCCGGGACGTCGGCCAGCGACCGGCTGGCCACCAGCGGCGCGGTGCCGTAGCCGACGACCACCAGCACGACGGCGAGCACCGGCAGCAGCGCGATGCCCTCCACGTCGAGCCCGAGCAGCGCGGCGATGCCGACGACGCCCAGCCCCATGCCCGCGAGCCGCACCGGCGTCAGCCGCTCCTCACCGCCCAGCAGCCGCGCGGCCAGCGCGGCGACGAACGGCACCGACGCCACCAGCAGCCCGGTCAGCGAGCTCGACAGCGACACCTCGGCGTAGGACAGCAGCAGCCACGGCCCGGTCATCTCCAGGACCGTGAACACCAGCAGCGCCCGCCAGTGCCGCAGCGCCGGCCGCACCTGCCCGCGGGCGAGCGTCCACGGCAGCAGCAGCGCCGCTCCGATCACGCACCGGGCGAAGACGACGACCACCGGCGACGTCTCCTCGACCGCCACCTTGATCAGCAGGTAGGGCACTCCCCAGATGACCGACATGGCCAGGAACAGCGCCCATCCGCGACGACTCACCGCGACATCCTCACCGATCCGGTGCGCGTCCCCGTTGCGCATCCCCGGTGACCGGCGTTGGACTCCTCGTCGTGGACCCCGGCCGGCGCTTCGACCTCCTGGTGGAGGCCCTCGCCACCCGGCCCGGCGTCGGCCCGCCCGGCGCGGGCGGGGGGCGGGGCTTCGGTTCGGGCGCGCTCACCGTCGACGGGTCCATCTTCGCGATGGTCGTCGGCGGCGCGCTGGTGCTGAAGCTGCCGCGTCACCGCGTCGAGGGCCTGGTCACCGCCGGCACCGGACTGCCCTTCGCCGCGGCCAACGGCACCCCGATGCGCGAGTGGGTCGCCATCGACCACGGCACACCCGAGTCCGACCTCGCCCTCGCCGAGGAGGCCATGGCGTTCGTGGCCGCCCGCCGGCGCAGGTGAGGTGCTGGGACGGCCACCCTTCAGGGGCCCGCGCCGAGCTCGCGAGGCGTGGGGGGAAGGGTGGTCCTTCCCCTACTCGGGGCGGCTGAACAGCCAGGCGGCGACGGCGAGCAGCGCGGCGCCCACCCCGGCCACGACGACGACGTCGAGCCAGACCGGCACCGGCCAGTCGCCCCAGTGCAGCGCGACGGCGTCGGCGGCGGCGGGGTCGACGTACCGGAGGACCAGCCGCCGCACGGCGTCGACGCCGTAGGTGATCGGGTTGGCCAGCGCCAGTACGTGCAGCCACCCCGGCAGCGCGCCGCTGACCGGGAAGAAGGCGCCGGACAGGAACATCAGCGGCGCGAGCAGCAGCTGCACCCGGGGCATCACGGTCTGGATCTGGTCGACGCGGACGGCGATGACCAGGCCGAGCGCGGTGATCGAGAACGCGACAAGGAACAGCAGCGCGATCGTGCCCACGATCATCAGCGGCGCGTACGGGACGCCGACCAGCCCGGCGAGCGCCAGCAGGACGACCGACTGCAGCGTCGCCACGGTCGCCCCGCCCAGCGCCTTGCCCAGCACGATGCTGGTCCGGCTGACCGGCGCGACGAGCATCTCCCGCAGGAAGCCGAGCTCGCGGTCCCAGACGATGGAGATCGCCGAGAAGACGGCGGTGAACATGACCGAGGTGGCCAGCACGCCGGGGAACAGGAACGTCGAGTAGTCGGCGTCGCCGAAGGTGTCGACCGGGATCGTGGCGCCCAGGCCCTCGCCCAGCACGAACAGGAACAGCAGCGGCTGGGCGAACGACGACAGGATCCGGCCGCGGTCGGTGCGGAACCGCAGGAGGTCGCGGCGCCAGACGACCTTCACCGCGCGCAGCTCGTGCCGCAGCCCGCGGCCGGCGAGCCGGACGGGAGCGGTGGTCGCCGTCATCGCCGGCCTCCCCGGAGCATCGCCGCCACCATCGGGCTGCGGCCGGCCGCGGCCTGGCGGTCGGCCATGCGCGCGCCGGTGTAGGCCAGGAACACGTCGTCCAGCGTCGGCCGGGACACGCTCACCGAGCGCACCGTGAGGCCGAGCTCGAACAGCCGCGGCACGAACTGCTCGCCGTCGGGGGTGAGGACGACGAGCGCGCCGCCCTCCCGCTCCGTCTCCACGCCCAGCCGCTCGCGCACGAGCGCCTCGGCGGCGTCGTCGTCCGTGGTCACGACCCGCACCCGGTCGTGCCCCACGCTGGCCTTGAGCGCCGAGGGCGTGTCCAGCGCGCCGATCCGGCCCGCGTCGACGATCGCGATGCGGTCGCAGCGCTCGGCCTCGTCCATGTAGTGCGTGGTGAGGAAGACGGTGATGTCCTCCTCGGCGCGCAGCCGGTCGACGTAGCGCCACAACGACGCCCGCGACTCCGGGTCCAGCCCGATGGTCGGCTCGTCGAGGAACAGCACGCGCGGGGAGTGCAGCAGCCCACGGGCGATCTCCAGCCGGCGCTTCATGCCGCCGGAGAAGGTGCGCACGAGCGAGGCGCGGCGGTCGGTCAGGCCGACCATCTCGAGGACGACGTCGATCCGCGGCGCGACCTCGGCCCTGGGCATCCCGTAGATGTCGGCGTGGAAGCGGAGGTTCTGCTCGGCGGTCAGGTGGTCGTCGAGGGTCGTCTCCTGGAACACCAGGCCGATGTGCCGGCGCACCTCGGTGCGGTCGCGGACGACGTCGAAGCCGGCCACGCGGGCGGTGCCGGCGGTGGGTCGCAGCAGCGTGCACAGGATCTTGATGGTCGTGGACTTGCCCGCACCGTTCGGACCGAGGAAGCCGAACAGCTCTCCCCCGCGCACCGACAGGTCGATGCCGCGCACGGCCTCGACCTCGTCGAACGTCTTGACCAGACCGGCGACCTCGACCGCGGGCGGACGGTCGGCAGCGGCCTCCCCCGAAGGGGTCCCTAACGCCGTTAGAGTCACTCTGCCAGCGTCCTCGAACACCGTTAGAGTGTCAAGGTGCCGATCTCGAGGGACGACGTCGTCCGCGCCGCCGTCGAGGTGCTCGACGACGAGGGCCTCGCGGGGCTGACCCTCCGCGGGGTCGCCGCGCGGCTGGGCGTGAGCGCGCCGACGCTCTACTGGCACGTCAGGGACAAGCGGCACCTCCTGGACCTGGTGGCCGACTCCGTCCTGGCGGAGGTGCCGGAGAGCACGCGGGCGCCGCGCCCGGGCGAGCCGGTCTGGGAGTGGCTGGCCGAGGCGAGCCGGGCGCGCCGGGCGCTGCTGCTCGCCCACCGCGACAGCGTCCAGGTGGTGGCCGGCAACCGGCCCACCGAGGTGGCGCTGCCCGGCATCGAGCGCACGCTGCGCGCCCTGGTGGAGGCGGGGCTGGAGCCGGGTGAGGCGGTGCGCGTGGTCACCGCGCTGGGCTCGTTCGTCCTCGGGGACGCGCTGGAGACGCAGACGGCGCTGGACCGGCCGACGGGCGAGCCGGGCGGCGGACCGCCCGGCGACCCGGACCGCTTCCCCATCCTCGCGGCCGCGGTCCCCACGGCCGGCGGCGACGAGGAGCGGTTCGAGGAGGGTCTGGCGCTGTTCCTCGACGGGCTGCGCGCCCGCCTGGAGCGCCGCGACCGCGCCCGGCGCGAGGCGGCCCTCGACTGCCCGGGTCCGGAGGTGGAGCGCCTGGGCCCGGGGGCGCCGGTCCCCGCGCGGGACTGACCCCGGCACCCCTCGGGACGCACCGGCCCGCGGTGGCCGCTGCGTACCGTCGGCCGCGTGGAGTGGTCGGGGTACGGGACCTTCGTCGTCCTCGCGGTCGTGCTGGTCCTCGTGCCGGGGCCGGACGTCGCCGTCGTCATGCGCAACACCCTCGGCGGCGGCCGGGTGCGCGGCTCGTGGAGCGCGGTCGGCATCACCGTCTCCAACGTCCTGCAGGGTGCGGCGGCCGCGACCGGCCTGGCCGCGCTGGTCGTCCGCGTGGAGCCGCTGTTCCAGGCGATCCGCTGGGCGGGGGTCGCCTACCTGACGTTCCTCGCGCTGCAGGCGTTCCGCTCGGCGGTGCGCGGCCGCTACCCCGACCTCGGCGACGGCGGGCCCGACGCCGGGCGGGCCGCGCTCACCGGCCTGCGCCAGGGCTTCCTCAGCAACGTGACCAACCCGAAGGTGCTCGCCTTCTACCTCGCCGTCCTGCCGCAGTTCCTCGCGCCGGGCACCGCCGTGCCGGTGCTGCTGGCCTACGCGCTCACCCACGCGGCGGTCGGGCTGGTCTGGCTGCTCCTGCTCGTGGCGGGGCTGTCCCGGGCGCGGCGGGTGCTGGCGCGCCGCCCGGTCCGCCGGGCCCTCGACGCGTTCACCGGCTGCGCGCTGCTCGCGTTCGGCGCACGGCTGGCGGTCTCGCGCGGCTGACTCAGGCCACCTCGACGTGCGGGGCGTCCGGGTCGGCGTCCCGCGGGCTCCGGTAGACCTCCGCCGGGCTGCCCGCGCGCTCGAGCCCGCGGGCGTCCACCCAGGCGCCGACCGCGTCGTAGGCCCCCAGGATCCCGGGGAACTCCGCCTGCCGGCGGGACAGGCGGGTGACCGCCTCGCGCCCGGCGTGCTGCAGCCGGATCCGCAGCTCCCCCGCCGGCACCACCCGGCCGGTGAACGGCTGCACGACCTCGACCGGCCCGTCGCCGTCCTCGGTGACCGTGCCGTGGTAGACGACCCGCAGGGGGCCGGCGGGGGCGGCGCCGGAGCGCTCCAGGTGGGCGGCGATCTCGCCGGACGCGCCGGTGACGAACCCGTCCAGCTCGTCCACGGTCAGCCGCCGCTCGGCGGTCAGCACGGTCCGCTCGGGCACCGCGCGCAGGGACACCTCGTACACGTCGTCCTCCTCCGTCGGTTCCGCGGTCAGCGCGGCGACCAGCGCGCGGCGGCGCCGGACGTCGTCCTCGACGCCGGCCCACCAGCGGGCGACGGCGGCGCGCCGCTCCCGCGGGCCGAGGTCGACGACGTCGCGCACGCGGGCCAGGGGCATGCCCGCGCGGCGCAGCGCGGCGATCAGCCGGGCCCGCTCGACCTGCCCGGCCGCGTAGCCGCGGTAGCCGCTCCACGGGTCCACCGCGTCGGGCACGAGCAGCCCCTGCTCGGCGTACAGCCGCAGCGCCTTGGCCGACAGCCGGGTGCGCCGCAGGAACTCGCCGGCCCGCAGCAGGTCTCCGCTCACGCCGACGAGCGTGCGGCACGCCCCAGGGGCACGGTCCAGCCGGGCCCGTTTCCCGGCGGCACCGGCCGGGCAGCGCCCGGGGACACGCGACGACGGGAGGGCCCCGTGCCCGACGCACTCCCCCGGCCCGCGCCCCGGCGCCGGCTGCTGGTCTCCGGCCTGCTGCTCGGCGCCGGCACCGCGGGCGCGGTGGACGAGATCGTCTTCCACCAGCTGCTGCACTGGCACCACTTCTACGACCGGGCCGGCGGCGCGGCCGGCCTGGTCTCCGACGGGCTGCTGCACGCCGGCACGTTCTCCGCCGCGGTCGCGGGGCTGGCGCTGCTGGCCGACGCCCGCCGCCGCGGCCCGTTCGCCGCCGTCCTGTGGTGGGGCGCGGTGCTCACCGGCGCCGGCGCCTTCCAGGTGTGGGACGGCCTGGTGCACCACAAGCTGCTGCGGCTGCACCAGGTGCGCTACGGCGTCGACCTCACCGGCTACGACGTCGCGTGGGTGCTGCCCGGCGTGGCGCTGCTGGCCGCCGGGGTCCTGCTGCTCCTGCGCGCGCGGGGACGCCCGGTCCCGCGCCCGTGACCGCCGTCCTCGCGCTGCTGCTCGCCGCGGCCGCCGCCTACGTCGCCGCCACCTGGCGCTGCCGCCGTCCGTGGCCGCTGGCCCGCACCGCCGCGTGGCTCGCCGGGCTGGCCGCCGCCGCGGGGGCGGTCGCCGGGCCGGGCACCGCCCACACGGACCTGCACGCGCACATGGCCGCGCACCTGCTGGTGGGCATGGTCGCCCCGCTGCTGCTCGTGCTCGCCGCCCCGGTCACCCTCGCGCTGCGCGCCCTGCCGCCGCCGGCCGCGCGCCGGCTGGCCCGGCTGCTGCGCACCGCCCCCGCCCGGTGGCTGGCCGACCCGCTGGTCGCCGTCCCGCTCAACGCCGCCGGGCTGTGGCTGCTCTACGGCACGGGGCTCCACACCGCCGTCGCGCACCGGCCGGTCCCGGCCGCGCTCGTCTGGCTGCACGTGCTGGTCAGCGGGTACCTCGCCACCGCCGCGGTGCTCGCCGTCGACCCGGCGCCGCACCGCCGGCCGGTCGCCGTGCGCGCGCTGGCGCTGGCCGGCGGGGCGGCCGCGCACGACGTCCTGGCCAAGGCCCTCTACGCCTCCCCGCCCGCGGGCACCGTCGGCGCCCAGGAGGGCGCGCGGCTCATGTACGACGGCGGCACGGTGGTCACCGTGCTGACGGCGGCGCTGCTGTGGCGGCGCTGGTACGTCAGCCGCGACGCGGTCCGGGCGGCCGCTCAGCCGGGATAGGTGCGGGCGAAGCGGGCGAACCGGCGCAGCGCGACCCGGAAGCCCGCGACGACGAACGGGCGCGCCAGCGGCCAGCCGGCCCGGCCGAGCAGCCCGAACGGCGGGTACCACCGTTCGGTCAGGACCAGGTCGGTGCCGCCCCCGGCGGGCGTCAGCTCGAAGATGCCCGGCCCGCGCACGATCCGGCCGGTGTGCTGGACGACCACCCGCCGCGGCGGGTCCCACTCGGTGACCACCATCGTGTCCAGCACGCCGAGGTGCCGGCCGCGCCGCCACGGCAGCGGGACGCCCGTCCGCGCGGCCAGCCGCACGCCGACCCCCTCCTCCGCGGCGGTGACCACCTCGACGTCGGTCGCCGGCATCCACCGCCCCTGGCCGCGCCAGTCGGTGAGCGCCGCCCACACCTGCTCCTGGGGCGCCGCCACGTGCACCGGCAGGACCAGCTCAGGCATCGCGGCGCGCCCCGTCCCCGGTCGGCGCCCCGCCCGCCCCGTCGCCGTCCGGCAGGGGCAGGTCGGGGTCGGTGTCGGCGTCGGCGGCCCGCGGCGGCGGCACCGCGCGCAGCGCCGCGATCGCCTCGTCCCGCTCGTCCAGCGCCAGGGCCAGCTGCTCGAGCAGCCAGTCCACCTCGCTCATCCGGTAGCCGCGGACGGCCACCGACACCTGCAGGCCGCGCACGTCCTCGCCGGTCACCGGCCGGTCGTCGGGCAACTCGACCGGCGAGCGGTCCAGCTCGGCCGGCGGCTGGGTCTCGCCGCGGCCGAGCAGCAGCGACCCGCCGAGGAACAGCAGCGCCCCCACGACGGCGACCGCGGCGGTCCCGACCAGCAGGGACAGCACGGCCGCCTCAGCCCTCGACCGGCTCGACCGGCGGGGCCAGCGGCGCCCGCATGCCCCCGCCGCCGTCCCCGTTCTGCCGGGCGGTCTCCGCCTCGCGGACCAGCGCGAGGACCTCGTCGACGTCGTCGGTGACGGTGAACAGGTCCAGGTCGCCGGCGTTGATCGTGCCCGCCTCGACCAGCGTGCCGCGGATCCAGTCGACCAGGCCCGACCAGTACGCGCTGCCGAACAGCACCACCGGGAAGCGGGTGACCTTGCGGGTCTGCACCAGCGTCAGCGCCTCGAACAGCTCGTCGAGGGTGCCGAAGCCGCCGGGGAGGATGACGAAGGCCTGCGCGTACTTCACGAACATCGTCTTGCGGACGAAGAAGTAGCGGAAGCTGATGCCGAGGTCGACCCACTCGTTGAGCTCCTGCTCGAACGGCAGCTCGATGCCCAGGCCCACCGACAGCCCGCCGGCCTCCGAGGCGCCGCGGTTGGCCGCCTCCATCGCGCCCGGCCCGCCCCCGGTGATGACCGCGTAGCCGGCCCGCGCCAGCGCCGCGCCGATCTCCACGCCGGCCGCGTAGTGCGGGTGGTCGGGCTTGGTGCGGGCGCTGCCGAACACGCTGACCGCCCGCGGCAGCTCGGCGAGCAGGCCGAAGCCCTCGACGAACTCGCTCTGGATGCGCAGCACGCGCCACGGGTCGGTGTGCACCCAGTCGGTCGGCCCGCGGCGGTCGAGCAGCCGCTGGTCGGTCGTCGTCCCGACCGCCTGCGGGTCCGGCTCGCCGCCGCGCAGCATGATCGGGCCCCGGTGACGGGTCGGGCGCGGCCTCCGCGCCCCGTCGGGCGGCGGGGTGGTCGTCATGCGCTGCCTCCGGACAGGTAGGCGGTCAGGGCGTCCTCGGCCGGCTGCAGCCGGTCCACGAGCACGGACTCCTCGCGGGTGTGCGCGAGTCGGGGGTCCCCGGGGCCGTAGTTGACCGCCGGGATGCCGAGGGCGGCGAACCGGGCGACGTCGGTCCAGCCGAGCTTGGCCCGCGCCGGCCGGCCGACGGCGGCGACGAAGGCCGCGGCGGCGGGCTCGGTCAGCCCGGGCAGCGCGCCGCCGGCGTTGTCGACGACGGTCAGCGTGGCGCCGCCGGCCAGCGCGTCGGCGAACACCTCGCGGACGTGGGCCTCCGCGGCGTCCTCGTCCCGGTCAGGGGCGTAGCGGAAGTTGACCGTCACCCGGCACTGGTCCGGGACGACGTTCCCCGCGACCCCGCCCTCGACGCGGACGGCGTTGAGCCCCTCGCGGTAGGTGCAGCCGTCGATCTCGACCTGCCGCGCCTCGTAGGCCGCCAGCGTGCCGAGGATCCCCGCGGCGCCGTGGATCGCGTTCACCCCGAGCCAGCTGCGCGCCGAGTGCGCCCGGCGGCCGGTCACCTCCAGCACCGCCCGCAGCGTGCCCTGGCAGCCGGCCTCGACCTCGCCGTCGGTGGGCTCCAGGAGGACGGCGAGGTCGCCGTAGAGCCAGCCGCGCCGCTCGCGGGCCACCCGGCCGAGGCCGCTCTTCGCGGACTCGACCTCCTCGTTGTCGTAGAAGACGAACGTGACGTCGTGCGCGGGTCCCGCCCCCGGGACGCCGAAGCGGCCGGCCAGCCGCAGCATGACGGCGTCGCCGGACTTCATGTCGCTGGTGCCGCAGCCGTAGACGCGCCCGTCCTCGAGCCGGCTGGGGACGTTGTCCGCGATCGGCACGGTGTCCAGGTGCCCGGCCAGCACGATCCGGGTGTCGCGGCCGAGCGTGGTGCGGGCCAGCACGGTGTTCCCGACCCGCTCGACCTCCAGGCCGCCGAGCGCCCGCAGCGCGGCCTCGACGGCGTCGGCGAGCAACCGCTCGTCGCCGGAGACCGACGGGGTGTCGACCAGCGCCCGGGTGAGGGTGAGGACGTCGGCGGACGGGTCCAGGTCGAGCGCGCCGGTCACGGTGCCCGAGCCTACGGGCGGGCGGCACGGCGTCGCTGGGTAGCGTCGGGACCGTGACCGCTCCCCGCTCCGCCGCCGCGGCCGGCATCGCGACCATCACCGCCTCCGGCACCGTCCTGGACACCTGGTACCCCTCACCCGCCCTCGGCGGCGACGGGCCGGCCGGGACCCACCAGCTCGGCACCCTGGAGCTGGAGGGCGAGCTCGGGCACGAGTTCTCCGGCCTGGTGCGCACCGACGACGCCCGCGGCGTGCGCGTGGTCGGCGTCCGGACGGTCATCGCCGACCTCGACGCCCCGCCGGCCGACGCCCACGACGTCTACCTGCGGCTGCACCTGCTCTCGCACCGGCTGGTGCGCCCGCACGGGATCAACCTCGACGGCGTCTTCGGCCTGCTGGCCAACGTGGCCTGGACCAGCGCCGGCCCGGTGCTCGCCACCGACCTCACCCCCGCCCGCCGCGCGACCCTGCGCGCGGCGCACGGGCACGTGACCGTGCTGTCGGTGGACAAGTTCCCGCGGATGGTCGACTACGTGGTCCCGTCGGGCGTGCGGGTCGCCGACGCCGACCGCGTGCGGCTCGGTGCGCACCTGGCCGAGGGGACGACGGTCATGCACGAGGGCTTCGTCAACTACAACGCCGGCACGCTCGGCCCCTCGATGGTCGAGGGCCGGATCAGCGCGGGCGTCGTCGTCGGCGCCGACAGCGACATCGGCGGCAGCGCGTCGATCATGGGGACGCTGTCCGGCGGCGGCAAGGAGGTCGTCTCGATCGGCACCGGCTGCCTGCTCGGCGCCAACTCCGGCATCGGCATCTCCCTCGGCGACGACTGCGTCGTCGAGGCCGGCTGCTACGTGACCGCAGGCTCGCGGATCACCCTGCCCGACGGGTCGGTGGTCAAGGGCCGCGAGCTGTCCGGCCGCGACGGGCTGCTGTTCCGCCGCAACAGCGTCTCCGGTGCCCTGGAGGCGCTGCCGCGCTCGGGCCAGTGGGGCGCCCTCAACGCCGCCCTGCACGCCAACGACTAGGACTCCGCGGGCATCTCCGCGGGAGTGCCCCGTGCACTCCCGCGGAGATGCACCTCAGGTCAGGCCGGCGGGCTCCTCGGCGGGGGCGTCGAGGTGCTCGAGCAGCGCGACGACGAACTCCTGCGGCCGCTCGACGTGCGGCGAGTGCCCCACCCCGGGCAGGACCACCTCGCGGTAGGCGCCGCCGGACGCGGCGTAGCGGTCGAGCACGGCGCGGGTCTGGGTGACCGTCGGCTGCGGCGGGCAGGCCTCGGCGCCCGGCCAGCCCGGCACGGCGCCGAGCTGCCCGAGGTACGCCAGGTCGAAGACCGAGGTGTCGGAGACGATCGCGTCGGCGTCGCCCCGGATCCACAGCACCGGCGGCTTGTCGGCCAGGTCGGCGACGCCGGAGACGTCGAACACCGTGGGCGCCATGGTGTTGAGCACCCCGCGCGTCCCCGGCGCGGTCCCCGGCCAGGTGTCGCTCGGCACCGCGTCGCCCGGGTAGTGGTCCTCGCCGGTGCGGGTGGACAGCATCGCGGCGACGAAGACGTCCTCGAGCTCCGGGTCCAGCGGCAGCGCGCCCGGCGCCACGTAGAAGGCGCGCAGCACCGACCGCGGTGAGGACGGCGACGCGTCGGAGGTGTCGCCCGCCGCCAGCGCCGCCACGAACTCCGGGTTGGCCAGTCCCCCGCCGGAGCCGGCGCCGTCGTCGGCCAGCCGCCGGCCGTCCGGTCCGGTGGTGCCGCCGAAACCGTGGGGCGACACCGGCGCGACCAGCGTCACCGAGGCCACCCGGCCCGGCGCGTCGAGCAGGTGCTGCAGGACGACGCCCCCGCCCATGCTCCAGCCGACCAGGTGCACCCGGTCCAGGCCCAGCGCGTCCAGCAGCGCGCCGAGGTCGTCGGCCCACTCGCGGACCCCGCGGCGCGCGTCGACCGGCAGCGGGTCGGTGTCGCCGTAGCCGCGCAGGTCGACGGCGAGCACCCGGTGCCGCCCGGTCCCGTGCACCGCCAGCAGCGTCTGCTGCCAGAACAGCGCGGAGCTCACGTTGCCGTGCACGAGGAGCACCGCCTCGCCGGGGCCGGCCGGGTCGGTGCCCTCGGGGTGCAGCACGTTCTGGGTGAGCCGCGCGGTGGGCACGCGGGTGGCGGTGATGCCGGGCAGCAGGACGTCGGGCATGCGGGCTCCAGGGGATCGCGGGCGGGAGGACGGCGGAGGCGGCCGTCACGGTAGCGATCACGCCCGTCCCACGACACCCGTCCGCACCGCGACGTCCGGGGTCCCGCCGGGGAGCGCACCTACAGTCGGGGGCGATGACCAGCGCACGGACGGCTCCGCCCCGCCGGCCGGCGACGGGTACCCGGCGCCCGCCCGCCAAGCGCCCCTCCGGCGGCCGGCCCGCCCCGAAGCGCACCCCCGCCCGGCGTCCCGCCGGCCGGACCCCGCGGCGCGGCGGCCCGGCCGCCCTGCGCACGTGGTGGCCCGCCTACCTGATCGGGATCGTCGTGGTGTTCGCCCTGGCGTGGAAGGCCGACCGGTCCGAGCCGCCCGCTCCGGCGGCGACCGGGATCTGCACCGTCCCCTCGACGTCGGTGACGCTGTCCGCCGAGCAGTGGAGCAACGCCCAGACGATCGCGGCCGTCGCCCGGCAGCGCGGGCTGCCCGAGCGGGCCGTGGTCATCGCGCTGGCCACGGCGATGCAGGAGTCGACGCTGCACAACCTCGACCACGGCGACCGCGACTCCCTCGGCCTGTTCCAGCAGCGGCCCTCGCAGGGCTGGGGCACCCCGGCGCAGGTGCAGGACCCGGTGTACGCGGCCGGCCAGTTCTACGACCGGCTGGTGCGGGTGCCCGGCTGGGAGACGATGCGCCTGACCGACGCCGCGCAGTGGGTGCAGCGCTCCGGTTTCCCCGAGGCCTACCAGCGCTGGGACGGCTTCGCGCAGGCGCTCACCACGGCGCTGGGCTCCGACGAGCGCGAGCGCAACTGCGGGTAGCTCAGCTCAGCCGGGCGCGGCTCCTGCCGTGGAGCTCGGGGCGGTCGAGGGCCACGGGCACCCCGGCCGGGCCGGCCAGGCTGCGGTTGCGGTGCAGGTGTGCCTCGAGCGCGACCAGCGCGACGAGGACGGCGACGGGGAACAGCAGGAACAGCACGAGGAACACGGCAGGGCCTCCGCGACGGGGCCGGGCGGGCTGCCCGGCTGACGGGGACCACCGTGTCGGTGCGCCCTTGCGGTGCTCTGGCGGAGGACTGACGCCTGCTTGCGGGCGGCTAGTGGCGGCCGCGGTCCCCGGCGGTGAGGCGCTGCACCGCGGCGTCGATCCGCTCGTCGGTGGCGGTCAGCGCCATGCGCACGTGCCGCGCGCCGGCCGGGCCGTAGAACGAGCCGGGCGCGGGGACGATGCCGAGCCCGGCCAGCCAGTCGACGGTCGCCCAGCAGTCCTCGTCGCGGGTGACCCACAGGTAGAGGCCCGCCTCGGAGTGGTCGATCCGCGCGCCGGTCGCGCGCACCGCCGCGGCCAGCCGCTCCCGGCGGGCGCCGTAGCGCTCGCGCTGCGCGTCGACGTGCGCGTCGTCGGCCAGCGCAGCGGCCATGGCGGCCTGGACGGGCCCGGGCACGAGCAGCCCGAGGTGGCGGCGCACCTCCCACACCTGCCGGACCAGCGCCGGGTCGCCCGACAGCAGCCCGGCGCGGTAGCCGGCCGCCGTCGACTGCTTGGACAGCGAGTGCACCGCCAGCAGGCCGGTGTGGTCCTCCCCCGCGACGGCGGGGTGCAGCAGCGAGCGCGGCTGCACGTCCCAGCCGAGCGTCGCGTAGCACTCGTCGGCGACGACCGGCACGCCGTGCGCCCGGCCCCAGGCCACCCAGGTGCGCAGCTCGTCGTCGGACAGGACGCGGCCGTGCGGGTTGCCCGGGGAGTTCAGCCAGACCAGGACGACGCCCGCGGGGTCGTCGGGCGGGGTGTCGGTGCGGCGCACGGCGAGCCCGGACAGGACCGCGCCCACCTCGTAGGTCGGGTAGGCCACCTCAGGGATCAGCAGCGTGCCCTCGTGCAGGCCCAGCAGCGTGGGCAGCAGGGCGACGAGCTCCTTGGAGCCCACGGTCGGGATCACCGACGGGTCCGCGCCGAACGGGTCGGCCACGGTGACGCCGAGCCGGCGCCGCAGCCAGCCGGCCGCCGCGGCCCGGAGCTCACGGGTGCCGAGCGCCGTCGGGTAGCCCGGGGAGTCGCCCGCCGCGGCGAGCGCCGTGCGCAGGACCTCGGGGGTCCCGTCGACCGGCGTCCCGATGGACAGGTCGACGAGGCCACCCGGGTGCTGCGCGGCGCGCGCCCGGGCGGCCTCCAGGCTGTCCCAGGGGAAGTCGGGCAGCCGGCCGGCCGCCGTCCCCGGGGCGGTGGTCGTCAGTGCCCCTCGCCCTGCGGCGGGAGGGCCGCCACCAGCGGGTGGTCCTTGCCGATCTTCCCGGTCTTGGCCGCGCCACCGGGGCTGCCGAGGTCGGAGAAGAACTCCACGTTGGCGTTGTAGAAGTCCTTCCACTTGTCCGGGACGTCGTCCTCGTAGTAGATGGCCTCGACGGGGCAGACCGGCTCGCAGGCGCCGCAGTCGACGCACTCGTCGGGGTGGATGTAGAGCATCCGGTCGCCCTCGTAGATGCAGTCCACCGGACACTCGTCGATGCACGCCTTGTCGAGGACGTCGACGCAGGCCTGGGTGATCACGTAGGTCACGGTGGGTCCTCCCTGGGGACGTGCGGGCAGCGGCCCCGGCTCCCGCCGGGCCCGCGTGTCGCCCGCCAGTATGGCCCCGGCTCCCGGGGCCGGGCGCGACGGGTGGACCCCGCCCGCCCCGGTGGAGGGACGCCGGGGGCGCACCCGCAGGATCGGGGCGTGGGACAGAGCCGATCGTCCCTCGGCGTGGCCGACCTGGAGCGGGTGGCCGCGCGCGGCTGGCGCGGCACCGAGGAGGAGCCGCTCGGCGACTGGCTGCTGCGCGCCGGGGGCGGGTTCACGGGCCGGGCCAACACCGCGCTGGTCACCGGCGACCCCGGCCGGCCGCTGCCGGAGGCCGTCGGCGCGGTGGCCGCCTGGTACCGCGGGCGCGGGCTGCGGCCCGGCGCGGCGCTGCCCGGGGTGCAGGCCCGCCGCGCCGACGCGGCGTTCGCCGCCGCGGGGTGGGAGCGGGGCGAGGACGTCCTGGTGCTCACCGCCCCGCTGGTCCCCGGCGGCGACGACGGGGTGCCGGTCGAGCTCTCCCCCACCCCCGACGACGGCTGGCTGGGCGCCTACCGGCACCTCGGGAACGCGCTGCCGCCCACCGCGCCCGCCGTGCTCGGCAACGCCCCTGTCGTCGTGTTCGCGGCCGTGCGGCCGGAGCCGGGCGCGGCGCCGGTCGCGGTGGCCCGCGGCGTGGTCACCGACGACTGGCTGGGCGTCAGCGCGGTCACCGTCGCCGAGGACGCCCGCCGCCGGGGCCTCGCGACGGCGGTGATGGCGGCGGTGACCCGGTGGGGCGCGGACCACGGCGCGCGCTGGGTGTACCTGCAGGTCACCGCCTCCAACGCCCCGGCCCGGGCGCTGTACCGCCGGGCCGGCCACGTCGAGCACCACCGCTACCACTACCGGTGGGCGCCGGTCTGAACGCCCGGCTGCCCCCGCAGGGGGGACACGTGCCGCGCGCCGGTGCGCGGCGCGGGCCCCGCAGCAGCGGGCGGCGCGCCGACCCTCAGGCCGGCGGGCCGGCCGGACGGCGCGGCGTCGCCAGCACCCGGCCCACGGCGACCGCCGCGGCGAGCACCCCGAGGCCGAGGAAGGCGAGGGTGACCGCGCCGAGCCCGCCGGTGCCGACGGCGACCAGGTCGCCCTCGGGCCGCGGCACCATCGCGGCGACCGCGACCACCAGCCAGGTGACCGCCGGCAGCAGCGCGACCACGCGCGAGCCGGTCAGCCGGTGCGCGCCGGTGACCAGCAGGTAGTTGCCGGCGACGGCGGCCAGGACCGACAGCGGCAGCAGGACGCCGGCCACCCGCAGCGGCAGCCAGAAGACCTCGACCAGCGCCAGCCACCCGGCGGTCAGCACCGCCGCGAGCCCGGCGAGGACCAGCCCGGGGACCCGGCTCACGCGTCCAGGCCGGCGAACAGGTCGTCCTCCCAGCCGTGCGGCCCGTCCCCCGCGGGGCCGCGCTCGCCGCGGACCAGCCGGTAGTGCTCGACGCCGAGCACCTCCTGGCCGTGGTTGTTGGACAGCGCGAAGAACGGCCCGTCGACGGTGATCTGCGTGGCGTGCGCCCGCATGGCGGCGTCCTTGCGGGCGGCGTACGCGCGGCCGTCGACGGCGGCGGTGACCAGCTCGTCGGGGACGGCGTAGGGGACGTCGTCGACCTCGCCGAGCTGCTGGAACGGCGCGGCCTCCCCCAGCGCGGCCAGGGCCTCGGCGCCCTCGCGCAGCACCGACCGCGGCACGCAGGCCCAGTAGACCTTGGCGACGTCCCACACCGCGCCCAGCTCGGGTCGCCACGCGGGGTCGGCGGCGCGCTCGACGGCGGCCATCGCGACCCGGTGGGCCTGGATGTGGTCGGGGTGCCCGTAGCCGCCGTTCTCGTCGTAGGTGACCACGACCTGCGGCCGCACGTCCCGCACGACGGCGACCGCGGAGCCCACCGCCTCGTCGAGATCGGCGTTCCAGAAGGCGCGCGGGTGCCCGTTGGCCGGCGTCCCCATCATCCCGGAGTCCCGGTAGCGGCCGGCGCCGCCGAGGAAGCGGCTGTCGGTGACGCCGAGGGCGGCCATCGCGGCGGCCAGCTCGCCGATCCGGTAGCCGCCGAGCTGGTCGGCCTGGTCGGGGGCCAGCTGCGCCAGCTCGGGGACGAGGACCTCGCCCTCCTCCCCCAGCGTGCAGGTGAGCAGCGTGACCTGCGCCCCCTCGGCGACGTAGCGCGCCATCGTCGCGCCGCTGGTGATCGTCTCGTCGTCGGGGTGGGCGTGGACCAGGAGGATGCGGCGGGCGGCGGTCACGGGCGCACAGTCTCCCACCGTGCCCGGACACGACGACGGCGCGGTGACCACCCCGGGAGGTGGCCACCGCGCCGTCGTCGTGCGGCAGGCGCTACTCGGCGTCGACCGGGACGACCGTCCGGGCCTCGGCGAAGTGGCAGGCCGAGGGGTGGCCCTGGCCGCGGTCGACCAGCGCCGGGGCCTCCTGCGCGCAGACGTCCTGCGCCTTCCAGCAGCGGGTGCGGAAGCGGCAGCCCGAGGGCGGGTCCGCGGGGCTGGGGACGTCGCCCTGCAGCAGGATCCGGTCCTTCTGCCCGCGCAGGTGCGGCTCGTGCAGCGGCACCGACGACAGCAGCGCCTGGGTGTAGGGGTGCGACGGCGAGGTGTAGACCTGCTCGTCGGTGCCCTCCTCCACGATGCTGCCGAGGTACATCACCGCGACCCGGTCGGAGATGTGCCGGACCACCGACAGGTCGTGCGCGATGAACAGGTAGGACAGGCCGAACTCGTCCTGCAGGTCCTCGAGCAGGTTGACCACCTGCGCCTGCACCGAGACGTCGAGCGCCGACACCGGCTCGTCGCAGACGATGACCTCCGGCTGCAGCGCCAGCGCCCGGGCGATGCCGATGCGCTGCCGCTGGCCGCCGGAGAACTGGTGCGGGTAGCGGTTGACGTAGTCGGGGTTGAGGCCGACGCGGTCGAGCAGCTCCTGCGTGCGCTTGAGCCGGCCCTTCCGCGGGGCGACGTCGTCGTGCACGGCCCAGCCCTCGGCGACGATGTCGCCGACGGTCATCCGCGGGTTCAGCGACGCGTACGGGTCCTGGAAGATGATCTGGACCTCGCGCCGGTAGTCCTTCAGCGCCCGGCCGCCCATGCGGGCGACGTCCTTGCCCTTGTAGAGGATCGACCCGGCGGTCGGCCGCTCCAGCGCCACGATCAGCTTGGACACCGTCGACTTGCCGCAGCCGGACTCGCCGACCAGTCCCACGGTCTCGCCGCGGCGCAGGGTGAGGTCCACGCCGTCGACCGCGCGGACGTGGCCGATGGTGCGCTTGAAGACGATGCCCTGGGTCAGCGGGAAGTGCTTCTGCAGCCCGCGGATCTCCAGCAGCGGCTCCCCCGTCGCGCCCCGGGCGCCCGACGGCGCCGGCTTCGCCAGCGTCGGGGCGCCCGGCACCGCCTCGGTGGACGGCGACGACTTCGACAGGGACGACGCCGCGGTGGCGCCGGACTCACTCGGCTGCGACACCGAGGACCTCCTCGCTGTAGTGGCAGGCCGCCTCGCGTCCCGGCACGACCAGCCGCAGCGGCGGGGCGTCGGTGGCGCACTCCCGCCCCGGCGCGGCCGCGGCGCCGAGCCGGCGGTGCGGGCACCGCGGGTGGAACGGGCAGCCGCTGGGGATGCGCGCGAGGTTCGGAGGCTGGCCGGCGATCGGCTGCAGCCGTCCGCCCTTCGCCTCGACCTGCGGCACCGAGCCCATGAGCCCCTCGGTGTAGGGGTGCGCGGGGCGGGTGAAGACGTCGTCGACGGTACCCCGCTCGACGATCTCGCCGGCGTACATGACCGCGACGTTGTCGGCGACCTCGTTGACGACGCCGAGGTCGTGGGTGATGAGGATCAGCCCCATCCCCGTCTCGTCCTGCAGGTCCTTGAGCAGGTCCATGACCTGGGCCTGCACGGTGACGTCGAGGGCGGTGGTCGGCTCGTCGGCGATGAGGATCCGCGGGTCCAGGGCGATGGCCATGGCGATCATCACGCGCTGGCGCATGCCGCCGGAGAACTGGTGCGGGTAGTCGTCGACCCGGCGGGCCGCCGCCGGGATGCGCACCCGGTCCATGAGCTCGATGGCCCGCTGGCGGGCCTCCTTCTTGCTCGTCCCGCGGTGCGCCCGGAACATCTCGCCGATCTGGAAGCCCACGCTGTACACGGGGTTCAGCGACGACAGGGCGTCCTGGAAGATCATCGAGATGCCCGGGCCGCGGATCTTCCGCTGGTCCTCGGCGGACATCTCCAGCATGTTCCTGCCCTGGAACCAGATGCCGCCGCCGGTGATGACCGCGGGCGGGGTCTCGAGGATCCCCATGATCGCCTGGGCCGAGACGGACTTGCCGGAGCCGGACTCGCCGAGGATGGCCAGGGTCTCCCCCGCCGCCAGGCTGTAGCTCACGCCGTTGACGGCGTGCACCGTGCCCGCGCGGGTGCGGAACTCCACGTGCAGGTCGTCGACCTCGAGCAGGGGCGTGCCCTGCCCGGCGAGCTCCGCGGTCGGCTTGGTCAGGTCGAGGTTGGTCATGCGCGCTGCCTCGGGTCGAGGGCGTCGCGCAGGGCGTCACCCATCATCACGAACGCCATCACGGTCAGGGTCAGGATCAGGCTGGGGAAGAGCACCAGGTGCGGGGCGCTGCGGATCTGGCTCTGCCCGGCCGCGATCTGCAGGCCCCAGGAGATCGCCGGTCGCTGGAGACCGACGCCCAGGTAGGTCAGCGTCGCCTCGGCGGCGATGAAGACACCGATGGTGATCGTCGCGTAGACCAGCACCGGGGCCACGGCGTTGGGCAGGATGTGCCGGACCAGGATCCGCCGGCCCGAGGCGCCCATGGCCCTGGCCGCGGCGACGTAGTCCTGGCTCTTCACCGCGATGACCTGCGAGCGGACCAGCCGCATCGCCGTCATCCAGCCGAACAGCGCGATGGCGATCGCGACCGCTCCCGGCCCCCGGCTGTTGATGATCGGGATGCCGGTCGAGGGTCCGACCCGGAGCAGCACCAGCGCGCCGAGGATCAACGGCAGCGCGTAGAAGATGTCGGCGAGCCGGGACAGGAGCCCGTCGGTGAAGCCCCCGAGATAGCCGGCGATGGCCCCCACGATGACGCCCAGCACCAGCACGCCCAGCACCGCGGTGACACCGATGATCAGCGAGCTGCGCGCCCCGTAGACGACGTTGGCGAGGTAGTCGCACCCCTGCTGGTCGAAGCCGAACCAGTGCTGCGCCGACGGCCGGCCCTGGGAGTTGGCCAGGTCGCAGTCCCGCGGGTCGGCACCCCGGGCGAACACCTGCGGGATCAGCGCCATGAGCAGGAAGAACAGGCCCAGGACGGCGCCGATCCAGAACAGGGGGTTGCGCTTGAGCTCGCCCCAGGCGTCGCTCCAGAGGCTGTTCTGCCGCTCCTTGGTGACGTCGACCGAGGGGCTCGCCAGGCCGGTGGTGGTGCCGGCCTCGACCTCGTCCTTGCGCAGGTCCAGCTGCTGCTGCTCAGTCATAGCGGATCCTCGGGTCGAGGACGGCGTAGAGCACGTCGACGACCAGGTTGAAGAAGATGAAGAAGAACACCATCAGCGTGACGATGCCGACGACGACCGCGCCCTCCTGGGCGCGGATCGAGTTGAACACCTCCCGGCCGATGCCGGGCAGGTTGAACACCGACTCGGTGACGATCGCCCCGCCCAGCAGCGTGCCGATGTCCGCGCCGATGAAGGTGACCACCGGGATCAGGCTGTTGCGCAGCGTGTGCCGCACGATGACGGTGCGGCCGGGGAGGCCCTTGGCGCGAGCCGTGCGCACGTAGTCGGCCCGCAGGTTCTCCGCCAGGCTGGTGCGGGTGAGCCGCGCGACGTAGGCCAGCGACCCGGAGGCGAGCACCAGCCCCGGCAGGAGGTAGCTGTAGAAGCCCTCCTGGGTGCCGGCGATCGGGAACCAGCCGAGCTTGAGGCCGAACAGCAGCTGGGCGACGAAGGCCAGCACCAGGATCGGGATCGAGACGATCAGCGTCGTCGAGACCAGGACCAGGTTGTCGAAGAAGCTGTTGCGACGGATGCCGGCCAGCACCCCGGCGACCAGGCCGATGACGACCTCGAACATGATCGCGGCCAGGGCCAGCTTCACGGTCACCGGCAGGGTCCGCTCGATGGTGTCGATCACGGGACGGCCGCGGAAGTCGGTGCCCAGGTCCCCCTGGAACAGGTTCTTCAGGTACTCCCAGTACTGGACGTAGAGCGGGTCGTTGAGGTTGAACCGCTCGCGCAGCTCGGCGATCACCGCCGGCGAGAGCGGCCGGTCACCGCCCAGTGCGCGGATGGGGTCGCCCGGCAGGGCGTAGACCATCGCGAAGATCAGGAACGAGGCGCCCAGCAGAACCGGGATGGTGAGCAGCAGGCGGCGCGCGACGTAGCGGCCCATGGTCCCCCTCGGGGTGTGTGCGCCGCCGGGTCACGGCGGCGCCGGTGTCCATCGTGCCCGCAGGGCCGCACACGCGCCGCCGGGGGCGACCGTCCTGGTCGGACGGGCGCCCCCGGCGGGTGGTGCGGGTCCTGCGGGGTGGGGTCAGGCGTTGTTGACGGTGACCTCGGAGGTGACGATGCGCTGGAACAGGTCCAGGCGGACGTTGGAGACGTTCTCGGAGGTCACCGACTGGACCTCCGTGAAGAACATCGGCGCCATCGGCATCTCCTCGGCGATGATGTCCTCCGCCGCCTGGTAGTCCTCCACGCCGGCCTCGGGGCTCTCGGCCTGGTCACCCTGGGAGATCAGGCTCTCGACCTCGGGGTTGGTCCAGAAGGAGTAGTTCGAGCCGGCCGGTGCGAGCGACTGCGTCGTGAACAGCGGGGTCAGGTAGCTGTCCGGGGCCGGGTAGTCGAAGCTCCAGCCGTAGCGGAACGGCCCGGTCCCGCCCTGCGACTCCAGCAGCGGCAGGTACTCCGCGAAGTCCAGGTTGCCCTGCAGGACGTACTCGACGCCCAGGTTCTCGCGCAGCTGGTTGCCCACCGCCTCCATCCACGCGTCGTGACCGGCGCCGGAGTTGAACCACAGGTCGACCGGCTGGCTGCGGTCGAAACCGGCCTCGTCGAGCAGCTGGTTGGCCTGGTCCGGGTCGAAGGTGCAGTAGGTGCAGCTGCCCTCGCGGTAGCCGTCGACGACCGGCGGGATGAACGAGTCGGCCGGGGCGCGGGTGCCCTGGAAGATCGCCTCCGAGATGGCCTCCCGGTCGACGGCCATGGAGATCGCCTGGCGGACCCGCGGGTCGGCGAAGCGCTCGTCGTAGGTCGGGAAGCCGAGGTAGGTGATCTGCGAGGACTCGGTCTCGATGAACCGGTCGCCGAACTCCGACCGGGCCGACTCGATGACGTCCGGCGGGATGACGTCGACGATGTCGAGGTTGCCGGCCTGCACGTCGGTGTAGGCGGTGTTGACGTCGGCGTAGACGACGTAGTCGATGCCGTCGGCCTGCGCGGCGTCGTCGCCGGCGTAGTCCTCGTAGCGGGTCAGCGTGATGCCCTGGCCCGGGACGAACTCCTCGTCGGCCTTGAACGGGCCGTTGCCGATCGGCTTGGTGCCGAAGGCCTCGGGGTCGTCGAAGAACGCCTGCGGCAGCGGGTAGAAGGAGTTGTAGCCCACGACCGCCGGGAAGTTCGAGAACGGCGCGGACAGCGTCACCGTGAAGGTGCGGTCGTCGACGACCTGCAGGCCGCTCATCTGCTGGGCGGCCGGCTCACCGGTCACGTTGCCGGCGTCGTCGGTCGGCGCCTGCAGGTCGGCGTAGCCCGCGATCCGCGACAGGTAGGACGCGGCGCCCTGGGCGTTGGGGCTGTAGGCGGTGTAGTTCCACGCGTTGACGAAGGACTCGGCGTCGACCGGGGTCCCGTCGTGGAAGGTCCAGCCGTCCTTGAGCGTGACGGTCCAGGTGGTGTTGTCCTCGGACTCGATCGACTCGGCGACACCCGAGTACTCGACGGAGCCGTCCTCGGCGTACTTCACCAGGCCGGTCCACAGCGAGTTGACGACCTGGTCACCCTCGGACTCGGTGGTGTTGCCCGGGACGAGCGGGTTCTCCGGCTCACCGATGTAGACGCTGAAGGTGCCACCGCTCGCGCCGCCGCTGCCGCTGTCGCCGGAGCCGCTGTCGTCGCTGCCGCCGCCGCAGGCGGACAGCAGGAGGGCGCCGGACAGGCCGACGGCGACGAGCGCCGACCGGCGCTTGCTCAACTTCACGTGTGTTGCCTCCCTCGTCCCGCGCGTGCGGGGGGAACGGACTGGTCTCTGCGTGCCGGGACACCGCGCACCCGGGCGCACTGGCCGGGCGTCGGCGTCCTCCGGGTGAACACCGCGGAACGGAGCCGGTACGCCGTGGGCGACCCTAGGCACCCCCGACGAGGACCGTCCACGTCCGCAACCGATTTGTGACCGAGGCTCACGACTCCTGTCACACCAGTGCAACAGCAGCGGTCGACGAGGGGGCGGACCGCAGGGCTTGCGGTCCGCAGTCGCTCACCCCGGAGGACTTCCGCCGTTCAGGCGAACCGGGTGTGCTCAGCCTACTCCCGGGTACTCCACGGCCATCCGAGAGGGAGGAGTCCACCGTGAGCGGCATCGACAAGCTGCAGAACAAGGCCCAGGAGCTGGCGGGCGAGGGCAAGGAGCGCGTCGGCGAGGCCACGGGCGACCGCGACCTGCAGGCCGAGGGCGCCAACGACAAGGCCGCCGGCAACCTCAAGCAGGCCGGCGAGAAGGTCAAGGACGTCTTCAAGGGCTGAGCCCGGACGACTGCACCAGGGGCGCCGTTCCGCACGGGACGGCGCCCCTGGTGCGTTCAGAGGCGGCCGAGCAGGTCCCGGACCGCGGGCAGCAGGGGGCGGTCGGCGGCGATCCAGTCCAGGCCGTCGAGGTCGGCGGCGCCCACCCAGCGCAGCTCGCGGTGCTCGTGCGCGACCGGCTCGCCGGAGGCCAGCCGGGCCCACCAGACCCGCAGCGTCGAGGCGCCGGGCGCCCCGCCGGCCACCCGGCCGTCCAGCGGCACCTCGCCGAGGAACGCCTGGGGCGCCACGACGACCCCCATCTCCTCGGCGCACTCGCGCACCAACGCCGCGACGTCGTCCTCCCCCGGCTCCACCTTGCCGCCGGGGAACTCCCACAGCCCCGCGAGCGGCCCCGACCCGCGCTGGGCGACCAGCACCCGGTCCCCGCGGACGACGGCCGCGCCCACCACCTGGACGACGTCGAGGGCGCGCAGCGCGGCCGCGGCGGCGTAGCCGTCCAGGTGGCGGCGCATCGCCCGCAGCACCCGCCGGCGCAGGACGGTCTGGTCGACCAGGCCGCCGAGCGCCCCGGGCAGGCCGGTGTCCCAGTCGACCTGCTCGTCGACGACGGTGCCGGCGCCGGTCGCGGTGAACCGGCGCTCGTGGGTGAGGCTGCGCCACCCCCGCCCCGGCCCCGCGGCGTACAGGTCGCGCACCGGGCGGACCGACTCGACCTCCTCCAGCGGGAACGGCCAGGGGCGGCCGAGGGCCCGGGCGACGTCGAAGGCGACGGTCAGCGGCGCCGCCACGACCGTGGTGAAGCGCAGCCGGTACACGCCGTCACCCTCGCAGACCGGGCAGGATGGGCCCGCGGGACCCGGCAGCCGGCCCGCAGGAGGGAGCACCGTGCGCATCACCGCCCGGGTCGACTACGCCGTCCGCGCGGCCCTCGAGCTGGCCGCCGCGGCGCCGGGCGCGCTGACCTGCGACCGGATCGCGACCAACCAGGGCCTCCCCTCGCGCTTCCTGCAGGGGATCCTCGGCGACCTCCAGCACGCCCGGCTGGTCACCAGCCAGCGGGGCCGCGAGGGCGGGTACCGGCTGGCGCTGCCGCCGTCGGAGATCTCCATCGCCCGGGTCATGCGGGTGGAGCAGGGCTTCCTCGCGGAGGTGCACGGGCAGCGGCCCGAGGACGTCAGCTACCCCGGCGCCGCCGAGGAGCTGGCCAGCGTGTGGGTCGCCGCCCGCGCCGCCTACCGGCGGGTGCTGGAGGAGGTCACCCTCGCCGACGTCGTCGCCGGGAAGCTGCCCGGGTACGTGGCGGAGCTCGCCGCCGTCGAGAGCGCCTGGCGCTCGTTCGGCGACGGGGCCCCTGACGAGGCCCCCTGACGACGCCCCTGCGGACGCCGCCGCCCGAGCTCACACCGGCCGGCGCCGGACGTGTGCGACCATGGGGGGCGTGACGGACCGCGGCAGCCTCCTCGTCGCGCGTCTGCACGTCGACCTCGCCCTCGTCAGCAGCGCCGTCTGTCGCGCCCCGCGCTGACCACCAGTCCTCCCCCGCGGCCCGCAGCCGCGACCCCGACCTGGCAGCGCCCTCCCGCGCGGGTGCAGACCGGCGCGGACGGCGCAGGAAGAAGTGCACCGTGTCCGCACCTCCCCGTCCGAGCAACCGGCCCCAGCGTGGCCAGGGTCAGTGGGCGCTGGGCTACCGGGAGCCGCTGAACCCCAACGAGCGGATGAAGAAGGACTCCGACGGGCTCGAGGTCCGTCAGCGGATCCTCGACATCTACTCGCGGACCGGCTTCGACGGCATCGACCCCGGCGACCTGCGCGGCCGGATGCGGTGGATGGGCCTCTACACCCAGCGGGCCCCGGGCATCCCCGGCGGCAAGACCGCCGTGCTGGAGCCCGAGGAGCTCGAGGACTCCTACTTCATGATGCGGGTGCGCACCGACGGCGGGGCGCTGACCAGCGAGCAGCTGCGCACCCTCGGCGCCATCAGCACCGAGTTCGGCCGGGACGTCGCCGACGTCACCGACCGGCAGAACATCCAGTACCACTGGATCCGCATCGAGGACGTCCCCGAGATCTGGGACCGGCTCGAGGCGGTCGGCATGACCACGACCGAGGCCTGCGGCGACACCCCGCGCGGCATGCTCAACTGCCCGCTGGCCGGCGTCCTGGAGGACGAGGTCGTCGACGCCACCGACGTCATGGCCCAGACGGTCGCCCGGTACGTGGGCGACCCCGCGTTCAGCAACCTGCCGCGCAAGTGGAAGACGTCGATGTCCGGCTGCGTCGACCACTGCACCGAGCCCGAGATCGACGACGTGTCCTTCGTCGGCGTCGTCGGTCCCGACGGCGAGCCCGGCTACGACCTGTGGGTCGGCGGCGGCCTGTCGACCAACCCGATGTTCGCCCAGCGCGTCGGCGTGTTCGTGCGGCCCGAGGAGGTCACCGAGGTGTGGGCGGCCTGCACCTCGGTCTTCCGCGACTACGGCTACCGCCGGCAGCGCAACCGGGCCCGGATCAAGTTCCTGATGGCCGACTGGGGTCCCGAGAGGTTCCGGCAGGTGCTGCAGGACGAGTACCTGCACCGCGCGCTGCCCGACGGCCCCGCCGCCGCGCCGCCGAAGAACGAGTCCCGCGACCACGTCGGCGTCGCGCGGCAGAAGGACGGCCGCAACGCCGTCGGCTTCGCGCTGCGCACCGGCCGGATCAGCGGGACGGTGCTCACCCGGATCGCCGACCTCGCGGACGAGTACGGCGCGGGCCGCATCCGGACGACGACCCAGCAGAAGATGGTCGTCCTGGACGTGCCGGACGAGCACGTGGAGGACCTCGTCGCCGCGCTCGCCGAGCACGACCTGCTGGTGCGCCCGAGCGCCTTCCGCCGCGGCACCATGGCCTGCACCGGCCTGGAGTTCTGCAAGCTCGCCATCGTCGAGACCAAGCAGCACGCCCAGGACCTCTACGCCGAGCTGGAGAAGCGGCTGCCCGGCTTCGACGAGCCGATCGGCATCAACGTCAACGGCTGCCCGAACAGCTGCGCCCGCTTCCAGACCGCCGACATCGGGTTCAAGGGCTCGATGGTCCGCGACGGGAACGGCGAGATGGTCGAGGGCTTCCAGGTGCACCTGGGCGGCCACCTCGGCGTCGACGCCGCCTTCGGCCGCAAGTTCCGCGGCCACAAGGTCACCAAGGCCGAGACGGCGGACTACTGCGAGCGGGTGCTGCGCGGCTACCTGGAGCGGCGCGAGCCCGGCGAGCGGTTCGCCGCCTACGTGGCCCGCGCCGAGGAGGCCTGGCTGCTGTGAGCGAGGAGGAGCCGTCCCCGTCGGGAAGGCAGCGCCAGCTGCCCGTGTTCCACTGCCCGTACTGCGGGGACGAGGAGCTGACCCCGCACGGGGACGGGGGCGAGTGGCACTGCGCCGCGTGCCTGCGGACCTTCACCGTCCGGCTCACCGGGACAGGAGTGCAGGCATGACGACCGCCGTCCGGCCCACGCCGGAGCTCGCCGCCGAGGCCGACGCCCGCTTCGAGGGCATCGCCGACCCCGTCGAGCAGGCCCTCGCCGTGCTGCGCTGGGCCGGGGAGACCTTCGGCGACGACTTCGCCGTCACCTCGTCGATGGCCGACGGGCTCCTCGCGCACCTGGCCTCCCGGGCGGTGCCGGGGGTCAACGTGGTCTTCCTCGACACCGGCTACCACTTCGCCGAGACGATCGGCACGCGGGACTGGATCAGCAGCGTCCTGCCCATCACGCTCGTGAACGTGACGCCGCCGCAGACGGTGGCCGAGCAGGACGCCGAGCACGGCCCGGCGCTGCACGACCGCGACCCGGACCTGTGCTGCTCGCTGCGCAAGGTGCAGCCGCTGGCCACCGCGCTGGCCGGCTACGCCGCGTGGGGCTCGGGCGTCCGCCGCGACGAGGCCGCCACCCGCGCGGGCACGAGGGTCGTCGACTGGGACGCCAAGCGGGGCATGGTGAAGGTCAACCCGCTGGCCGCCTGGACGCAGGACGACGTCGACGCCTACATCGCCGAGCACCAGGTGCCGGTCAACCCGCTGCAGGAGATCGGGTACGCCTCGATCGGCTGCGCGCCGTGCACCCGCCCGGTCGCTCCGGGCGAGGACCCGCGTGCCGGACGCTGGGCCGGCCGCGGCAAGACCGAGTGCGGCCTGCACCTGTAGGAGCATCCCGACGTGCCCCGGCCGCCGCGCCTGTCCCCCGACGAGGTCGCGGCCGGGCTGCGCGCGCTGCCGCTGTGGTCCGGTGACGTCACCGGCCTGCACCGGACCGTGCAGCTGTCCTCGTTCCGCGCCGCGGTGGAGGCGATCGTCGCCATCGCCGACGTCGCCGAGGGGATGGACCACCACCCCGACGTCGACCTGCGCTGGCGGACGCTGCACCTCACCCTCGTCAGCCACTCCGAGGACGGGGTGAGCGCGCTCGACCTCGAGCTCGCCCGCCGCATCGACGAGCTGCTGCCCGGCTAGGCGGAGGACCCCGTCCCGGCCCGTCCCGCCGGACGGGGCTCAGTCCTCGACCGGCAGCACCAGCAGCCGCAGCAGCCGGTCGGCCTCGGCGTCGGGGTCCTCGGTGAGCCCGGTGTGCACCGGGCCGGGCTGGACGACGGTGCTGCGCGGCGCGGTGAGCCAGCGGAACCGCGAGCCCAGCGCCTCCCGGCCCGCGGCGCCGGCGGCGGGGTCGGCGGCGCACACGTCGGCGGCGGCCTGCAGCGCGCGGCCGATGGCGGCGGGGTCGGCGGTCGGGTCCAGCGCCCGCAGCCGGTCGACGTCGAGGTGCACCCGGCTGCCCAGGTAGTCGCGCTGCCGGCAGTAGACGAGGACGCCGGCGTTGAGCGCCTCGCCCCGCTCCACCCGCGGCACCACCCGCAGGACGGCGTACTCGAAGGTCTCCCGGCTCACCGCTGGGTCACCCCCGGCGGCGGGGGCGGGCCCAGCCAGGCCGGCCGGTTCTCCCCGCGCGGCGAGCGGCGGCGTGCCCCCGCGCCCGCGGCGGCCGCGGCCACCACGCCGGGCAGCCACGCGTCGCGGGCGGCCAGGCGGGCCAGCAGCTGGGACGCGTAGCGCTCCCGGACGGCGGCCGGCGGCTCGCCGGGCTCCGGTCCCTCGAGCCAGTCGTCGGGCACCTGTGCCAGCACCCGCTCCAGCAGCGGCCGGGTGACCCGCGGCGCGAGGTCGGCGTCGGCGGCGCGCAGGTCCGGCGAGCACTCCACCAGCGCGTGCTGGGCGGCGTCGTAGGGGCGGGCGACGGCGGCCGGCGCCCCCGCCCACGAGTGGTGGAAGGTGAGCGCGGCGCCGTGGTCGATCAGCTGCAGCCGGCCGTGCCAGAACAGCATGTTGGGGTTGCGCCAGGACCGGTCGACGTTGCCCACCAGCGCGTCGAACCACAGCACCCGGCCGGCCAGCTCGGGCTCGACCTCGCCCACCCCGGCCTCGAAGTCCAGGGCGCCGGGCAGGTAGTCCAGCCCCAGGTTGCGCCCGGCCGAGCGCTGCAGCAGCTCCTGCACCTCGGGGTCGGGCTCGCCCACGGCCAGCTCCGGGACGACGTCGACGGTGACCAGCGCCGGCACCGGCAGCGCCAGCGCCCGGGCCAGCTCGCCGCACACCACCTCCGCCACCAGCACCCGCACGCCCTGGCCGGCGGCCCGCCACTTGACCACGTAGGTGCCGAGGTCGTCGGCCTCCATGAGCCCGGGCAGCGAGCCCCCCTCGCGCAGCGGGGTGACGTAGCGGGTGGCGGTGACGGCGGGCAGCACAGTGCCGGTCAACCTACGCCGGTCCGGATCCCGACCACGGGCCCGTTCCGGGCCGTGTCGCCCGAGGGCCTGCGCGACACACCGCTCACCCGTGCAGGCGGACCATGCGCCCCCGCGACCCCGCCGCCGACCCGGCCGGGGCGTCGAGGCGACGATCCCGCGTCGCTCCGCCTTCCCCGACGCGGACCCGACCGTCATGCTGCGGCCGCACGGGGACGGGCACGGCGGTCACACGCTCCCGGTGCACCACGGGGGCGACGGGCGGAGCGCGCTGTGGACGGGCGGGGACGGGTGCGGGTGCTCCCCCGGTGCCGGCTGTCCGGTGTCACGCCGGACCCCGAGCCGCGCCCGTGTCGCCGGGACGACGGCCCCCGCCCCCGCGTCCCCCGACCCTCGGCGGACGCGGAGCCGCCGCCGGCCGAGGGGTGACCGGCCCGGCCACCGGGACGAGGGAGGGACCGTGTTCGAGGCACTGGGTCGCGCCGTGTACCGGAGGCGCCGGTGGGTCCTGGCGCTGTCGGTGGCGTTCGTCGCCTTCGCCGGCGTCTGGGGTACCGGCGTCTTCGGCCAGATGACCGGCGGCGGGTTCTTCGACCCCGACAGCGAGAGTTCCCGGGCCGCCGAGGTGGCCGAGCACGAGCTGGGCCGCAGCGCGGCCGACGTCGTCGTCCTGTACTCCAGCGACGCGTCGACGGTCGACGACCCGGCCTACGCCGAGGCGGTCACCTCCACGCTCGGCGCCCTGCCCGAGGACGACGTGCTGCGCACGGTGTCCTGGTTCGACACGGGCGCGGCCTCCCTGGTGAGCGAGGACCGGCGCAGCACCTACGCCGTCCTCAGCCTGCGCGGCGACGAGGACGGGCGCGAGGACGTCCTCGACGCCATCGAGGGCGACCTGGCCGCCCCTGGGCTGACCACCCGGATCGGCGGCGAGGTGACCCTCAACCGGGACATGAACGTCCTGGTGAGCGAGGACATCGCGACGGCCGAGACCATCTCGCTGCCGGTCCTGGCGGTCCTGCTCGTCGTCGTCTTCGGTGGCCTCGCCGCGGCCGCCCTGCCCCTGGCGATCGGGGTGACCGCGATCCTCGGCTCGTTCGCGGCCCTGCGCGCCTTCGGACTGGTCACCGACGTGTCGATCTTCGCGGTCAACGTGGTCACCGTGCTCGGCCTCGGGCTGGCCATCGACTACGGGCTGTTCGTGGTCAGCCGGTTCCGCGAGGAGGTGCGCCGGCAGGCGACGGTGGAGGACGCCCTCGCCCGGACCATGGCGACCGCCGGGCGCACGGTCGCCGTCTCCGGCACCACCGTGGCGGTCTCACTCGCGGGCCTGCTGATCTTCCCGCAGGTGTTCCTGCGGTCGATGGGCTTCGGCGGGATGAGCGCCGTATTCATCGCGATGCTCGCCGCGCTCACCCTGCTGCCGGCGCTGCTGGCCGTGCTCGGCCCCCGCGTCGACGCCCTGTCGGTGCGGCGTCCGGTGCGCCGACGGCGGCGCCCGGCGCACGCGGACGTCGAGCGGAACGGGGTCTGGTACCGCATCGCGCACAGCGTCATGCGCCGTCCGGTCCTGTACACGCTGGTCGTGGGGGCGCTGCTCGTCGCGCTGGCCCTGCCGTTCACGCGCGCGGAGTTCGGCGGCATCGACGTGCGCGCCATGCCCGAGGGCGCGGAGAGCCGGGTGGTCGCCGAGACGATCGAGCGGGACTTCCCGCCGAGCCCGTCCGGTCCGGTCGAGGCGGTCCTCACCCTCCCCGCTCCTGCCGACACGGCGGAGGGCAGCGCTGCGCTGCAGTCCTACGTCGCCGCCGTGGAGGCCGTCCCACGGGTGGACGGCGCCACGGTCGCCGAGGTCGCCGGCAGCACGGCACGGGTGGTGGTCGCCGCGGACGTGAACGCGATGGGGGCCGAGGGCCGGGACCTGGTGGCCGCGGTCCGGCAGGTGCCCGCGCCGGACGGCGCCGAGGTCCTCGTCGGCGGCACCGGCGCGGTGTACGCCGACCTGCTGGACAGCCTGGGTGCGCTGCTGCCGTGGATGGCGCTGCTGGTGGCGGTGACGTCGTTCGTCCTGCTGTTCCTGGCCTTCGGGTCGGTCGTGCTGCCGGTCAAGGCCGTGCTCGTGAACGTCCTGTCGCTGGGCGCCTCCTTCGGCGCGCTGGTGTGGATCTTCCAGGACGGCAACCTCTCCGGCGTCCTGGACTTCACCCCGACCGGGTTCATCGAGGCCACCTCACCGATCCTGGTGCTGGCCATCGTCTTCGGGCTGTCGATGGACTACGAGGTCTTCCTCATGTCCCGGATCCGCGAGCAGTACGACCTGACCGGCGACAACACCACCGCCGTCGCCACCGGGCTGCAGCGCACCGGCGGGATCATCACCAGCGCGGCGCTGCTGCTGCTCGTGGTGATCGGCGCGTTCTCCGTCTCCGGCGTCGTGCTGATCAAGATGATCGGCGTGGCGATGCTCATCGCCATCGTGGTCGACGCGACGGTGGTGCGGACCCTGCTGGTCCCGGCCTCCATGCGGCTGCTGGGCCGGGCCAACTGGTGGGCGCCGGGGCCGCTGGGCCGGCTCTACGCCCGCTACGGCATCCGCGAGTCCGACGCCGCGCCCGTGCACGCGGCCGGCCGGCACCTGGCCGGCGTGCGCTGAGCCGGCGGCGCCGGCCACCGCCCGTCGCCGTGGCACGGCGCACAGACTCGGCCCATGGGTCTCCTCCGTGCCGTCTCCCCCGCCGACCTGCGCGACGCGCCGCTCACCTACGCCGAGGTCGGCGCCACGCGCGCCGCCGAGCTCCCCGCCGGCTACCGCACCGGCACGTGGACCGAGGTCGTCGGCTCCGGCCGCGCGGCGTTCGAGCGGGTCGCCGCGGCGGTGTTCACCTGGGCGCCGCAGCGCAGCACCGGCCTGCGGGTGCGCGCGACCGGCTCGCCCGGCGAGGTCGGCACCGTCGTCGTCCTCACCGCGGGGCTGCCGCGGCTGGGCTACGACATCCCCTGCCGGGTCGTCTGGGCGGCGACGACCGGCGACGAGCGCGGCTTCGCCTACGGCTCGCTGCCCGGCCACCCCGAGAGCGGCGAGGAGTGCTTCACCGTCCGGCTCGACCCCGGCGGCGACGTCGTCGCCTCGATCCGGGTGTTCTCCCGGCTGGCCTCGCCCGCCGCCCGCCTCGTGCCGCCGGCGAGCTGGGCCCTGCAGCGGCTGGCCACCGCCCGCTACCGGGCGACGCTGCGCCGGGCCGCCCGCGACCGATGAGCCCGGGCTCCCCGGGCGGTCACCCCTGCATGGGTCCGGCCGAGGAGATCGAGCAGGTGGTGTCCGGCGCCGTGGCGGCCGGGGCGGTGCCGGGCGCCGCGTGGCTGGTGCGGCGCGGGGACGAGGTGGCCCGCGGCGCGGCAGGCACCCACACCCCGGGCGGGGACGACCCGGTCGCCCCGGACACCGTCTTCCGCATCTCCTCGGTGACCAAGCCGGTGGTGGCCACGGCCGCGCTCACCCTCGTCGACGACGGCACGCTGGCCCTCGACGAGCCGGTGGACCGGCTGCTGCCCGAGCTGGCCGGCCGGCGGGTGCTCGCCGACCCCGCCGACGCGGGCGCGGGCACGGTCGAGGCGCGGCGGGCGGTCACGGTGCGCGACGTCCTCACCCTCCGGCTCGGTCTGGGCATCGACTTCACCGCGCCGTGGCCGACCCCCACCGTCGCCGCGCTCGGCGAGGCGGGCCTGCCCGCCGGGCCGCCGGCACCGCAGGCCGCTCCCCCGCCGGACGAGTGGCTGCGCCGGGTGGCCGGCGTCCCGCTGGCGCACCAGCCCGGCGAGCGCTGGCTCTACCACACCGGCGCGAGCGTGCTCGGCGTCCTCGTGGCCCGCGCGGCCGGCCGGCCGCTGCCCGAGGTGCTCGCCGAGCGGGTGCTGGTCCCGCTCGGGATGACCGACACCGGCTTCGGCGTGCCGGCGCCGGCCCGCGGCCGGTTCGGCCCGCACTGGACGCCGCCGGACGAGCGGGGCCGGCGGCAGCTGT
This sequence comes from Geodermatophilus sp. SYSU D00698, assembly GCF_054050335.1. Taxonomy (NCBI): domain Bacteria; kingdom Bacillati; phylum Actinomycetota; class Actinomycetes; order Geodermatophilales; family Geodermatophilaceae; genus Geodermatophilus; species Geodermatophilus sp. SYSU D00698. The sequence continues at coordinate 42,707 of NZ_JBJGZD010000014.1, forward strand.
ACGACCCCGCCGACGGCCAGTGGGCGTCCCCGCCGCCCTTCCCCGACGGCGGGGACGGCCTGGTCTCCACCGTCGACGACCTCGCCGTCCTCGCCCGGGTGCTGCTCGCCGGCGGGGAGCCGGTGCTGCGCGAGCAGACGGTGCGGGCGATGCTCACCGAGCAGGCCGGCCCGGTCGACGACGAGGGCGGCGGCTGGGGCCTGGGCCTCGGCGTCCGCCGCACCGACGAGCCCGGCGGCCGGCACGCCGGCTCCTTCGGCTGGGACGGCGGGCTGGGCAGCACCTGGTGGACCGACCCGGTCACCGGCACCACCGCGGTCCTGCTGACCAACCAGATGTGGTCCTCGCCGGCGCCGCCGGCGGTCTTCGAGGCCTTCCGCTCGGTGGCCTTCCGCGCGGTCGCGTCCGGTCCCCGCTAGGCGCGCCGGGCCGCCACCGCCGCGGCCACCCGCTCGACCAGGTCCTCGGGCACCGGGCGGCGGTAGGGCAGGTGCACCGCGTCCTTGCCCGAGCGGTGCGGCGCGACCTCGGCCTCCAGGTCGCCGTCGAACACGGGCACCGGGTAGAGCGCCGCGTGCCGCTTCCAGGCGGCGTAGTGCAGGCCGTAGCGGCCGCCGAGCACGGCGGCCGGCATGCCGTAGCGGATCGTCTCGGTGGCCCCGGGCATGCCGCGGAGCACGGCGGCGCGCACCTGCTCCAGCGCCGTCCGGGCCTCCTCGGGCAGGGCCGCCAGGTACTCCTCGACGGTGGCGGGGACGGGCATCGCGGGCTCCTCGGGGTCGCGCGGCTGCCGGGATGCTGCCGGGTGGCCGGCTCGGGCGCCAGACCGCGCGGCGCTAGGCGTCGCGGCGCTCGACCACGCCCGCGCCCAGCACCCAGGCGGCGACCGCCCACGCCGCCGACACCGCCAGGCCCACCTGCCAGCTCGTCGGGACGGCGAGGAAGGGCTCCCCGCCCACCCGCAGCGCCGGCAGCGCCTGCGACAGCAGCTCGGCGGTCCGCCCGCCGGCCAGCGCCAGCGCGGGCGGGGCGACGAACACCAGCGCGACGCCCAGCCCGAGCGCGCCGGCGGTCGAGCGCAGCACCGCCCCGAGCCCGGCGGCGAGCACCGTCACCAGCACCGCGCCGGCCACCTGCAGGCCGGCCGACCGCAGCACGTCCGGGTCGTCGAGGGGCACGCCGCCGGGCACCGCGACCAGCGTCCGCGCGGCCAGGGCGCACGCGGCCACCAGCAGCGCGGTGAGCAGCGCCGCCCACGCCGCGACGACGGCCGTCTTGGCCACCAGCAGCCGGGTGCGGCGCGGCACGGCGACCAGCGAGGACAGCGCCATCCCGCTGCCCAGGTCGGCGGTGACCGCGAGCACCCCGAGGACGACGAGCACCACCTGGCCGAAGGCGAACCCGATCAGCGCGACGCCGACCGCGGCGTCCGGGTCCGGCGCCGTCGGCGTGGTGGCCGCGGCCAGCCACCCGAACGCGCCGACGACGAGCAGGTAGACGGCGCTGCACCACCAGGTGGAGCGCAGCGTCCGCAGCTTGGTCCACTCGGCGCGCAGCACCGCCGTCAGGCCGACCCTCACGCCGCACCCGCCCGGTACTCGACGTCCTCGCCGGTCAGCTCCAGGTAGGCCGCCTCCAGCGAGGCGACCACCGGGGTCAGCTCGTGCACCGGCACCCGCGCGGCGAAGGCGACGTCGCCCACCGCGGCCGGGGCGAGGCCCTCCACCCGCAGCGCGCCGTCGGTCTCCAGCGCCACCCCGGCCCCGGCCCGGCGCAGCGCGGCGGCCAGCAGCGGCGCCTGCGGGCTGCGCACGCGCACCGCGGCGTGCCGGCCGAGGAGGTCGGCCATCGGGACGTCGGCGAGCAGCCGGCCGCGGCCGAGCACGACCAGGTGGTCGGCGGTGTCCTCCATCTCGCTCATCAGGTGGCTGGACACCAGCACCGTGCGGCCCTCGTCGGCGAGGTCGCGCAGCAGGCCGCGCACCCAGCGGATGCCCTCCGGGTCCAGGCCGTTGACCGGCTCGTCGAGCAGCAGCACCTCGGGGTCGCCCAGCAGCGCCGCGGCGATGCCGAGGCGCTGGCCCATCCCCAGCGAGAAGCCGCGCACCCGCTCGTGCGCCACCGCGCCGAGGCCGACCAGCTCGACGACGTCGTCCACCCGGGAGGCGGGCAGGCCGTTGCCCTGCGCCAGCGCGAGCAGGTGCGCGTACGCGGTGCGGCCGGGATGGCGCGCCCGCGGGTCCACCAGCGCGCCGACCCGCCGCATGGGCACGTCGAGGTCGCGGTAGGGCACGCCGAGCACCGTCGCCGTCCCGGCGGTGGGCCGGGTCAGGCCGAGCACGCAGCGCATCGTCGTCGTCTTGCCCGAGCCGTTCGGGCCGAGGAAGCCGGTCACCCGGCCCGGGTGCACGGTGAAGCCGACGTCGTCGACCGCGACCCGCGTCCGGTAGTGCTTGGTCAGCCCGTCGACCTCGATCACGCGGACAGTGTGGCGACCGGAGGCCGGGGAGCCCGGCAGGCTAGTCCCGGGCGGCCGCGGCGCGTTCCCGCTGGATCAGCTCCTTGCTGCGCACCAGCCGCAGGAGGGTGACCACGATCAGCCCGCCGGCCATGTTGAGCAACGTGACGTACCAGAACCAGGCCAGCCATTCGCCGTAGCCGAACGGCGCGGTGCCGGTGTGGATCGCGCCGAAGGCCAGCAGCGAGTCCAGGATCGAGTGGAACAGCTGCAGCCCGGCCAGGACGAACGCGCCGGCGACCGCGGCGACGATCTTGGCGCCGTCGGCGGAGGTGCCGTTCTGCATGCGGGTCATGAGCGTGATGCCGACGCCGCCGAGGAAGGCCAGGCACACCGCGCGCAGGTCCAGCGGGGACTCGACGAAGTGCCGCGCCGACTCGACGACGGTGGGCCCCAGCTGCGGGAAGCCGTGCACCACCACCCACATCGCCAGCCACCCGCCGACGAGGTTGCCCACCAGCGTCCCGGCCCACAGCTTCCCCAGCTGCGACCAGCTCGCCCGGCCGGCGACGACGGCGGTCACCGGCAGCAGGAAGCCCTCGGTGAACAGCTCGCTGCGGGCCAGCAGGAGGGCGATGAACCCGATCGAGAACGCCAGCCCGGCCAGCAGGTGGCTGCCGGTCTCCGCGTAGACCGCGAGCAGCGCGAGGACGCCGATCGCGACCTCCAGGCCGCCGGCGAGCCCGGTGGTGAGCACCTCCCGCCAGGTGCGGTGCAGCCGCTGCGCGCCCTGGCTGACCACCCGGTCGAAGGCCTGGACGACCTCGTCCTCCGCGGGCGCGTCGGTGTCGCCGAGCTGGATCCGCCGCTGGTCGGTCACCGTGCGCACCTACCCTCGGCCGCGTGCGTCCATCCGAGCCCGGACCGGTGACCCTGCACCTGTGGGGTGTCCCCGGCCGCGCCGTGCCGCGGGCGGTGCTGCGGATGGCCTCCGTCCGCCCGGCGCTCGCGCGCCTGCCGGGGCTGCGGTTCGCCAAGCTGCTGGGCACCGGCGACGGGCGGACGTTCACCGCCCGCGACGCCGACCCCCGCCGCTGGGGCCTGCTGGCGGTCTGGGACGACGACGCCGCCGCGGACGCCCTCGACGACTCCCCCGTCGCCGCGAGCTGGCGGCGGATCGCCGAGGAGGAGTGGTCGGCGCGGCTGCGCCCGCTGGCGGCGCGCGGGCTGTGGTCGGGCCGCGAGCCGTTCGGCCGGCCGCGGCCGCAGCGCTGGGACGGGCCGGTGGCCGCGGTGACCCGGGCGCGGCTGGTGCTGCGCCGGGCGGCCCGGTTCTGGTCCGCGGTGCCGCCGGTGTCGGCGGACCTGCACCGGGCGCCGGGGCTGCGCATGGCCGTCGGCATCGGCGAGGCGCCGCTGGGCCTGCAGGGCACCTTCAGCGTCTGGGACTCCGCGGCGGCGCTGAACGCCTTCGCCTACGACCGCCCCGAGCACGCCGCGGTGGTCCGGCGGACGGCGCAGGAGCGCTGGTACGCCGAGGAGCTGTTCGCCCGCCTGGCGGTGCTGTCGACCCGCGGCACCGTCGACGGCGCCGACCCCGCGGCGGGTCACAGCTCCACGTAGAGGTGGATCTCCTCGCGGTCGTCGCCGGGGGCGAGCCGGATCGCGCCGGGCATCCGGCCGAACTCGCGGTAGCCGAGCCCCTGGTAGAAGCCCTCGATGCCGTAGCCGCCGCGCACGGTGAGGTGCAGCATCTCCAGCCCGAGGTCGCGGGCGGCGTCGTGCACCCCGCTCATGAGCGCCCGGCCCAGCCCCTGCCCCTGCCGGGCCGGGTGGACCTGCACCCGCAGCACGGTGGCCCAGTGCCGGCGCAGCGGGCTGACCGACAGCGACAGCACCGCCCAGCCGGCGAGCTCGCCGTCCGCGCGCAGCACCACCACCCGCTCGCGGCCCTGCGCCACCCGCTCGAGCAGGGAGTCGAGCACGGGGGCGACGTCGTCCCGGCTGACCGGGGGGACGAAGCCGACCGCGCCGCCGGCGTTGGAGACGTCGGTCCAGCAGGCCAGCAGGGCCTCGCGCAGCTGCGGGTCGACGTCCTCGACGGCGGTGGCCACGGCAGACGGCACGGCGCTCGGCATGCCCCGATTCTCGTCCGCGACGCACGTCACGGACCGCCCGGCCCCTGGACCCCGGTGCACCCGCGGGGCCAGGCTCGGCGTCATGACCGACGCTCCCGGCCCCGTCCCGACCCGGCGCTCCGACGAGGACGAGATGCGCGTCCCGTTCTGGATCGTGCTCGCCGGCGTGGGCGCCGGCGCGTTCTGGGCGCTGGCCGGCGTGGCCCTGGGCTCCTGGCTGCGCTCCCGCCGCTGAGCCCGCGGGACCTCAGCCCGACGAGCCGCTGGGGCCGAAGCGCTCCACCCGCACGTCCGGCTCCGGCACGCCCAGGCCGACCAGCAGCCGGCCGGCCGCCTCGGCGAACGGCGTGGACCCGCAGACGTAGGCGGTCTGGCCCGGCTCCCACAGCGGCACGAGGTCCGCGGCGGTCAGCCGGCCGGCGGGGCGGATCCCCGACGGCTCCCGGGTGGTGACCACCAGCGCCCCGGCCGCCCGCAGCTCGTCGGCGTACGGCAGCTCGGCCAGCGTGCGGGTGGAGACGGCGACCCGCAGCAGGTCCTCGCGGCCCAGCTCGCGCGCGGTGCGCAGCATCGACACGAACGGGACGACGCCGGTGCCCCCGCCCACGAGCAGCGCCGGCCCGTCGCCCTCCCAGACGAACCAGCCGCCGATCGGCCCGCGGACCTCCAGCTCGTCACCGACCTCGACGACGTCGGCGAGGTAGGTGGACACCTCGCCGTCGTCGAGCCGCTCGACCAGCAGCTCGAGCAGCGGGTCCCCCGGCGCCGACGCCAGCGAGTAGGACCGCTGGGCCCGGTAGCCGTCCTCGGCGGTGAGCCGGACGACGTAGTGCTGCCCGGCCAGGTGGTCGACGCGGTCGGGCACCTCCAGCCGCAGCCGGACGGTGCGCGGGGTGGGGCGGTCGACCTCGCGGACGGTCGCCGTGCGCCAGCCCCCGGCCGGTGCCCGCCGCCGCAGGCGGGGCGGGGGATCGGTCGGCCCCGCTGCAGGTTGCCCGTCGGCCTCGGGACGAGGTCCTCCCTCAGTCACCCTGGTACCGCTGCTCGCGCCACGGGTCGCCGCGGTCGTGGTAGCCGTTCTGCTCCCAGAACCCCTGCTGGTCGCGCTGCAGGAGGGTCAGCCGGGTGACCCACTTGGCGCTCTTCCAGAAGTAGAGGTGCGGCACGAGCAGCCGCACCGGGCCGCCGTGCTCGATCGGCAGCGGCTTCCCGTCGAACTCCCAGACGATCCACGCCCTGCCGCCGGTGACGTCCTCGAGGGGCAGGTTGGTGGTGTAGCCGGTCTTGGACGTCGCGATCACGAAGTGCGCGTCGGCGGTGGGACGGGCGGCCTCCAGCAGGGTGTCCACGCTGACGCCGGCGAAGTGCGTGTCGAACTTGGACCACGTGGTGACGCAGTGGATGTCGCCGCGGTAGTCCGAGGCCGGGAGCCGGTGGACGTCGTCCCAGGTCCAGGTGGTCGGGTTCTCCACCCGGCCGTCGACGGTGATGCTCCAGGTCTCCGGCGCGATGCGCGGGGTGGGCTCGGCGGTCAGCACGGGCCAGTCGCGGCCGACGTCGTACTGGCCGGGGGGCAGCCGCGGGTCGCGTTCGCGCCGGCTGCGGCCGAGGAAGCCCCTGGTCGGTCCTGCCACGCGTCCTCCTCCGATCGGGGTGGGTGTGCCGACACGCTCCCACGCCCCGGCAGGCCGACACCAACGTCCTGACCAGCGCTGAGGGTTCCCTTACGAGAGGTGAGTCACGTCGTGTTCACATGGCCGACACCGGGGCATGGAGCCTAACTTTGGTGCCGTGGTGACGGTGACGAACTCGGGCCAGCGCAGGACCCCGAAGGTCGCGAAGACCAGCTCGGTCGCGAAGAAGGCCGTGATGGCGGTCAGCGGGATCATCCTGGTCCTGTACCTGGTCGCCCACATGGTGGGGAACCTCAAGCTCTTCGCCGGCGCGGAGACCTTCAACGGCTACTCGGAGTGGATCCGCCGCATCGGCGAGCCGGCCGTCCCGGGCCAGACGGTGCTGTGGATCATCCGCGTCGTCCTGCTGGCGGCCGTGGTCGCACACATCTGGGCCGCGATCTCCCTGTGGCGGCAGGCCAAGCGCGCCCGGCCCACCCAGTACGTGGCCCGCAAGGCGGTGGCCCAGAGCTACGCCTCGCGCACCATGCGCTGGGGCGGCGTGATCCTGGCGCTGTTCATCGTCTACCACATCCTCGACCTCACGCTCGGGGTCGCGAACCCCGAGGGCCACGACTCCACGCCCTACGACCGCGCGATCGCCGGGTTCTCCAACCCGTTCGTCACCCTGGTCTACGTCGTCGCGCTGCTGGCTCTGGGATTCCACCTGCGGCACGGCATCTGGAGTGCCACCCAGACGCTGGGCCAGAGCAACAGGACGCGCGAGCGGACGGTCAACGCGTTCGCCACCGTCTTCGCCGTCGTCCTGACCGCCGGGTTCCTGATCCCGCCGCTCAGCGTCCTCGTCGGCATCATCGAGTAGGAGCACTCCCCATGGCCCTCGACCTGTTCACCGTCGGCGACCCGATCGCCGACACCAAGGCCCCTCGGGACGTCCCGATCGGCGAGCGCTGGAGCGAGCGCCGCTTCCGGGCGAAGCTGGTCAACCCGGCCAACCGCCGCAAGCTGACCGTCATCGTCGTCGGCACCGGCCTGGCCGGCGGCTCGGCCGCCGCCACGCTCGGCGAGGCCGGCTACAAGGTGAAGTCGTTCTGGTACCAGGACAGCCCGCGCCGCGCGCACAGCGTCGCCGCGCAGGGCGGCATCAACGCCGCCAAGAACTACCGCAACGACGGCGACTCGGTGCACCGGCTGTTCTACGACACGGTCAAGGGCGGCGACTTCCGCGCCCGCGAGGACAACGTGCACCGGCTGGCCGAGGTCAGCGTCAACATCATCGACCAGTGCGTGGCGCAGGGCGTGCCCTTCGCCCGCGAGTACGGCGGCCTGCTCGACAACCGCTCCTTCGGCGGCACCCAGGTGTCGCGGACGTTCTACGCCCGCGGCCAGACGGGCCAGCAGCTGCTGTACGGCGCCTACCAGGCCCTCGAGCGGCAGATGGCGGCCGGCACCGTCGAGCAGTTCCCGCGCACCGAGATGCTCGACCTGATCGTCGTCGACGGCCGGGCCCGCGGCATCGTGGCCCGCGACCTGATCACCGGCGAGATCAGCACGCACTTCGCCGACGCCGTCGTGCTCGCCACCGGTGGCTACAGCAACGTCTTCTACCTGTCCACGAACGCCAAGGGTTCCAACGCCACGGCGATCTGGCGGGCGCACAAGCGGGGCGCGCTGTTCGCCAACCCCTGCTACACGCAGATCCACCCGACCTGCATCCCGGTGCACGGCGAGTACCAGTCGAAGCTCACGCTGATGAGCGAGTCGCTGCGCAACGACGGCCGCGTGTGGGTGCCCAAGGAGCGCGGCGACACCCGCGACCCGCGGCAGATCCCCGAGGACGAGCGCGACTACTACCTCGAGCGGATCTACCCCTCGTTCGGCAACCTGGTCCCCCGCGACATCGCGTCGCGGCAGGCCAAGAACGTCTGCGACGAGGGCCGCGGCGTCGGCCCCAACGGCCTGGGCGTGTACCTCGACTTCGCCGAGGCCATGCAGCGGCTGGGCCGGCCGGCCATCGAGGCCAAGTACGGCAACCTCTTCGACATGTACGCCCAGATCACGGGTGAGGACCCCTACGAGGTCCCCATGCGGATCTACCCGGCCGTGCACTACACGATGGGCGGTCTGTGGGTCGACTACGACCTGCAGTCGAACGTCCCCGGCCTGTTCGTGATCGGTGAGGCCAACTTCTCCGACCACGGCGCGAACCGGCTCGGCGCCAGCGCCCTCATGCAGGGCCTGGCCGACGGCTACTTCGTGCTGCCGAACACGATCAACGACTACCTGGCCTCCGGCCCGTTCGACAAGGTCGACCCGCAGCACCCGGCCGCGGTCGAGGCGCTCGAGGGCGTCCGCGCGCAGACCGAGAAGCTGCTGTCGATCAACGGCAACCGGACCACCGCCTCCTTCCACCGCGAGCTCGGCCGGCTGATGTTCGACCTGTGCGGCATGGAGCGGTCGGAGGAGAGCCTGCGCAAGGCGCTCGACCGGATCCCCGAGATCCGGCAGGAGTTCTGGACCAACGTGAAGGTCCCCGGCGAGGCCGGGCGCTTCAACCAGAGCCTGGAGCACGCCGGCCGCGTCGCCGACTTCATCGAGCTCGCCGAGCTGATGTGCGTCGACGCACTGCACCGCAACGAGAGCTGCGGTGGTCACTTCCGGGCCGAGAGCCAGACCCCCGACGGGGAGGCCCTGCGCGACGACGAGAACTTCGCCTACGTCGCGGCCTGGGAGTGGACGCCCGAGGGCGTCCCGCCGGTCCTCCACAAGGAGGACCTCGAGTTCGAGTACGTCCACCTCGCCCAGCGGAGCTACAAGTAATGAACCTCAAGCTGCGTGTCTGGCGTCAGCGGAGTGCGGCGGAGAAGGGGCAGATGGTGACCTACGAGGTCACCGACGTCTCCCCGGACATGTCGTTCCTCGAGATGCTCGACGTCCTCAACGAGCAGCTCATCCTGAACGGCGAGGACCCGGTCTCCTTCGACCACGACTGCCGCGAGGGCATCTGCGGGTCGTGCGGCGTCATGATCAACGGCCGCGCGCACGGCAACGGCCTGTTCGAGAACCACCCGCAGACCACCACCTGCCAGCTGCACATGCGGTCGTTCAAGGACGGCGACACGATCGACGTCGAGCCGTGGCGGGCGACGGCGTTCCCGGTCATCAAGGACCTCGCCGTCGACCGGTCGGCGTTCGACCGGATCATCCAGTCGGGCGGCTACATCAGCGCCCCGACCGGCACCGCCCCCGAGGCGCACTCGATCCTGGTCGCCAAGAAGGACTCCGACGCCGCCTTCGACGCCGCCACCTGCATCGGCTGCGGCGCCTGCGTGGCGGCCTGCCCGAACGCCTCGTCGATGCTGTTCACGGCCTCGAAGGTCACGCACCTGGGGCTGCTGCCGCAGGGTCAGCCCGAGCGGAACGACCGGGTGATCAACATGGTCCACCAGCAGGACCTCGAGGGCTTCGGCGGCTGCACCAACATCGGCGAGTGCTCGGCGAGCTGCCCCAAGGGCATCTCGATGGAGAACATCTCCCGGCTCAACCACGACCTGCTGGGCGCCCTGCGCGCCGGCGCGCGTCCCAAGAGCTGAACCCGGCACCCTGACGACCGCCGACGGGCGGGGACCCCTCACGGGTCCCCGCCCGTCGGGGTTCCCGGGGCCGGACGGTGGCGCCGGGTCGGTTCGAGGTGCAAACTGACGGCGTGACCGCGCTCTACGACCTCGCGGACCTGCCCGGCCGCCCGTGCACCATCGCCGCCGCCCTGGAACTGGTCGGCGAGCGGTGGTCGCTGCTGGTGGTCCGGGAGGTCTCGCTGGGCAACCACCGCTTCAGTGACATCGCCCGCGGCACGGGGGCGCCCCGGGACCGGTTGACGGCGCGGCTCAACGCGCTGGTCGCCGCCGGCGTGCTCGAGCGCCGGCGGTACAGCGACTCGCCGCCCCGGTCGGGCTACCACCTCACCGCCTCCGGCCGCGACCTGCTGCCGGTGCTGCAGGCGCTGCTGCAGTGGGGCGACCGCTGGGCCGCCGAGGAGCCGCCGGTGCGGCTGACCCACGCACCGGCCGGGCACGAGGAGCACACCGTCGACGCCGAGTGGGTGTGCCGCACCTGCGGCGAGCCGGTCAACGCCTCGCGGGTCGAGCGGGTGCTGACACCGGCCGGCCGCGCGCTGTCCGGGCTGCCGGCGGACGAGACGCATGAGCACTGAGGCCCGCACCGGGACCGACCCGGCCACCGGCGCACCGGCCGGGTGGGGTGAGCCGCGCTCCCGGACGGTCACCTGGTTCGACCCGCTGGTCACCGCGGCCGGCGGCCGGGAGCGCTCGGGGCTGGAGACGCTGGAGGCGGTGCGCGACGGTGTGCTGCCGCCGCCCCCGATCGCCCAGCTGCTGCAGATGGACCTGGTTGCCGTCGAGGAGGGCCGGGTCGAGTTCGCCTGCGCCGTCGACGAGTCGGTCTACAACCCGATCGGCGTCGTGCACGGCGGGCTGGTCTGCACGCTGCTGGACTCCGTCGCCGGCTGCGCGGTGCACACCACGCTGCCGCACGGCGTCGGCTACACCTCGATCGAGCTGAAGGTGACCTACCTGCGGGCGGTCACCCAGGCCAGCGGGCCGCTGACCGCCGTCGGCACGGTGGTCAAGCCCGGCCGGCGGGTCGCCTTCGCCGAGGGGCAGGTCACCGACGCCGCCGGCAAGGTGGTCGCGACGGCGTCGAGCTCGCTGCTGGTCTTCCCGCTGCCGGCCTGAGTCAGCGGCGGCGGATCCGCACGTCGTCGGTGCAGGTGGCCGTCGAGCGCAGCCGCCGCCAGCCCAGGCCCGCGTCCTCGAGCCACCGCAGCGCCGAGAGCTCCCCGGCCGTGCACGCCTCGGCCTCCTCGCCGGGACCGGGCTCGACCCGCACGACGACGCGGTGGCTGAAGGCGGCGAGGCGGTCGTCGTAGGTCGTCGTCCCCTCCTCGGTGAAGGCGGAGACGAACAGGTCGTGCCCGGCGGCGCGCTCGCGCAGCCAGGCACGGCGGCCGTCGTCGAGACCGTCGAAGACGCCGCGCACGACGACGCGGTAGGTGCGGCTGGACACGGCGGGCGACGGTAGCGGCGCGACCGGGCGCGGTCACCCGGTTTCCCGGCTCCCCCGGAACCGGTCGACGACGAGCTCGGGGACGACGTAGGGCTCCCCCGGCACCGCCTTCTCCGGGAAGTCGAAGACGGCGACCATCGACTGCAGCGGGTAGTCCGGGGTCACCGCGACCTCGCGCACCACCCGCCCGTCCACGGAGAACGCCGCGCCGTCGGGCCGCCAGTCGACGGCGTAGGTGTGCCAGTCGGCGACGTCGATGCCGGGTCGGGGCGCGGCGAAGTCCTCGGCCAGCCGCGGGTCGCGGAACGGGTGGGTGCCCATCCCGACGGCGGCGCCCTCGACCGGGTCGACGGCGTCGCCGAACACCTCCACCACGCACAGCTCGCCCGAGCGTTCGGGCACGTCCTCCAGCCCGACCAGCCACCAGGCGACCATCGACCGCGGCGTCACGGTGGCGCGGGCGCGCATCTCCAGCCGCCCGTACCGCGGCGTCCAGCCCCAGTGCGCCGGCTGCTCCTCGCGGACGACCGCTCCGGGCCGCACCGGCTGCTGCCCGACCGTGCTGCCGACCGGCCCGGAGAAGACGCCGGACTGGATGCCCGAGACCCGCAGCGGCGGGTGGTCGTCGGGGCACCACAGCGGGGTGTGGTCGGGCAGGTGCAGCCGCAGGCAGGAGTCGCGGACCTCGTAGCAGGCCGCCGTCGCCGCGCGGGAGCTCCACTGCGGCAGGTAGTGCGGGACCCAGACGTCGCGGTCGAGGTCGTCGCCGTCGAAGTCGTCGCAGAAGTCGTCGCAGATGTCGTCGAGGGGATCGGTCATCGCGACTGCAGCGCGTCGAGGGCCACGGCCATGGCGGCGGCGACGCGGAAGTCCAGCCGGGGGTCGGGGACGGTGACGTCGTAGCGGTCGCGGATCGACTTCCGCCGCTCGACGACCAGCACCGGCCGGCCGGTGGCGGTGTCGACGAAGTCGAAGTGGAAGACGAACGGCACCCAGACGTCGCCGAGCCAGGGGATGAGCTCCCACACCCGCCGCAGCACGGCGATCACCGGCCGCCGCTCCCGGCCGACGGCGGTCAGTCCCGGCACAGACAGGTCCCAGGTCGAGCGCAGCAGGCTGGCGCCGAACCGCTTGCTGAACGTGCCGAGCGGGCGGCCCTGCTCGTCGAGGACGTCGTGCTCGGCGTGCACGTCGAGGCGCTGGCGGGCGCGGAAGGAGAAGACCGGCCGGGTGCGCTCCTCGTCGGCGGTGAAGACCACCTCCTCCTTGAGCTTGAGCCGCTTCTGCTGCGCCATGGCCAGCAGCTCGCCCTCGGTGCCGTCCGGCCCGACGGCGCGGACCTCGTAGCGGTTGACCATCACGGTGATCCGCTGACGGACGGCGAAGCGCGGGACGACCATCGCGGCGCGGGGTTCGTCGGCGTACGGCACGGTCACGGCGGCACCTCCGGGCTCGGGTCCTGACCCCCATCGTGGTCCCCGCGTCCAGGACACGCCGTGCGCAACCAGGTCGAACACGAGAATCTCGTTCTCACCAAGCGAGGGCACAACCGCTGTGCCAGGGTCGGCCTCAGGTGGAGCGGGTCCACCGACAGGAGTCGCGGAGGTCGTGGTGTCGCAAGGGTCCCGTCGCGTCGGCGTCGCTGTGGTCGGACTCGGAGGGGCGGTCGCCACGACCGCCGTCGCCGGGCTGGAGCTGCTCCGGATCGGGGCCGCGGGCACCGACGGGCTGCCGCTCGCCGGGCTGGAGGTGGCCGGCGGCCCGGTCGAGGAGACGACGGGCCTGGTCGGCTACGACGCCCTCGTCGTCCGCGGCTGGGACCTCGACGGCTCGGACCTGCGCAAGGCCGCCGAGCAGCACGCGGTCCTCGACTCCCGGCAGCTGGAGCAGGTCGGGCCGGCCCTGTCGGCGCGGACCCCGTGGCCCGCGGCCGGCGACGCCGACTTCTGCCGCAACGTCACCGGCGGCAACGTGGTGCTCGCCCAGACCCGCCGCGACCAGGTCGACGCGGTCCGCGCCGACCTGCGGCGGTTCCGCGAGGAGGAGTCCCTCGACGGCCTGGTGCTGGTCAACCTCGCCTCGACCGAGCGCTGGCCCGACCCGACGGCGCCCGCGCTGCAGACGGTCGAGGCGTTCGAGGCCGGGCTGGACGCCGACGACCGGGCGATCACCCCGGCGATGGTCTACGCCTACGCCGCGATCGCCGAGGGCGTCGGCTACGTCAACTTCACGCCGTCGCTGGCCGCCGACGTCCCGGCGCTGGTCGCCCTGGCCGAGGCCCGCGGCGTCCCGGTCGCCGGCAAGGACGGCAAGACCGGCCAGACGATGGTGAAGACCGTCCTCGCGCCGGCGTTCCGCGCCCGCTCGCTCACCGTCGAGGGCTGGTACTCCACCAACATCCTCGGCAACCGCGACGGCCTGGCCCTCGACGACCCCGACTCGCTCAGCAGCAAGCTGCAGACCAAGGGCAGCGTGCTGGACTCGATCCTCGGCTACCCGGTCGAGGACCACGTCGTCCGGATCGACTACTACCGGCCGCGCGGGGACCAGAAGGAGGCCTGGGACGCCATCGACCTGGTCGGCTTCCTCGGGCAGCGCATGCAGGTCAAGGTCGACTTCCAGTGCCGCGACTCGATCCTCGCCGCCCCGCTGGCCATCGAGCTCGCCCGGCTCACCGACCTCGCGCAGCAGCGCGGCGAGGGCGGCATCCAGCGGCAGCTGGGCTGGTTCTTCAAGGCCCCGATGACCGCCGACGGCAGCGTCCCCGAGCACGCGTTCCACACTCAGGAGGCGACGCTGCTCGACTGGCTGGCCGCCGGCGCCACCTCCCGGTGACCGCGCTCGACACCCCCGCGACGCTCACCGCGCTGGCCGGCCTGGGGCCGCTGCTGGCCGAGATCGGCGACGCCAAGCGGGTGCGCGTCGCCGGCACGCCCGGCTCGCTCGCCGAGCAGGCCTTCGCCCGGGCGTGGGCGCGGCTGGTGGCGGGTGAGGACGTCGCCGACGTCGCGGAGTCGGAGACGGCGGCCGCGGTCGCCCGCGCCCGGCTGGCCGGCATCGACGCGGGCGTGCTGACCGCCGCCGGGCTCTCCGACGACGAGGCGCTCGCGGTGCTGCGCCGCGGCTTCGACGAGGTGGCCGGCCCGCTCGACGCCGGGCTGCGGGACCGGCTGCGCGCCGCGCTCGGCCCGCTGCCGGCGCCGACGGCGACGCCCGCGCTGGCCGGGACGCTCAACGCCCAGCCGCGCGCGGGCGCGACCGCGCCCAGCAGGCCGCGGATCGTGGTGGAGCCGCCGGAGAGCCACGGCGACCACTGCCTGACCGTCGCCGTCTACGGGGTGCTGGTGGCGCCGGTGGTCGGCGCCGACCCGGTCGCGCCGTTCCTGCTGGGCCTGGCCCACCACCTGCACAACGTCGTCCTGCCCGACGCCGGGTTCGCCGGCGAGGTGCTGCTCGGCGACGCGCTGGAGCGGGTCGTGGCCACGCTCGAGGAGCGCGAGCTGGGCGCGCTGCCAGACGCGCTGGCGGACCGGGTGCGCGGGGTGCTGGCGCTGCGGCCGGGCGCCGACGTGCCCGAGGCGCGGGCCTTCCACGCCGCCGACGTCCTCGACCGGGTGCTGCAGGTGCACCACCACGCCCGGGCGGCGGCGTTCACGGCCGCGCAGGCGCTGGACGACCTCGAGCTCGTGCACGCCGGGCCGGTGCAGGCCTACCACCTCGACGTCCTGGCGGCGGCCGGGCTGTGACTCTCGCGGTCGATGCTCCCGTCGTCGACGGGATCCCGTTCGCCCGCGCGGGCCGGGACGACCTGCGCGCGGAGGTCGCCGGGCTGGTGGCCGCCGGGGAGACCGACCGGGCGCGGGTGCTGCTGCTCGCGGACGCCGACGACTGGTGGACCGCGCCGCCGCCCCCGCCGGAGCAGCTGGCGCTGGTGCCCTTCGCGCGCACGCTGCGCGAGGCGATGGCCCTGCTCGGCATGGGCCGGGTCGCCGACTACTTCGCGCACCGCTGGTCGGACCCGACCCACCTGGCCGGGCTGGCGCTGCTGCAGGCGCACTGGCCCGGGGACCGGCCGGTGGTCGACGTCGCCTGCGGGATCGGCGCGCACCTGCGCGAGCTGGCCCGCCGCGGGGTGCGGGACCTGCTCGGCGTCGACGTCGTGTGGGCCAAGCTGTGGCTGGCGCGGCGGTTCGTCTGCCCGTCGGCGCGCTACGTGTGCGCCGACCTCACCGCCGCGCCGTCGCTGGCCGTCGGCACCCCCGCGTACGTCATGTGCCACGACGCCTTCTACTTCCTCCGCGACAAGCCGGCCGCGGCCGCGGCGATGCGCGCGCTGGCCGGGGACGGCGGCACCGTCGTCGTCGGGCACGCGCACGTCGCCGACCCGCACGGGGAGCCGCTGCCGCCGGAGGGCTACGCGCGGGTGCTCGCCACCGACCTGCTCTACGACGACGACGAGCTGACCCGCTCGCTGCTCGAGGGCCGCCCGCCGCGGCCGGCGCCGCCCGCGGACCTGCGCGCCAGCGAGGCGGTGGCGCTGGTGGCCGGGGACCCGCTGTCCTCCGCACCGGCCGACCTCGGCGAGCCGCTGCCGCCGCTGGCGCCCAACCCGCTCTACCGCGACGGCCTGCTGACCTGGCCGAACGAGCGCTACGCCGTCGAGTACGGGCCCCGCTCGGGCTACCTGCCGCCGCGCTGGCCCGACCCGCTGCCCGCCGACGCCGCCCGCCGCCGGCTGCTGGTGGACCTGCCGGAGGCGTGGTGAGCGCCCGGCCCGCCCCGCGGCCGGGGGACGGCGTGAGCGTCGGGTGGGGCGTCGCCGGGTGCGGCTGGGTGGCCCGCGACCACGCGCTGCCCGGCCTGCTCGCCGTCGACGGCGCCCGGGTGGTGGCGCTGCACGACCTCGACCCCGCCGCGATGGACCGGATGCCGGTGGAGGGCGCCCGGCGGACCACCGACCTCGCGGAGTTCCTCGCCACCCCGGGCCTGGACGCGGTCTACGTCGCCGTCCCCAACGCCGGGCACCGGGCGCTGGTCGAGGCGGCGGCCGCGGCCGGCAAGGCCGTGCTGTGCGAGAAGCCGCTGGCCGCCGACGTCCGCGACGCGCAGGCGCTGGTCGACGCGTGCGCGCGGGCCGGCGTGCTGCTCGGCACCGCCTACGACCAGCGCTGGCACCCCGCGCACGTGCGGCTGCGCGAGCTGGTGCCCGAGCTCGGCACGGTCACCGCGGTGCGGATCGTCTACTGCTGCTGGCTGCCCGGGGACTGGACGCCCGACGGCCGCCCGCACGACAACTGGCGGGTCGACCCGGCCCGCGCCGGCGGCGGCGCCGCGATCGACCTCGCCCCCCACGGCCTCGACCTGGTCGGCACGCTGCTCGGCCAGGACGTCACGTCGCTGTCGGCGCTGGTGCAGACCCGGGTGCACGACTACGGCGTCGACGACGGCGCGCTGCTCACCGGGACCACCGACGGCGGCGTGCTGGTCGGCCTGCACGTCGCGTTCAACACCCCCGACGCGCTCCCCCGCCGCCGGCTCGAGGTGGTCGGCACCCGCGGCGCGGCGGTCGCCGTCGACACGATGGGCCAGACGGCGGGAGGCTCGCTCACGCTGTACCGCCCCGGACCGGTGGACGTGCCGTTCGCCGACACCCCGCCGTCCGGCGACCCGTTCACCGCGCAGTTCGCCGCCTTCACCGACGCGGTCGCGGGCCGCGCGCGGTGGCCGTACGACCCCGCCCGCGACCTCGCCCTGCACCGCCTGCTCCTCACCGCTCTCTCCGGAGGGAAACCGTGAGCTCGCCCGACGTCCCCGGCGCCATCGACCGGGCCACCGACCCCGCCGCCGACGGCACTGGCGCGCGGCACGTCTCCAGCCAGGTGGACACCAACCCCTACCGCGGCCTGCTGCCCGACCTGCCCGCCTACGCCTGCACCAACTGCGGGCACTGGCAGCGCTGGCCGGCGCCCGGGCCGGCCGTGTGCCCGGTCTGCGCCGACGTCCGCAACGCGCTGCCCGAGCACGGCTTCGAGTTCGTGACCGACAAGCAGGCCGACGAGCTGGTCACCGGCTTCTGGCGGCCGGCGCCGGTCGACGGCGTCACCGAGTTCGGCACCGAGCCGCGCTTCGGGCTGGACAGCCGCGGCTGGGTGATCGAGACCGACATCGGCCTGGTCGGCTTCGAGTGCGCGCCCTGGTACACCGCCGACATGCTCGCCGAGCTGCGCCGCATGGCCGGGGAGAAGGGCGGGTTCCCCGTCCTGGCGTCGTCCCACGTGCACGGCTACGGCGCGCTGTGGCAGCTGCAGCAGGAGCTCGAGCCGCGGGTCGTCTGCGTCAACGTGCACGACCTGGTCTGGACCAAGGCCTTCCGGGTCACCTGGCCGGCCGACGACGTCCTGCAGCTCGCGCCCGGCCTCACGCTGCACCGCACCGGCGGCCACTTCCCCGGGCACTCGGTGCTGCACGACTCCCGCCGCGGGATCCTCTTCTGCGGCGACTCCCTGAAGGTCGACCTCTCCCCCGACGGCGACCCGGTCGCGTTGAGCGCGCACAAGGCGTTCCACGCCCAGATCCCGCTCTCGCACGGGGAGCTCCGGGAGATGCTCGCCGTCGTCGCGGAGCTCGACTTCGAGGTGGTCGCGACCCCGTTCGAGCTGGTCCCCGGGATCACCACCGACCACGTCGTCCACCTCGTGCAGCGGCTGCTGTCCGGGCCGCCGGACGCCGCGCCCGTCCCGCTGGCCGAGCTGTGACGGCGGTGGGCGTCACGCCGTCGCAGCGGTACCGCGACAGCTTCCCGGCCCCGGTCGAGGACTTCGCCATCGAGGGCATCGACGTCCTCGACGTGCCGCTCCACTCGGCGGTGCTGCCGCCCTCGGAACTGCACCCGGGCGGCAGCGGGCTCGGCTACGGAGCCACCCGCGAGGAGGCCCGCACCGGCGCGATGGGCGAGATGGCGGAGATGGCCCTGTCGCTGCGCGCGCACCGGGGCGTGTCCCGCGAGGAGGGCTCGTTCGCGGAGATGACCCGCCGGCACGGCCGCGACCGGGTCGCCGACCCGCGCGAGCTGTGCCTGGAGGCCGGCAGCGCCTACGACGACGACCGGCCGCTGCAGTGGCTGCCGACGACCCGGCTGCGCGACGGCGAGCGGGTGCTGGTGCCGGCCGAGCTGGTGGCGTCGGCGCCCGACGACCTGCCCGGCGCCCCGCCGCCCGGCGGCTGGCTGACCACGGTGATCACCAACGGGCAGGGCGCGGCGTTCGACGCCGACCGGGCGGTCACCCACGCGCTGCTGGAGGTGCTGCAGCGCGACGGCAACGCGACGGCGTTCCGCGCGATGGACCGCGGCGTCGTCGTCGACCTCGACGGGATCGCCGACCCCGACGCGCGGGCGCTGCTCGACCGGCTCGACGCCGCGGGCATCGACGTGACGGTGAAGCTCGCCTCGACGGACTTCGGCGTCGTCGACGTCTACGCCGTCGGCTGCTCGCGGGACGGCTCGGAGCCGGTGCCGGTGATGGCCACGGCGTGCGGCGAGGCGGCGCACCCGGACCGGGACACCGCCGTCCGCAAGGCGCTGCACGAGTTCGCCTCGGCGCGCAGCCGGAAGGCGTTCATGCACGGGCCGTTCGACGTCGTGCTGCCGGCGACGCCGCCCGGCTACCTGGAGCACTGGCGCACCGGGCACCCGCCGGAGCGGCTGGTCGAGGAGGACCGCGCGCTGCAGGCGATGCTCGACTGGACCCGGATGGGCACCGCCGCGCTGGTCGACCTGCTGCAGGACACCGTGCTGTCGCGGCGGTCGACGGTGGCACTGGTCGACCTGCCCAGCTGGCGCGGCGAGGACCTGCATGGCTTCGTCACCGGCGCGGTGCAGGACGCCGGGCACGACGTGCTGGTGGAGCTGCAGCCCTCGCTCGGCGACGCGGTCGCGGCGAAGGTGCTGGTGACCGGCCTGGAGGTGGAGACGATGTCCTACGGCCGGATCGGCGAGCGCGGCGTGCGCCGGCTGCTGGAGCGCGACGACCCGCTCGTGGCCGTCGGGACCGACCCGGGCGGCTGGGCGCGGGTGCACCTGACTGCCGCGGCCGAGGAGCGCCTGGGCGGGCCGGCCTGGTTCGACCGCGCCGGCGCCGGCCGGCGGGTGGGCGCCCTCTATGCGCTCTACCGCGAGCCGGGCCGGCACGTGGTCGCGGAGGTGCTCGCGCAGTGAGCCTGCGGTACGCCTACAACACCAACGGGCTGACCTCGCACCGGCTGTCGGACGCGCTGTCGTTCCTCGTCGACTGCGGCTACGCCGGGGTGGCGCTCACGCTCGACGTCGTCCACCTCGACCCGTTCGCTGACGACGCGTTCGCCCGGGCGGAGCGGGTGCGGGCGCGCTGCGACGAGCTCGGCCTGGGCGTGGTCGTGGAGACCGGCGCCCGGTTCCTGCTCGACCCGCGGGCCAAGCACGAGCCGACGTTCGTCTCCGCCTCCGCCGAGGGCCGCGCGCGCCGGCTCGCGTACCTGCGGCTGGCCTGCGACCTGGCCGACGTGCTGGGCGCGGAGGCGGTGAGCTTCTGGGCCGGCGTGCCGAAGCCGGGCGTCGACCGCGACGAGGCGTGGGGCTGGTTCGCCGACGGCGTGCGCGCGCTGGTCGACAGCCACGGCGGGCGCTCCTACGCCCTCGCCGTCGAGCCGGAGCCCGGGATGCTCGTCGAGGACTGTGACGGCTGGGCGCGGCTGGCCGCCGAGGCGCCGGGGATCACGCTGGCTCTGGACACCGGGCACTGCGTCGTCGCCGGGGCGTACGCGCCGGAGGAGGCGGTGGCCCGGTTCGCGCCGCACCTGGGCACGGTCGCCGTCGAGGGGATGCGCCGCGGCGTGCACGACCACCTGCCGCTGGACGAGGGCGACGTCGACCTGCCGGCGGTGCTGCGCGCGCTGCGCGAGGCGTCGTTCGACCGGCTGGTGACGCTGGAGCTGTCCCGCGACGGGCACCGCGCCCACGAGATGGTGCCGCGCTCGATCGCCACCCTCCGGGAGGCCGAGGGAGCATGAGGACCTGCTTCGTCAGCCGCCGCTACTGGCCCGCCGTCAGCGGGATGAGCGTCTACGCGGAGAACCTGCTGCGGGAGCTGGTCGCGCTCGGCCACGAGGTGGTGCTGGTCAGCCAGTACCGCGACGACGAGGCCGGCACCCGCGTCTACGGCGGCGGCCCGCCCCCGCCCGACCGCGTCCCCGCCGGGGTGGAGGTGCACGCGCTGCCCAGCCGCGGCGAGACCGTCGTCCCGGCCGACTGGGAGGGCGACGTCGAGGAGATCGTGCGCACCGTCGTCGGCCTGCACCGCGAGCGCCCGTTCGACGTGCTGCACGCCCAGTACGGCTACCCACCGGGGCTGGCGGTGCTGGCCGCCGCGCGCGAGACCGGGCTGCCGGCGGTGGTGAGCATCCAGGGCGGCGACGGGCACTGGGTGGGCACCTGCTGCGAGACGCACGCGCACGCGATGCGCACGGTCGTCGACGCCTCGTCCGCGGTGCTCATCGGCAGCGCCAGCTTCCGCGACGAGGTGGTCGGCAACCTCGGCAGCGACCCGGCGCGGTTCACGATCGTCCCGGGCGCCACCGACACCCGCCGGTTCACGCCCGCGGAGCGGCCGCTGGGCGCGCTGCAGGACCCGCCGGTGCTGCTGTTCCACGGGCGGGTCGACCGCCGCAAGGGCGTGCTCGACCTGCTGGAGGCGCTGCCCGACGGCGTCCGCCTGGTGGTCTCCGGCATCGGCCCCGACCTCGACGAGGCGCGGGCGTGCGCCGACGGGCGGACGACGTTCCTCGGCTACGTGCCGCCCGACGAGGCGCCCGCGGTCTACCGCTCGGCCGACGTGTTCGTCAGCCCCACCTACAGCGAGGGGTTCTCCAACACGCTGCTCGAGGCGATGGCCAGCGGGCTGCCCACGGTGAGCACCGACAGCGTCGGCGTCGTGGACTGCCTGCGCGACGGGGAGAACGGGCTGCTGCACGCGCCGGGCGACGTCGCCGGGCTGCGGGCGGCGCTGGACCGGCTGCTGTCCGACGGCGCGCTCCGGGAGCGGCTGGCGGCGACGGCGCTGGAGGAGGTGCGCCGGCTGTACTCGTGGCCGGTGCTCGCGCGCTCGATCGACGACGTGTACCGCGCGGTGGCCGGGACGACGCCGTCGCACGCCTGGACGATGCCGCCGACGGTCGACCCGTCCTGCCGGTTCCGCGCGGCGGCGCACCTGCTGTGAGGGTGACGGCGGTCAGCCCGCACCTCGACGACGCCGCGTTCTCCGTGGGCGGCACGCTCGCCGCGCTGGCCGACGCCGGGCACGAGGTCACGGTCGTCACCTGTTTCACCCGCAGCGTGCCCGACCCCGACGGCTTCGCCCTGGCCTGCCAGCTGGACAAGGGCCTGCCGGCCGACGTCGACTACATGGCCCTGCGCCGCGACGAGGACGCCGCCGCGATGGCCGTGCTCGGCGCGGCGCCGCTGCACCTGGACCTGGCCGAGGCGCCGCACCGCGGCTACGGCAGCGCGGCGGACCTGTTCGCCGGCGTGCACGAGGACGACGACGTGTGGCTGGACGTGCGGGCCGCGCTGACCGGCCTGCCCGGCGACCTGTGGCTGGCCCCGCAGGCGCTGGGCGGGCACGCCGACCACCTGCAGGTGCTGCGCGCCGTCGCGGGGACCGGCCGGCCGGTGCTGTGGTGGCGTGACTCGCCGTACGTGCTGCGCGCCCCGGACGCCGTCCCCGGACCCGACCTGCCCGGCGGGCTGGCCCCGCTGGAGCTGCCGCAGGACCTCGGCCGGCGGGCCGACGCCTGCGCCTGCTACGCCACCCAGCTCGGCTTCCAGTTCGGCGGCGCGGACGCGATGCGTACCGCGCTGGCCGGCCTGCCCGAGGTGCTGCTCGCCGACGCGGAGGCCCGGGAGCTCACGGCCCAGGTGGGACCCTCCGCTCGCTAGTGCTCTGCCCACCATCGGGGGCAGAGCACGACCGAGCTCAGGTGAACCGCTCCTGCAGGTGGACCGACACCTCCTGGCCCGCCGCGTCCTTGCCGATCGCCCGGCACAGCGCCTTGCGCAGCGGCAACCAGTGCGGTCCCTCCCCCGACGGCATACAGGTGGCGGTGAACGGGTGGCCGTCGATCGTGCCGCCCACCTTGACCGCCTTGCGGGTGCCGAACAGCTCGGCCGAGCCGGGGACGGTGAGGTAGGTGGCGAAGGCGCCGTCCTTCTCGATGGTCGCGGTGAACGAGGTCGGGAGATCCTGGGCGGTCATGCCCGTCCTGACCGCTCCGGGTCCCCGGACTCATCGGCGGGCCGACGACCGGACCCATGCCGCCTCGGCCTCGTCGATGCCGCCTCCGCACCCGCCCGCGGGGACGTGCCGCGCCGCCCGCGACACGGGTCCACGACTCCCGTCCCACCCGGGAACCCCGTTGCCGCGCGGACCGCCACCCTGCGACCGTGACCGGCACGGGGACCCGCTCCGTCCGACACCGGAGGCCGCCGTGACGCAGACCGACGAGGCCGTGACCGTCTACTACAAGCCGGGGTGCCCCTACAGCACCAAGCTGCGGGCGAAGATGGCCGCCACCCGCCTCCCCCACCGCGCGGTGCGGTTCACCGACGACCCGGAGGGCGCCGCCGCGGTCCGCGCGCACCACCCCGAGGGCTGGGAGGTCTCCCCCACCGTCGTCGTCGGCGGCCGGTACCTGACCAACCCGAGCCTGCGCGAGGTCCGCGAGGCGATGGCCGGGCGCTGACGGCGGTCGCGGAGCACCGGGACCGTCCCCGGCCGCCGCTACGCTCCGCGCCACCCCGATCGGGAGGCCCTCGTGATCCGCACCTACCCGCACGGCGTGACCTGCTGGATCGACACCGAGCAGCCCGACCCGGCCGCCGCGGCCGCCTTCTACGGCGCCCTCCTCGGCTGGGAGTTCACCGAGGCGGTGCCGCCCGGCGCGCCCGGCTCCTACCTCGTCGCGACGCTGGACGGGCGGGACGTCGCCGCCGTCGCGCCGGGCGACGGCCCGCCGGCCTGGAACACCTACGTCGCGGTCGACGACGCCGACGCGACCGCCGCCGCGGTGCCCGGGCTGGGCGGCACGGTGCTCTCCGGCCCCGAGGACGCCGGGCCGGGCGGGCGGACGGCGACCTGCCTGGACCCGCAGGGGGCGGCGTTCCGGCTGTGGCAGGCCCGCCGGCGCCCGGGCGCCCAGCTCACCAACGTGCCGGGCACCTGGAACTTCTCGGACCTGCACACCCCCGACCGCGCGGCGGCGATGGCCTTCTACCGGCCGCTGTTCGGCTGGCGGGACGTCGACATGGCGCAGGACGCCGGCACGATGCTGCAGGTCCCCGGCTACGGCGACCACCTGGCCGCGACCGTCGACCCGGGCATCCGCGAGCGGCAGGCGTCCGCGCCGCCCGGCTTCGCCGACGTCATCGGCGGCCTGCTGGTCACCGCCGACGAGCCGCCGCACTGGCACGTCGTGGTCACCGTCGCCGACCGGGACGCGTGCGCGGCCACCGCCGAGCGGCTCGGCGCCACCGTGCTGCGTACCGCCGAGGGCACCTGGACCCGCACCGCCCTGCTGCGCGACCCGCAGGGAGCCGAGCTCACCGTCAGCCAGTTCACCCCGCCGGACGGCGACTGGTGACGTCCGTGCCCGGCCGGCTGCGCGGCCTCGCCGCGCGCATCGACCGGGACGCCCCCGGGACGGCATGATCGGCGGGTCCCCCGCTGACCTCCGAGAGGGGAACCGTGTCCTCACCCTCCCCGGCCCTCCGGCCGGCCCCGGGCGCGCTCGACGGCAGGGTCGCCGTCGTCACCGGCGCCAGCAGCGGCATCGGCGCCGCGACCGCCCGCTCGCTGGTGGCCGCCGGCTGCCGCGTCGCGCTCCTGGGCCGCCGCGGTGACCGCCTGCAGGCCGTCGCCGACAGCACCACCGACCCCGCCCGCACCCTCACCGTCGCCGCCGACGTCTCCGACGGGCTCGACCTCGCCGACGCCCTCGACGCCCTGCACGACCGGTTCGGCCCGGCCGACCTGGTCGTGGCCGGTGCCGGTGTGCTCACCGGCGCGCCGTTCGAGGACGGCGTGCCCGCCGAGTGGATCGAGATGATCGACGTCAACCTCGGCGGCATCCTCCGGACCGCGCAGACCTTCGCCCGCGACCTGCTGGCCACCGCCGGGACCGGCCGCCCGGCCGACCTGTTCCTCATCGGCGCGCTCGCCGGCCAGGTGCGCTTCCCCGGCTACGCCGTCTACTCGGCCGTGGAGGCCGCGGTCGCCCAGCTGGCCCGGGCGCTGCGCGCCGAGTACGGCCGCCGCGGCGTGCGCGTGCACGTCGTCGCCCCCGGCCTCACCGACACCGACCTCGGCTCCGAGATCAGCCACGACGGCACCGCGCGCGGCTGGGCCGAGCACCGCGAGGTCGTCGTCCCGATGGACCCCGACGACGTCGCCCGCACCGTGCTGTTCGGCGCCGGCCTGCCGCCGCGGGTCAACGTCGCCGAGCTGCTCGTGCTGCCCACCCGCCAGGACCCCTACCTGCCCACGCGGCGCGGGACGGGGGTCCGGTGAGGGGCACCCCGCGGGGCGAGCTGGAGCGGCCCTCGGCGCTCGGGCGCGTGCTCCGGCTCGCCGACTCCGACGCGGCGGCCGCCGCCGTGCTGCTGGTCGCGACGCTGGTGGCGCTGGTGTGGGCCAACGCGCCGGGCTCGACCTACGAGGAGACCTGGCACACGTCGTTCGCCGTCAGCCTGGGCGACACGGTCCTCGAGATGGACCTGCGGCACTGGGTCAACGACGCGCTGATGGCGCTGTTCTTCTGCCTGATCAGCCTCGAGGTCAAGCGGGACCTGGTGCTCGGCGAGTTCCGCGACACCCGCCGCATCCGCATCCCGGTCGTCGCCGCGCTGGCCGGCCTGGTCGTGCCCGCCCTGGTCTTCCTCGCGGTGACCGGGCTCAACGACCAGCCCGGCGAGGCGCGCGCCGCCTGGGGCGTGGTGATCTCCACCGACACCGCGTTCGTGCTCGGCCTGCTGGCGGTCGTGGGCCGGGCGGTGCCGGTCAACCTGCGCGCGTTCGTGCTCGCGCTGTCGGTGGTCGACGACGTCGGCGCGCTGGCCGTCATCGCCGTCGCCTACACCGAGGACCTCACGATCCTGCCGCTGGCGGTGGCCGCCGTCGGGCTGGTCGCGGTGGTCTGGCTGCGGCGGATGCGGGTGTGGCGCGGCGGGGCCTACCTGCTCGTCGCGGTGCCGGTCTGGCTGGGCGTGCTCGCGTCCGGCGTGCACCCGACGGTGGCCGGCGTCGCGATCGGCCTGCTGCTGCCGGTGTACCCGCCCAGCGCGGAGGAGGTCGACGCCGCCGAGGCCGCGGCCCGGGACTACGGGCGGACGCCGACCTCCAGCGGGGCGCACCGCGCGGTGCTCAGCCTGACCCGGTCGGTGTCGGTGAACGAGCGCGGGCAGCGGCTGTTCCGGCCGTGGGTCAACCTCGCCGTCGTCCCGGTGTTCGCGCTGGCCAACGCCGGCGTCGTGCTCAGCGCCGAGACGCTGTCCGCCGCCGCGACCTCCGGCCTGACCTGGGCGGTCGTCATCGGGCTCGTCGTCGGCAAGGTGGTGGGCGTGACCACCGCGTCGCTGGCCGCCGTCCGGCTCGGGATCGGCCGGCTGCCCTCGGGGCTGTTCCCGCGGCACGTGTTCGCCGCCGGCGTGCTCAGCGGGATCGGCTTCACGATCTCGCTGTTCATCATCGACCTGGCCCTCGACGACGAGGCGCTGGCCGCGCAGGCCCGGATCGGCGTGTTGGCCGCGTCGGTCCTCGCCGCGCTGCTGGCGCTGGGCTCGGTCGCCGTCGTCCGGGCGGTGGACCGGTCCCGGCTGCCCGGCCGGCAGCGGCTGGCCCGGCCGGTGAGCGCCACGCGCGACCACGTCCGCGGCCGCGTCGGCGCGCCGATGGAGCTCGTCGTCCACGCCTCGTTCGTGTTCACCAACGCCGGGCGCACCGCCGAGGTGGTCGACGAGCTGCGGCAGGTCCTCGGTGACGACCTGGTCTTCGTCTACCGCCACCTGCTCACCGACGACCCGGTGTCGGCCCGTGCCGCCGAGGCGGCCGAGGCCGCCGACGCCCAGTCCCGGTTCTGGCCGATGCACGACGCGCTGGCCGCCCGGGCCGGGCGCCTGGACGACCGGGCGATCCGGCGCTGCGCCGTCGACGCCGGGCTGAACCTCGCCCGGGTCGACGACGCCGTCGCCTCCGGCGCGCACGCCGCGCGCGTCCGCGAGGACGACGACGACGCCCGCGCGATGGGCCTGGACGAGCCGCCGCGCTTCTTCGTCAACGGCCAGCTCTACGACGGTCCGCTCGACGTCGGGCCGATGCGGACGGCGCTGGAGCAGACCGCCGGGCGGTCGCGGGTGCGGGCGGCCGCCCCGGCGGACGCGCCGGCCGAGGACGCGCTGCCGGTGCGCTCGCCGGCGGTGCGCGAGACCGCCGACGCGGAGCCGGTGGCGTGACCGCGCCGGGGAGGGTGCGGCCGGTCGCCGGCCGCCGCGCCGTCGTCATCGGGCTCCCGCTGATCGCCGACGCGGTGGTCACCGAGCTGACCGCGGCGGGAGCGGTGGTCGAGCAGGTGGCCTCCGCGCGGGAGGTGCTCGCGGCCGCCGACGGCGTGCGCGAGCGGCTGGGCGGCGTCGACCTGGTGGTGGCCGTGCTGGGCGGCGTCGGCGGGGGCCCGTTCGGGCTGTCACCGGCCGAGCGGTGGGCGGAGGTCATCGAGCAGGGTGCCGGCGACGCGGTGCTGGCGGCGCGCGCGTTCCTCGACGACCTGCTGACCGCGGCGGCCAACGACGCCGCCGCCGACCTGGTGCTGGTCGGGTCGGCGGCGGCGTCGGAGCTGGTGCCGGCGTTCGCCGTGCACGCCGCCACGGCCGCCGGCGCCGCCCAGCTCGCCCGCACGCTGCGGCTGGAGCTCGGCGGCACCCTGGTGCGGGTGCGGCACGTCGCCGTCGGCTGGGTGTCCCCCGCCGCCGCGGCCGACGGCGGGACCGCGCTGCTCCCCGAGGACGTCGCGCGGACCGTGCTGTTCACCCTCACCCTGCCGCCGACGACGAACGTCGCCGAGGTGTCGCTGCTGACCACCCGCAGCGGCTGAGCGATGAGTGCGGGGGCCGGCGGCGGTCTCCCCTGCACCCCACGGCGAGGAGGCGGACGGTGGACGAGCGGTTCAGGGCGACCCTGCGGAGGAGCCCGGCCCCCGGCGGGTGGACCTACCCGGTGTGGCCGGAGTCGGTGCGGGTGTTCGGCACGCACGAGCTGCCGGTGGCCGCGGCGATCCGGCGGGCCATCGGCAAGCAGGCCGGCGACGAGGTCGAGGTGCACCTGCTCCAGCGGATCGGGACCCGGTGAGCGCGGTGTCGCCGGGGCGGGTCGCGGTCGCGTCCGCGGCCGCGTTCGTGGCGAGCTCGGCCTGGTACACGGCCTTCGGCGAGCGGCTGGCCCGCCTCGACGAGGCCTACGCGCGGCCCGGCCCCTCCCCGGCGGCGGTCACGCCGGTGGAGCTGGCGCGCAGCGGGGTGGTCGCGGCCGCGGTGTCGGTGCTCGCCGACCGGCTACCGGCCCGCGGTCCGCGCGCGGCGCTCACGCTCGGCGCCGGGCTGTGGGCGGCGTTCCCGCTGGTGCTGCTCACCGGCTCGGTCGTCCACGAGAAGGTGCCCTGGCAGCAGGCCGCCATCCACGCCGGCGACTGGCTGGTCAAGCTGCTGCTCGTCTCCGCCGTCGTCGGCCGCGACGGCTGAGCGGGTGCGCCCGCGCCCCGTTCCGGCGCCCGGGGTGCGGCGCCGGCGCACCGGCTCGCGGTCAGCCGGCGGCGACCCCCGCCCGTGAGCGGTCCCGCCACTCCCGCGGGCTGACGCCGTACCCCGCCCGGAACCGGCGGGCGAAGTAGGAGGCGTCGGTGAAGCCCCAGCGCCGGGCGACCGCGGCGATCGAGCGGTCGCCCGGCCGGGCCAGCTCGGCCCGGGCGCCCTCCAGCCGCTGCCCGATGACCTCCTGCTCGAGGCTGAACCCGGCCGCGGCGCAGATCCGGTACAGCTGCCGCACCGACACCGCGTGCGCCCGCGCGATGCGCTCGGCGTCCAGGTCCGGCTCGGTCAGGTGCCGGCGCACGTAGCCGCGCACCCGGGCCGGCAGTGTCTCGCCGAGCACGTCGTCGGCACCGCGGGCGCCGTCGGCGGCCGAGGCCAGCAGCGCGCGGGCCAGGTCGACCGTCGCCGACGCCAGCGAGTGCACCAGCGGCTCGGCGGCCAGCAGCGCGACGTCGCGGGTCAGCCGGGTGACGTGCGCGCGCACCAGGCCGTGGAGGGGGCTGCGCGCGGCGACCGGCAGGGCCCGCCGGACGGTGTCGATCGGCAGGCCGAGGGAGGCGGCCGGGATGCGCAGCGCCCGGCACACGCCCCGCCCGGACCAGGCGTACTCGTAGGGCGACGACACCTCGCTGAACGACAGCTCGCCGGCGGCCACCAGCCGGCGGGAGCCGAACTGCTCCTGCCGGGCGGTGCCGGTCTCCTGCACGGCGAGGGAGAGCACCGGCTCCGGGTCGGCGCGCGCGTGGCGGGCGGTGCGCAGCAGGGTCACCTCGCCGGTCAGGTCCAGCCGCAGCACCGAGACACCCGCCAGGTCCCAGCCGTCGAGGCGGGCACGGGCGGGCGCCGAGGGGTCGGGGAAGCGGATCCGCGAGGACATCGTCGCCTCGAGCAGGTCGGCCACCCGGGCGGGACGGCGGTCGGCGGCGGCGAGGGCGTCGGTGTCGACGAGGGTGGCCACGGGGCCTCCAGGGTCGGCAGCGGGTCGGCGGGCAGGTCGGCGTCGTCGCCTGGGCCGATCCTGGCCGGGAGCGGGAGGCGGGGGAAGGCCGTCGCCCCGGGCGGGCTCGGCAGCCTGGGTCCGGCACCGGTCACGCAGGGCACAGCCGCGGCCGCGGGTGCGCCCCTAGCGTCCGCGGCGTCCGCGGCCCGGTCGGGTGGCCGCACCCCGCTCCCGGAGGACCGCCGTGACCGCTGCCGCCCCCGTCCCCGTCGTCTTCGTGCACGGCCTCTGGCTGCACGCGAGCAGCTGGGCGCCGTGGCTGGAGCTGTTCGCCGCCCGCGGCTACGACCCGGTCGCGCCGGGCTGGCCGGGCGAGCCGGCCACCGCCGAGGAGGCGCGGGCGCACCCCGGGGCGGTCGCCGGCGTGGGCATCGGCGACGTCACGCAGCACCACGCCGACGTCATCGCGGGGCTGCCCGCGGCGCCGGTGGTGGTGGGCCACTCGTTCGGCGGGCTGGTCGCGCAGAAGCTGCACGGGATGGGCCTGACCCGCGCCTGCGTGGCGCTCTCGCCCGCGCAGTTCCGCGGCAACCTGGTGCTGCCGCCGGCGCAGTTGCGCACGGCCTGGCCGGTGCTCTCGCGCCCCGGTCTGCGGAGGGGCACCTGGGCGCACACGCGGGACAGCTGGGCGCGCGGCTTCGCCAGCGCGGTGCCGCGCGAGGAGGCCGACCGCCTCTGGGACGCGTACGCGATCCCCTCCCCCGCGCGGCCGCTGTTCCAGGCGGGGTCCGCCGCGTTCACGCCGCGCAGCGAGGCCGCCGTCGAGACCCAGCGGGAGCGCGGGCCGGTGCTGCTCGTGGCCGCCGGGCTGGACCGCACCGTGCCGGCCGCCGGCGTCCGCGCCGCGTACCGCATCCAGCGTCGGCACGGCACCGGCGTCACCGAGCTGCTCACCTTCCCCGACCGCGGCCACTCCCTCGGCGCCGACTCCGGCTGGGCGGAGGTGGCCGGCGCCGCCCTGGACTTCCTCGCCCGCCACGGCGTCGGCGCGCCGTCCCCCGAGCCGGTGGAGGGCGTCCGCTGAGGTCCGGGCGGCCTCCACGACCTCCCGTGATCGGCACGGGTGGGGCCGCGACCAGCGGGGTAGGGCCGCCCGGACGGCAGCGCCGGGCCACCCCGGCCCGGCCCCGAGAAGTGGGGAGGCGACCATGGCACTGCCCGAACGGGACTCAGTTGTCGACTGGGTCGGCAGGACGGTGGTCGACCGGCACGGCGCGGAGATCGGCACGGTGACGCACCTGCTCGCCGACGAGGGAACCGGCCGGCCGGAGTGGCTGTACGCGGACATGGCCGGCACGACCGTCGTCGTCCCGCTGTTCGACGCCACCGGCGAGGGCGACCGGGTGCAGGTGGTGGTCGACCGCGGGCTGGTCGACGGCGCCCCGCGCTTCGGCGACAGCCGCGAGCTGACCACCGAGCAGGAGTCCGCGCTGTACCGGCACTACGGCATCGAGGCGAGCACCGAGACCTCCGAGACCCTGCTGCCGGCGCCCGACGCGGAGCCGCCGGCGACCACCGCCGTGGCGGTGTCCGGCGAGGAGGTGGCGCCCCTGCCCACCCCGGACGCCGACGAGGAGCTCCCGCCCCCGCCACCGGTGGCCCAGCCCGGCGACGAGGACTTCGGCCGCGCCGACGAGCCCCGGGGCCGGTCGCTGGCCGCCCGCGCCGGCGGGGCCGCGGGCGGGCTCGCCGCGCTGCTGGCGCTCGGCGGCCTGCTGTTCGCGGTGCTGCGGCGGCGCCGGCAGCCGGCCGCCACGGTGTCCCGCCGCGCCCGCCGCGGGGGCAAGGCCGCCCGGCGGACCGGGCGGAAGGCCGCCCGGCAGGCCCGGGCGGTGCCGGCGGCCGGACGGGCGCGGGTGGAGCACCTCGTGGCCGCGGCCGTCCCGGTGGTCACCGACGCCGCCTCGTCGGTGCGGGAGGCCGCCCGCGGCGGCGCGTCCGCGGCCGGACCCGCCGTGGCCAACGCCGCGCACCTCGTCAGCGAGGCCGCCCGCGGTGTCGGCGAGGCCGCCCGCGGCGGCGTGTCCGCGGCCGGGCCCGTCCTGGCGACCGCCGCCCAGCGCGTCGGCGAGGTGACCCGGACCGGCGCCGCGGCGGCCGCTCCCCTGCTGGCCACCACGGGCCACGCGCTGCAGACCGGCGCCAGCGTCGGTGCGGAGGCCGCGAAGCAGGCCCTCGACGCCCTCCCGGAGCTCACGTCCACGGTGGTCTCCCGGGCCACCGAGGCCGGCGCCGAGATCGGGCAGGCCGCCCTCCGCGCGGCCGCCAGGGTCGGTGGCGCGGTCGAGGCGGTGCCCGAGGAGGTCGCCGAGGTCGGCCACCGCATCCGGAAGCGGGGCAGGCGCGTCGCCCGCCTCACCTCGCTCGGGGCCGGCCTGGGCACCGGCTACGTCGTCGGCGCCCGCTACGGCGACTACGGGCAGATCCAGCAGGCCGCCGCGCGCGTCACCGGCCGGGGCTGACCCGTCCTCACGGTGCCCCCGGGTGCAGGCTCCGTCCTGCACCCGGGGGCACCGCCTCGTTGTGCCGCGGATCACATGAGCCCTAGCCTCCGGGACGGTCCCTGCTCGACTCCCCGAGGTCAGGTGCACGATGAAGAAGCTCATCAACGACCCGTCCGACGTCGTCTCCGACGCCCTCCGCGGCATGGAGCTGGCGCACCCGGACCTGCTCCGGGTCGACCACGAGAACCGGGTGGTGTTCCGCCGCGACGCGCCCGTGCAGGGCAAGGTCGGCATCGTCTCGGGCGGCGGCTCCGGCCACGAGCCCATGCACGGCGGCTTCGTCGGCCGCGGCATGCTCGACGCCGCCTGCGCCGGGGAGGTCTTCACCTCGCCGGTGCCCGACCAGATGCAGGCGGCCACCGCGGGCGTCTACAGCGGCGCCGGCGTGCTGCACATCGTGAAGAACTACACCGGCGACGTCATGAACTTCGAGATGGCCGCCGAGCTGGTCGCCGCCGAGAGCGGCATCGAGGTGGCCACCGTCGTCGTCGACGACGACGTCGCCGTCACCGACAGCCTCTACACCGCCGGCCGCCGCGGCGTGGGCACCACGGTGCTGCTGGAGAAGATCGTCGGCGCCGCCGCCGAGGAGGGCCGGCCGCTGATCGAGGTGGCCGACCTGGCCAAGCGGGTCGACGACGCCGGCCGCAGCATGGGCATGGCGCTCACCTCCTGCACCGTGCCCGCCGCCGGGACGCCGACCTTCTCCCTCGGCGAGGACGAGATGGAGATCGGCATCGGCATCCACGGCGAGCCCGGCCGGCGCCGGGTGCCGCTGGCTCCCGCCCGCGAGGTCGCCGCGATGCTGGTCGAGCCGATCCTCGCCGACCGGAGGTACACCGACGGCGTCATCTGCTTCGTCAACGGCATGGGCGGCACCCCGCTCATCGAGCTGTACGTGGTCTACGCCGAGGTGGCCGCGATCCTGGAGAAGGCGGGGATCGGGATCGCCCGGTCGCTGGTCGGGCCGTACATGACCAGCCTGGAGATGGCCGGCTGCTCGGTCACCCTCCTGCAGGCCGACGACGAGATGCTGCGGCTGTGGGACGCGCCGGTGGTCACCCCGGGCCTGCGGTGGGGGGCCTGAGCATGGCGGTGGGCACGGAGGACCTCACCGCCTGGCTGCGCCGGTTCGCGGAGTCCGTGCACGAGCAGCGGGACCGGCTGACCGCGCTCGACGCGGCCATCGGCGACGCCGACCACGGCGCCAACATGGACCGTGGCATGACCGCCGTCGTCGCCACGCTGGACGAGTCGCCGCCGGCCGACGCCGCGGCGCTGCTCAAGAAGACCGGCGCCACCCTGGTGAGCAAGGTCGGCGGGGCCAGCGGCCCGCTGTTCGGCACGCTGTTCCTGCGGATGGCCGGCGCGGCCGGCGACGGCGACCTCGACGACGCCGCCTTCGCGCGGGCGCTGCGCGCGGGCCTGGACGGCGTGGTCGCCCGGGGCAGGGCCGAGCCCGGCGACAAGACGATGGTCGACGCGCTCGGCCCGGCCTGCGACGCCCTCGACGCCGCGGTGGAGGCGGGCAAGCCGCTGGCCGACGCGCTCGCCGCGGCGGCGGACGCGGCGGCGCAGGGCCGGGACGCGACCGTGCCGATGGTCGCCCGCAAGGGCCGGGCCAGCTACCTCGGCGAGCGCAGCGCCGGGCACCAGGACCCGGGGGCGACGTCGACGGCGCTGCTGGTCGAGGCCGCCGCGGCGACCCTGGGACGCTCGTGAGCGTCGGCCTCGTCGTCGTCTCGCACAGCCGGGCGCTGGCCGACGCCGCGGTCGAGCTCGCGCGGCAGATGCTGCCCGGGCGGGAGCTGGCGATCGCGGTCGCCGCGGGCACCGAGGACGGCGGGCTCGGCACCGACGCCGCCGCGGTGGCCGACGCGGTCGGGCAGGCCGACTCCGGTGACGGCGTCGTCGTGCTCATGGACCTCGGCAGCGCGGTGCTCTCGGCCGAGACCGCGCTGGAGTTCCTCGACGACGACGTCCGGTCGCGGGTGACCCTCTCCCCCGCGCCGCTGGTGGAGGGGCTGGTCGGCGCGGTCGTGCTGGCGTCGACCGGTGCCTCCCGCGAGCAGGTCGCCGCCGAGGCCGAGCGGGGGCTGGCGCCCAAGCAGGCGCACCTGGCGTGACGGCTGGGACGCACGGGACGGCGGCCTTCCCACGGGGACGCCGCCGGCCGATGAGCCGGGCATGCGCGCCAGCCACGTCGCCACCGCACTCGCCGCCTTCACCGCCGGCCTGACCGCCGCGTCCGCGCTGCACCGCCGCGCCGGCCGCCCGGTCCGGGCTCCCCTCGTCCACACCGGGGTCGACACCGCCGTCGAGCCGGCCGCGCCGGCCCGGACGCGGGACGCCGTCGTCCTCCCCTTCCCCCGCCCGGCGCTGCCCGCCGAGCAGGTCGTCGAGCAGCCCGCCGCCCGGCCGGCCCGCTGCGGCGACACCGGCGGCGTCACGAGGGCCGGCGCACCCTGCGCCGCCCGCGCCACCAGCGGCGGCCGTTGCCACCACCACCCGCTGGCCGCCTGATCCCGTCGGTCCCCCGCGGTAGACAGCGGGGGTGGGCGCGCGCCGGGGAGCCGAGGTGCTCGACCGGCGCGCGCTCGGCCGCACCACGCTCGCCCGGCAGCTGCTGCTCCGGCGGGACGGGCGCGGCGTCCTCGACGCGGTCGGCCACCTGGTCGGCCTGCAGGCGCAGGAGCCGCAGGAGCCCTTCGTCGGGCTGTGGTCGCGGCTGACGGCGTTCCGGCCGGCCGACCTCGACGACCTGCTGGAGTCGCGCCGCGTCGTCCGCACGCTGCTCATGCGCCGGACGCTGCACCTGGTCACCGCCGGGGACTGCCTGCGCCTGCGGCCGGTGCACCGGTCGATGCTCGTCGCCCGGGCGCGCGGCACCCTCGGGCGCCGGCTGCCCGGCGTGGACCTCGGCGAGCTCGCCGCGGCCGGGGAACCGTGGTTCGCCGAGGCGCCGCGGCTGCTGTCCGAGGTCGGCCGGCTGGTCGGCGACCGCTGGCCGGACGCCGCGGCCCGCGACCTCGGCGATGCGCTGTCCAGCCTGGTGCCGCTGGTGCAGGTCCCGCCGCGCGGGCTGTGGCGGCAGCGCGCCCCCGCCCGGAACACCACGGTGCGCGCCTGGCTGGGGCGCGACGTCGAGGACGGGCCGCCCGACGACGTCCTCGACGACCTGGTGCTGCGCTACCTGCGCGCGTACGGGCCGGCGGCGACCGCGGACCTGCGGTCCTGGAGCGGACTGGGCGGCCTCCCGGCGGTGGTCGCCCGGCTGCGGCCGCGGCTGCGGACCTCCCGCGACGAGCGCGGCCGCGAGCTGCTCGACGTCCCCGACGGCCTCCTCCCCGACCGCGACGAGCCCGCGCCGGTGCGCTTCCTGCCCGCGTTCGACGACGCGGTCCTCGGCTACGACGACCGGTCCCGCCTGATCGCCGACGAGCACCGCGGCCTGAGCGTGACCGGAGCCCGCTTCGTCCTGGTCGACGGCACCGTGGCCGCCACCTGGACGACCCGCGACCGGGACGACGGCGGCGTGGCGGTGACCGTGCAGCCGCTGCGGCGGCTCACGCCGGCCGAGCGGGACGACGTCGAGGCCGAGGGCACCGCCCTCGCCGCCTTCCTCGGCGACGGCGTACCGGGACCGGCCGAGGTGACCCGGTGATCAGCGGCTGCCGCCCCCGATCATCGGGTCGTCGCCGTCGTCACGGACGCCCCGCTCGACGCCCTCCGTGGACGGCCCGGCGGTGTAGCCCTCGGGGTGGGACTCCGGGACGAGCACGTCGTCCCGGACGACGGCATCCGGCGGCGGCTGCTCGACCTGGGTGACCTCCGGTGACTGGACGACGCCCTCCGGGGTCTCCGTCCCGACCTCCTGCTGCCCGCCCTCCGACGAGCCCGACGGGCCCGACGAGCCCGACGAGCCCGCGGTGGCCGCGGCCACGCCGGCGGCCGCCGCTCCGGCCACTGCAGCGACCCCGGCCGCGACGGCCGTCCCGGACACGCCCGCCTTGCCGCTGTCCCCGCGCGACCCGTGAGCGGTCTCCGCGGTGGGCGTGCCGACGTCGAGCCCCTCGCCGATCGAGCCGCGCCAGGCCCCGGTGGCGTGGCCCTGGCTCTCGACGAGCGCCTTGAACCGCTCCAGGTCGGACCGGACCTGGCGCTCCACGATGCCGAGCTTGTCGCCGACCTGCTCGACGACGCCCTCGGGCTCGTACTCCAGCTCCAGGTACACGACCGTCGAGTCGGGCCCGGCGGGCTCGAAGCGGACCGCGCCGGCGTTGGTGGCCCCGCTGGTGGCGGCCCAGGCGACCTTCCGGTCCGGCTCCTGCTCGAGGACGGATGCCTCCCACTCCCGCCGGACGCCCGCGATCTCGGCCACCCAGTGCAGGCGCCGGTCGTCGAGCTGGCGGACCTCCTCGACCCCGCCCATGAAGCGCGGGAAGTCCTCGAACTGGGTCCACTGGTCGTACGCCGTGCGGACCGGCACGTCGACCTGGATCGACTTCTCCACCCTGGTGGTCATCGCCGACCTCCTCCGTCTCGGGACGCTGCCCGACGGGTGTGACCCGGACCACCTGGGGTCAAACGGTCACGCGTCCCGGCGGCGCAGCGCCCACCAGGCCAGCAGCGCGGCGGCGGCCGCCCACAGCGCCAGGACGCCGAGCCCGGTGAGCGGGCCGAAGACGTCGACCGGGCGGGCGTGCAGGCGGACGGCGACCGCGCCGGCGCGGTCGGGCAGGAACACCGCCGCCCGCTGCAGTCCCGGGACCAGCTCCAGCAGCGGCGAGACCAGGAAGAGGAACGGGACCAGCAGGCCCAGCGCGAGCGCCTGGTCGCGCAGCAGCAGGCCCGCGGCCATGCAGACGACGGCGAGCAGCGTCGGGTACAGCGCGGCCGCGACGGTCGCGCGGAGCATCCCCGGCGTCGCCAGCGAGACGCCCGGCGCGCCGAGCACCGCCTGGGTGACCAGCAGGGTGGCGACGGCCGTGAGGGCGGCGGTCACCAGCACCAGGCCCGCGCCGACGGTCAGCTTCGCGGCCAGGAGGGCGCCCCGCCGCGGCACGGCGAGCAGCGAGGTGTGCACGGTCCGGCGGGCGTCCTCCCCCGCGGTCAGCAGCACCGCGAGCACGACCACCGCGACGTGGCCGAAGTTCAGGCCGTAGAAGGCGATCACCGCGGGGTCGTAGTCCGGCTCGGCCGCCTCGACGTCGCCGATCGAGGCGACGACGCCCACGCCGATGCCGGCGACCGCGACGACGTAGACGAGCAGGGTCCCCCACGTCGAGCGCAGCGTGCTCGCCTTGACCCACTCGGCGCGAAGCGCGCTCACGCCGCCTCCCCGGCCGGCGCGGTGAGCGCGAGGAAGGCGTCCTCCAGCGACCGGCCGTCGGCGCCGAGCTCGACCAGCGGGACGCCGTGCCGGGCCGCGACCGCGCCCACGGTCCGCGCGTCGACCCCGGCCACCCGCAGCGCGCCGTCGTCGCCGAGGACCACGGTCGCCCCGGCGGCGGCGAGCAGGCCGCGCAGCCGCCCGGGTTCGGCGCTGCGGACCCGCACCCGCCGCTCGGTGTGCTCGGCGAGGAAGGCCTCCAGCGGCGTGTCGGCCAGCAGCCGGCCCCGGCCGACCACCAGCAGCCGGTCGGCGGTGCGCGCCACCTCGCCCATGAGGTGGCTGGAGAGCAGGACGGTGCGGCCATCGGCGGCGAGGTCGCGCAGGGTGGCCCGCAGCCAGCGGATGCCCTCGGCGTCCAGGCCGTTGGCCGGCTCGTCGAGCAGCAGGACCGGCGGGTCGCCGAGCAGGGCCGCGGCGACGCCGAGCCGCTGCCGCATGCCCAGCGAGAAGCCGCGGACCCGGCGGTCGGCGGCGGCGCGCAGGTCGACCAGGTCCAAGACGGCGCGCACCCGGTGCGCGGGCAGGTCGTTGCTCGCGGCCAGCCAGCGCAGGTGCTGGCGGGCGGTGCGCCCCGGGTGGGCGGCGGCGCTGTCGAGCAGGGCGCCCACGGTCCGCAGCGGCGCGGCCAGGTCGGCGTAGGCGCGGCCGGCCACCCGCGCGGTGCCGGCGGTCGGCCGGTCCAGGCCGAGCAGCACCCGCAGCGTCGTCGACTTGCCCGCGCCGTTGCGGCCGAGCAGGGCGGTGACGCTGCCCGGCGGGACGTCGAAGGTGAGGTCGTCCACCGCGACGACCGGTCCGTACCGCTTGGTCAGGCTCCGCACCTCGATCACGGGTCCACCGTCGCGCCCGCCGCCGGCGGTGCGCCTCCCCCGCGGGGTCCGGCCTCCTCCCTCTCGCGCGGGAGGTCCGGACGGCCGGCGGCGGGCCATGATCGGGGCATGCGCGCGGTCCTCCGTCCGGTGACCAGCAGGTCGACGTGGACGCGCGCGGTGCACCTGGCCCTGGGCGCCTGGCTCGCCGTCGCCTGCGCGCTGGTGTGGCCCGGGCTGGACGACGCGTCGGCGCGCACCCTCGCCGGCCTCTACCTCGCCCCGCTGCCGCTGCTGGCGGTGCTGGCCTGCGTCCCGGCGGTGCGGCGCAGCGAGGGCGTGCAGGCGCGGGCGCTGCTGCTGCCCGGGGACGACGAGGTCACGGTGGAGCCCGCCCGCACGTGGGCCGAGCGCGGCCGGCTGCTGGCCTGGCTGGTGGTCCGGGTCGAGCTCGGGGTGCTCGCCGCGGAGGTCACCGCGCTCGCCGTGTGGGCGGTGGCGGCCCGGTGGCCGCTGGCGGTCGTCGTGGCGCCGGCCTGGGCCTGCGCACTGGCCGGGCTCGGCGCGCTCACCGCCGCGGCCGCCCGGGCGCTGCTCCACCCCTCCGCCGCCGAGCGGCTGGCCGCGCAACGGGCCCGCACCGAGCGGCTGCTCGAGCGCACCCGGCTGGCCGCGGACCTGCACGACTCGATCGGCCACGCGCTCACCGTCACGCTGCTGCAGGCCGGCGCCGCCCGGGACGTCGCCGGCTCCGACCCCGCCTTCGCCGACCGCGCGCTCGCCGCCGTCGAGGACAGCGCCCGGTCCGCGCTCGGCGACCTGGAGCGGGTCCTCGCGCTGCTGCGGGACAGCGCCCCGCCGCCGCGGGCCCCGACGCTGGCCGACGTCGACGCGCTGGTGCGCTCCGCCGAGGCGGCCGGGGCGCGGGTCGACGTCCGGGTCACCGGCGCGGTCGCCGAGCTGCCGGAGGTCCTGTCCGGGGAGGCCTACCGGATCGTGCAGGAGGCGCTCACCAACGCGCTCCGGCACGCCGGCCCCGTGCCCGTGCGGCTGCGCGTCGACGCCGGCCCGCACGTGCTGGCGATCGTCGTCGGCAACCCGGTGCCGGTGCCCGTGCCGGCCGCGGCCGGCGGCGGCAGCGGCGTCCGCGGGCTGAGCGAGCGCGCCGCCGGGCTCGGCGGCACCGCCGTCGCCGGGCCGGTCGACGACGGCTGGCGGGTCGAGGTGCGACTCCCCCTGGCCGGGCGCGCATGACGGTCCGGGTGCTGCTCGTCGACGACGAGGAGCTGGTGCGCAGCGGGCTGCGGGCGGTGCTCGACGCCCGCGACGACGTGGAGGTGGTCGGCGAGGCCGCCGACGGCGCCGTCGTCGTCCCGCTGGCCGCCCGGCTGCGCCCCGACGTCGTCGTGATGGACGTGCGGATGCCGCTGGTCGACGGCATCCAGGCCACCCGCGACCTGCGGCGCCGGCTGCCGGACCCGCCGCGGGTGCTGGTGCTGACGACGTTCGGCGACGACGAGAACGTCTACGCGGCGCTGTCCGCCGGCGCCGACGGGTTCCTGCCCAAGCGGGCCCGGCCGGCCGAGATCGCCGACGCCGTCCGGCTGGTCGCGCGGGGCGAGAGCCTGCTGTTCCCCGCGGCGATCCGGGCGCTGGCCGCGCAGCACGCGCCGGCGCAGCACACCCGGCCGGCGCCGGAGCTGACCGCGCGCGAGCGGGAGGTCCTGCTGCTGGTGGCGCGCGGGCTGTCCAACGGCGAGATCGCCGGCGAGCTGTACCTGGGCCTGCAGACGGTGAAGACCCACGTCAGCAGCCTGCTGCGCAAGCTCGGCGCCCGGGACCGGACGCAGGCCGTCATCGCCGCCTACGAGTCCGGCCTCGTCCCCCTGCGCTGACCGCCGGGTTGCCCGGGGAGCGGGTCCTGGGCCAGGGTCTCCTCGCGGTCCGGCCGGAGGAGGGTGCCCGTGGAAGCCGACGTGATCGTCGAGATCCCCAAGGGCTCGCGGAACAGGTACGAGTACGACCACCGGCTCGGCCGCATCCGGCTGCTCCGGATGCTGTTCACCGCCACCGGCTACCCCGGCGACTACGGGTTCGTCCCGGACACCCTCGCCGAGGACGGCGAGCCGATCGACGCCCTGCTGCTGCTCGGCGAGCCGACCTTCCCCGGCTGCCTCGTGCGCGCCCGGGTCATCGCCGTGTTCTGGGTGCACGACGAGCGCGGCCCGGACGCGAAGCTGCTGTGCGTGCCGGCGAGCGACCCGCGGATGGAGCACCTCCAGGAGCTCGAGGACGTCCCCATCCACCAGGTCGCGGAGATCTGGCACTTCTTCGAGATCTACGAGGCGCTGACGCCGGAGAAGTCCGCCGAGACCCGCGGGTGGGAGCGCCGGGCCCAGGCCGTCGCGGCGCTGGAGGACGCGCAGCGGCGGTTCGCCGAGCGCGCCGCCGGTGGGCCGAGGGGATGACAGGGGCTTCCGCCGCGACCGCCGGGACGCCAGGGTGACCCGGTGACCGAGGAGCTGCGGCTGACCACCACCCTCGCACCGCGCGGCCCGGCGGCCGCCGTCGTGCTGACCGACGAGCAGGTCGCCGGCCTCGGCGGGGGCGCCAAGGCGTTCCCCGTCCGGGTCACCGTCGGCACGGTGACCGTGGAGGGCCGGGTCGCGCGGATGGGCGGCGAGAACCTCATCGGGCTGAGCAAGGAGCGCCGGGCCGCCCTCGGGGTGGCCATCGGCGACACCGTCGACGTCGTCGTCGCCCTCGACCGGGGCGAGCGCACCGTCGAGGTGCCGCCGGACCTGGCCGAGGCGCTGGCCGCGGCGGGCGTGCGGGAGGCCTTCGACCGGCTGTCGTACACCTCCCGCAAGGAGCACGCGCGGTCGGTGGCCGACGCGAAGAGGCCCGAGACCCGCGCCCGCCGGGTGAGCGCCGTGGTGGACGCCGTCTCCGGCTGAGGCCCCGCCGCACCCCTTTACGGACGATCTCGTCTCACCAAGGGCTGGCGGTCGAGCGCGCACGGTGACGGGCACACCCGGCCCGCTCCGGGCGGCGGACCGGGTGCCTTCCGGGCCGGCCCGGGCGCTCCCACACTGTGCGCGCGCCCTGCGTCGGGCACCTGCCGCACCGGCGGCAGTTCCTCAGAGCCGAGGTGCTCCCGATGACGCAACCCACCCCCTGCCCGATCCTCGACCTGAACCTCGGGCCGCTGGACCTGAACCTGCTGGGCCTGCACGTGCACCTCAACGAGGTGGTGCTCGACGTCGAGGCGATCCCCGGCCCGGGCAACCTGCTGGGCAACCTGCTGTGCGCGATCGCCGGGCTGCTCGACGGCGTCGACCTCGGCGGCGTCCTGGGCAACCTGCTGCAGGAACTCATCGACGCGCTCATCCGCCTGCTCGAGGGCATCGGCGGGGGCGGCGGCGGAGGCGGCGGCACCGCGCCGGTCGCGCAGCAGGCGGCGGCGTGACCGGCCCCCGGGACCCCGAGCCCGCGGCGGCCGCCGCGGCGGAGCTGGAGCGGCTCCAGGAGCTGCTCCGGCGGGCCGGCCGGGACCGGGCCGACCCCGGGGAGGTGGCGCGGGCGGTCGGGGCCTACTGGCGCGACCACGGCCCGGCGCTGCGGAGCGCGGCGGCCGCCCTCGGCGACTCCGCGCGGGGGCAGGTGCTGGCCGAGCTGTACCGCGTGCGGGACGAGCTCGGCCGGCAGCTGCAGGGTCAGCGGGCGTCGGCGCCCCGCCCACCGGAGCCGGGGACCGCGGACGAGCCTGGCCGAGGCGCCGAGCCGGGCCGAGGCGCCGAGCCGGGCCGAGGCGCCGAGCCGGGCTGAGGCCTCAGAGCGAGAGGACCAGCCCGCGGCGCGGGTCGACGTCGCCGTCCAGCAGCGCCGCCCACGCCTCGGTGACCGCCTGCGCCCCGGTGCGGTGCTCGACGGTCAGCAGCCCGGGCGCCCGGGTCGCGGCGAAGTCCGGCCACGCGGCCGCGATCCGGCGGGCGGACGACGGGTCCAGGGCGGCCGCCGCGTCCTGCGCGGAGAACACCTCCGGCTCGGGCCCGGGCAGGCCGCTGCTCGCGAACGACGCCCGCGTCCAGTGCGTCGCGCCGACCACGACCGACGCCCGCAGGACGCCCGCGGTGCGGCGGTGCACCGCCGCGCGCAGGTCCGGGTCGCCGGCGAGGTCGACCAGCACGGCGCCGCGGTCCGCGGGCAGGGCCCCGACCTCCTCGTAGGCCAGGACCCGGTCGTAGAGGCCGAGCGCCGCCGTGGCCGCGGCGTGCCGGGACGACGTCAGCCCGACCAGCTCCGGCGGGTCCCCGTGCGCGCGGACCGCCGCCGCGGTGCACACGGCGGTGCGGCTCGACGCCGACGTCAGGACCACCACCCCGGCCCCGGCCCGGGTCACGCGGTCGGCGAGCAGCCACCCGGTCTGGAACAGCGGCCGCAGCACCGCCGCGACGTCGTCGAGCCCGGGCGGGAAGCCCGTCTCGGGCAGGGCGCGGGCGTAGCGGCCGTAGACCCGGGCGAGGGAGGCGCGGGCGGCCGAGCGGTCGGCCAGGCCGCCCGGGCCCGCGGTCACCTCGAGGGTGACCCGGCTCGACATCGGCCAGAAGCCGAAGAAGCGGTCCCCCGCCGCGACGCCGTCGACGCCGGAGGCCGTGGCCCGGCCGAAGCCCCAGACCGGGACCCGGCCCCAGCCCTCCGGCGCGGGGAAGTGGTCCCAGTACCGCCAGGCGTCGCCCAGGACGGCGTAGGTGAGGTTGTTCGCGGTCAGCCCGAAGCGCTCGACGGCGAACTGCACCGAGCCCTGCGGCACCCCGGTCCGCGGCGGCTCCCCCGGGTCGCAGCGCACGGTCCGCGGGTCGTCGCGCCGGACGAGGACGTCGACCACGTCGTCCCTCCCCTCTCGTGCCGGGCCGGCGCCGGGCTCCCCCGGCGCCGGCCGGGTGGTCTCACGCGCGGCGCGCGGTGAGCAGCAGGTACTCCCAGTCGAGGACGATCCCGTCGGTGCCGCGGTCGTACCGGGCGGCCAGCGCGGCGAGGTCGTGGTCGAGCGCGGCGACCCGCTCGGGGTCGTCGCCGACGTTGCGGTAGGTCGCGATCGTCGGCCCGTAGACCGTCTTCCACGAGTCCCGCCACGCCTCCGGCGACGGGTAGCCGCCGACCGTCACGGTCTGCCGGCGGGCGACGACGTCGGTGACGCGGTCGCCGAGCAGGTCGCGGACGTGCCGCTCGTCGCCCCACAGCGGCGGCGGCTGCGCGCCGGGCGGCGGCGGGGGCGCGTAGGGCTTCATCGTCCGGAACATCTCGCCGACGAAGCCCTCCGGCGTCCAGCTGACGAGCCCGATCCGCCCGCCGGGGCGGCACACCCGCACCAGCTCGTCGGCGGCCTGCCGGTGGTGCGGCGCGAACATCACGCCGACGCAGGAGAGGACGACGTCGAAGCTCGCGTCCGGGTAGGGCAGCGCCTCGGCGTCGCCCTCCTCCCACGTCACCTCGGCGCCCTCGCGCGCGGCGAACGCGCGGCCGGCCGGGAACAGCTCCGGCGTGAGGTCCGAGGCCACGACCTCGGCGCCGGTCAGCGCGGCGGGCACGGCGGCGTTGCCGCTGCCGGCCGCGACGTCCAGCACCCGGTCCCCGGGGCCCACGCCGGTGGCGGCGACCAGGACCCGGCCCAGCTCGGGGATGAGGTCCCGGGCCACGGAGGGGTAGTCGCCCAGCGCCCACATCGCCCGGTGCTTCGCCTTGAGCGCGCGGTCGGCGGTCGCGTCGATGGTGTCGGTCATCGGGAGTGCTCCTCGTCGTCGTGCGGGGGGACGTCCCCGCGGTGTGCCGACGACGCTGGTGCCGGCGGGTTGCAGACCGCGTGCACCGCGGATGCAGCGGTCATGCACCGGCCTGCCCGGCGGCGACCCGGCCGAGGGCGGCGCGTGCCTGCGCGACCGCCGCCGCCTCCGCGGCGCGGGGGTCGCCGGCGGGTGCGCCCTCGGCGGGCGGGCCGAGCGGAGACGGCTTGCCCGCCGCCACCAGGCAGGCGTGCAGGGCCGCGGCGTCCGCCTCCGCGCCCACCCGCTGCAGCAGCCGGGCCACGTAGCGCAGGTCCAGCCACTGCTGCGTCGAGTCGCCGACCCGGTCCCAGTGGTCGATGACGGCGAGCAGCGCGCGGGCGGCCGCCGCCGGGTCGCCGTGCACCGCCCGGGTCGCGGCCGCCTCCATCAGCGCGATGCCGTGCCACCAGAAGTTGTGCACGGCCGCGGCCAGCGCGCCGGCCTCGTCGAACAGCGCCAGCGCCCGGTCGGGGTCGGACTTCTTGAGCACCAGGCCGAGGGCGTAGCGGCCCATCGACTGCGCCGTCGGGTTGGCGGTGGCCTCGGCGACGTCGAGGCTCTCCCGGGCGGCGGCCAGCCCCTCCTCCGGCCGGCGGCGGACCGCCTGGCACACGGCGACGTAGTAGAGCGTCCACACCAGCCGGATCCGGTCGCCGTCGGCCCGGGCCCGCTCCGCCTCGGCCGCGTAGTGCGCCAGCGCGGTGCCGACGTCGCCCTCGTAGAGCGCGACGTCGGCGAGCACGTCGCCCGGGTAGGCGATGCGGGCGGTGCCGGGCAGCGGCAGCCGCCCTCCGGCCAGGCGGGCCGTGGCCCGGGCGCGCGCGAAGTCGCCGCGGTTCCACGCGCCCCGGGCGGCGGCGCCGACGGCGGCCGGGTAGAGCGGGTGGCCGGGGTCCACGACGGGCAGCAGCTGCTCGGCCCAGGCGTACGCCTCGTAGCCGACCCGCAGGTGCACCAGCTCGGGCACGGCCGAGACCAGCCGCACGGCGAGGTCCCACTCCCGGTCGGCGGCGGCGCGGGTGAACGCGGCGCGCAGGTCGTCGTAGACGCCGAGGGCCTCCTCCGCCCACGCCCGCTCGTCCGGTCCCTGCAGCCCCGCGCCGGCCCGCTCGGCGTAGTCGACGTGGTGGGCGACGTGCCGCCGGGCCAGCTCCGCGGACTCGCCCGCGGCCCCGGCCTGCGCCCGGCCGTACGCCCGCAGGGTCTCCAGCAGCCCGTAGCGGCTGTGC
Organism: Geodermatophilus sp. SYSU D00698; assembly: GCF_054050335.1. NCBI lineage: Bacteria > Bacillati > Actinomycetota > Actinomycetes > Geodermatophilales > Geodermatophilaceae > Geodermatophilus > Geodermatophilus sp. SYSU D00698. Next base: position 87,669 of record NZ_JBJGZD010000014.1, read on the forward strand.
ACCCCGCTGCGGGCCACCACCATGGACCGGTCCACCAGGCGGGTCAGCCGGTCGAGGACGTCGTCCTCGGTGGCGGCGGGGTCGGCGACGGCGTGGACGGCGCGCAGGTCGGCCCCGCCGGCGAACGCCGACATGCCGCGGAACAGCCGCTGCTCGTCCTCGGGCAGCAGCCGGTAGGACCACTCGATCGCGGCCACGAGGCTCTGGTGCCGGGGCACCGGCCCGCGCCCGCCACCGAGCAGCGGGGCGTCCTCCAGCCGGGCGGCCACCTCGCCCGGGCTCATCACCCGCATCCGGGCCGCGGCCAGCTCGATGCCCAGCGGCAGGCCGTCGACGCGGCTGCAGATGGCCGCGACGGCGTCGGCGGCCGCGGGGTCCAGCCGGAAGTCCGGCGTCGCGGCGCGGGCGCGCTGGACGAACAGCGCGGTGGCGTCCGCGAGCGGCAGCGGCGGCACCGGCCACACCTGCTCGCCGTCGACCCCGAGCGGCTCCCGGCTGGTCGCGAGCACCACCACGCGCGGGCAGCGCTGGACGACCTCGGCGACGAGCGTCGCGGCGTGCGGCAGCACGTGCTCGCAGTCGTCGACGACGAGCAGCAGCGACCGCCCGCGCAGGTAGTCGAGCACGGTCTCCTCGACCGACAGCCCCGACCGCTGCCGGATGCGCAGCGCCGCGGCGACGGCGTCCCCGACCGGGCTGCCGTCGGGCAGGGCGGCGAGCTCGCACAGCCACACGCCGTCGTCGAACCGCGCCCGGTCCCGGGCGGCGACCTCCACCGCGAGCCGGGACTTCCCCGTCCCGCCGACGCCGGTCAGCGTCACCAGCGGGCCGGCCCGCAGCGCCTCCAGCACCCGGGCCACCTCGGACTCCCGGCCGACGAACCCGCTGGCCCGGCGGGGCAGGTTGCCCGGCGGCGGCCGTGCGGCGAGCGCGGGGTCGTGCACGAGGATCCGCCGGTACAGCTCCCGGGCCGGCGCGGCGGGCTCCACTCCCAGCTCGCCGTCGAGGCGGGTGCGCAGCTCGTGGAAGGCGGCGAGCGCGTCGGCCTGGTGCCCGGTGGCGTACCGCGCCCGCATGAGCGCCACCGCCGGCCGCTCCCACGTCGGGTGCCGGCGCACCAGCGCCTCGAGCTCGGGCACCGCCTCGGCGGCGCGGCCGAGCTCCACCAGCGCGTCGGCGCGGTCGGCCGCGGCGCCGGTGCGCAGCTCGGTCAGCCGGGCGGCCTCCGCGCCGGCGAAGTCGTCGTCGGCGAACTCGGCGAGCGCGTCGCCCCGCCACAGCGCCAGCGCGGCGTCGAGGTCGGCCAGCGCCCGCGCGGGGTCGCCCGCGGCCGCGGCCGCCCGGGCGGTGCGGACGCGCTGCTCGAACTCGACGGCGTCCAGCGTCGCGCCGTCGAGCTCCAGGCAGTAGCCGGGCGGGCGGTGCCGCAGCGGCGCGGCGTCGCCGAGGACGCCGCGCAGCCGGGAGACGTAGGCGCGCAGCGCCGTGACCGCGCCGTCGGGCGGCGCGTCGCCCCACACCGCGGCGAGCAGCCGGTCGGCGGGCACCACCTCGCCGCGGGCGACCAGCAGCGCCGCGAGCAGGGTGCGCGGCTTGTGCCCGCCGACGGCGACCGGTCCCGAGCCGTCCTCGACCTGCAGCGGGCCCAGGACCCGGAAGTGCAGGTGCGTCGCACCGGTCATCGCTGCCTCGCCTGCAAGCGGACTGCAACGGGCGCGGCCGACCCTAGTGGCGGCCCCGGGAGCGCGACCAGACGCGGACCCGCTCCCGGCCCGCACGAGGAGGGCAGCACCATGACCGCACCGGCCCGGCGGCTCGCCGTCGGCGTGACCCCGATGGAGACCCGTCCCGACGTCGTCCTGCACCTCGCCGACCGCGCCGAGGAGCTGGGGTACGAGGCGTTCCTGCTGGCCGAGGGCTGGGCGCACGACGCGCCGGTCCTGCTCGCCGCGATCGCCACGCGGACCCGGCGGATCCGGCTCGGCACCGGCGTCCTGAACGTGTGGGGGCGCAGCCCCGCGCACCTGGCGATGCTCGCGTCGTCGCTGGACACCCTCTCCGGCGGCCGGTTCGTCCTCGGCCTGGGCGCGGGCTCGCCGCAGCTCGCCGAGGGCCTGCACGACGAGCCGTTCACCGCGCCGGTCGCCCGCCTCGGCGCGGTCACCCGGCAGGTGCGGGCGCTGCTGGCCGGCGAGCGCGTGACGCCGTCGCGGCCGGGCGGGCAGCGGCCGCTGCGGCTGGCCGTGCCGCCGCGGCCGCGCCTCCCGGTGCACCTGGCCGCGCTCGGGCCGGAGGCCGTGCGGCTGGCCGGGGAGGTGGCCGACGCCTGGTACCCGTTCCTGCTCCCCCGGTCCGGCCTGGCGGCGGGCCGCGCCCTGCTGGGGGAGGGCGCGGCGGTTGCGGGGCGGCCGGTGCCGCTGGTCAGCCCCGGCATCCCGGTGGCGGTGGCCGACGACCCGGCGGTCGCGCGGGCGACGGCGTCGTGGTGGCTGACCACCTACCTGACGGCGATGGGCCCCCTCTACCCGCGGACGATGCGCCGCGCCGGTCTCGGCACCGCCGTCGACGCGGTGCCGGCCGCCCGGCCCGGGGAGGTGCCCGCGGAGGCGGAGGTGCTGGTCGACGAGCTGCTGCTGCACGGCGACGCCGGCAGCGTGGCGGCGACGCTCGACGCCTGGCGCGCGGCCGGTGCCGAGCTGCCCGTCGTCGTCCTGCCGCCGGGGCGGCCGGTGGCCGAGCTGGAGGCCGCGCTCGAGGCCCTCAGCCCGCGGCGGGTGCCCGTGCCGGCGTGAGCGGCCCGCCGGGACGGGTTGGCCCGTCTCCTCCTGGGTAGCGGCGGCAGAACCACCGAGCGACTGGAGGAGAGACATGGGCAAGCTGTCGTTGGGACTGGGCCTCGGGGTCGGCTTCGTGCTGGGCGCGCGTGCCGGGCGCGAGCGGTACGAGCAGATCGCGAGGACGGCACGGGACCTGCTGGGCCGGCCGGAGGTGCAGCAGACCCTCGAGAGGGCCCGTGAGGCCGCGCCCGCCCCGCTGCAGGGCGGCATCGACAAGCTCGCCGCGCAGGCGTCCGGGGGCGGCGGCACGGGCGGCGGCACGGGCGGCGGCACGGGCGGCGGCACGGGCGGCGGCACGGTGGGGGGCACCGTCGGTGGCACCGTCGACGCCGGGACGGTGGCCGCGGGCAGCAACGCCGACGCGGTGGTCCCCCCGACCCCGCCGACGGTCGCGGAGGCGTTCGTCCTCGAGGACGCCGACGTCGAGACGCCGACCACCCCGGCCGCGGACACGCGGACCACCGGAGGGACGGCCGGCCCGGTGCCGGACCCGCTGATCCCGCCCGCCAAGTCGGGCCAGTAGCCGGGAGGCTGCTCGCCCCGTCTCCTCCGGGGTGTCACACGCGGGGCGCGGCCGGTGTCTCCATGTCGACGCCACCGCACACCCTGGAGGAGACATGGCGAGCGGCACCCGGGTCCCCGCGACCGAGATCACCGGCCTGTACGGGGCCCTGCTGAAGACGATGAGCCGCCGGGTGCTCGGCCAGGTGCCCGAGGGCGCCGGCGTCATGTGGCACCACCCGGCGGTGCTCAGGGACTCGATGGCCTTCGGCCGCAAGGTCGACTCCTGGAACCGGCTGGACCCGCACCTCGCGACGTTCGCGGCCATGTCCGCGGCCGCCACCATCGGCTGCGGCTTCTGCCTGGACCTGCACCACTTCCTGGCGAACGACCGCGGGCTCGACGAGGCCAGGGTGCGGGAGGTGCCGCGCTGGCGGGAGTCCGCCGTCTTCACCCCGCTGGAGCGGCGGGTCATGGAGTACGCCGAGGCGATGAGCTGGACCCCGCCGGCCGTGACCGACGAGCTGTCGGCCGCCCTGCTGGACGAGCTGGGACCGGCCGCGCTGGTGGAGCTGACCGCCAGGATCGCCTTCATGAACTCCAGCGCGCGCAGCAACGTCGCCCTCGGCATCCGGTCGCAGGAGTTCGCGGCGTCCTGCGGCCTGCCGCCGCTGGCGGCCCCGTCGCGGGACGGCGTCGCCACGGCATGACCGAGGACCCCTTCGTCGCCCACCGCGGCCTGCTGTTCACCGTCGCCTACGAGATGCTCGGCTCCGCCGCCGACGCCGACGACGTGGTGCAGGAGACCTGGCTGCGGTGGGCGGAGGCGGACCGGGCCGCGGTGCGCGACCCGCGGGCCTACCTGGTGCGGATCGTCACCCGCCAGGCGCTCAACCGGCTGCGCACCGTGGCCCGCCGCCGCGAGGAGTACGTCGGCGAGTGGCTGCCCGAGCCGCTGCTGACCAGCCCGGACGTCGCCGAGGACGTCGAGCTGGCGGAGAGCGTGTCGATCGCGGTGCTCACCGTGCTGGAGACCCTGGCACCGACCGAGCGCGCGGTCCTCGTGCTGCACGAGGTGTTCGACGTGCCCTACGACGAGATCGCCGAGGCGGTGGGCCGGTCGAGTGCCGCGGTGCGGCAGATCGCGCACCGGGCGCGGGAGCACGTGGCCGCGCGCCGTCCGCGGACGACGGTCAGCCGCGCCGAGCAGCAGCGGGTCGTCGACCGGTTCCTCGCCGCGCTCACCGCCGGTGACCTGCAGGGCCTCATGGACGTGCTCGCACCCGACGTCGTCGCGGTCGCCGACGGCGGCGGCCTGGCACCGGCCGCCCTGCGCCCGATCGCGGGCCGGGAGCGGCTGGCTCGGGCGCTGTCCCGGTTCGCCGACCTCGTGCCCGACGTGGAGATCACCACGCCGCTGGTCAACGGCGCGGTGGCCCTGCGGATCGACCCGGGCGGCGAGTTCGACACGGCGATCACCGTCGTCGTCGAGCACGGCCGGATCAGCCGGCTGTACGCGATGCGCAACCCGCACAAGCTCGGCCGGCTCGACGAGCCGGCCGAGCTCCGGCGGTGACGGCGCCCGTCCTCGGCCGAGCCGCCCGGCCGGCGTGACGACGATCCGTCGGGCGGCCCGGCGCACCGTCCGCCCGGTGCGCGGCGCCCGACCCGGCTGCGGTCAGGCTGCTGCACCGGGCCCGCGAGCCGGGTCAGCCGCGGCCCGGCAGCGGGGTGAAGTCGAAGCTGATCACCGAGGTGCCCGACGCCGGTCCCAGGCCCGCGAGCTCGTCGGCCGGTGACCGCGCGGCGTCCTGATCCCCATCCGCTGGGCTGACCCGCCGTGGTCCAGGGACTCGCGGACGGCCCGGCCCATCTCGTCCGGCGTCATCAGCACCAGCGTGCCCGTGGTCTCGTGGACGCGACCACGGTGCCGGACGGTGACGGGCGCGCCCCCGTCGAAGTCGAACCGCCAGGGCGCGTCCGTGGACGCCGTGGGGACGCCGTCGACCAGGTGGAGGCTCACCGGGACCCTGATCCGACGCCCGCGCCGCCGGCCGGTGAACTCGAGCAGCATGACACCCCCGATGCGACGTCCCAGCGGGGACGCCAGCAGCGGCCGCACGACGACGTTCACCGCCCTCAGGACAGCAGGCGGCGGAGGTGGGGAGAGCCGGATAGCCCCCGTCGTCCTCGGCATCGGAACGCCTCATCTCGACCGGGTGGCGGCGAGGCCAGCGCGCCCTCCGGGCCGGGACCAGGGGCCTCGGCCCTGCCCCGCGACCCATCGAACCCCACGGGTCGCCGGCCCACGGGGGCGGAGCGTCACCGGGAGCCCCTCCGTCAGACGAGGGAGCCCATCCGGCTCAGCGCGAACCTCGGTTCCACCTCCGCCGCACCGAGCGCGAGGTCGGCGGCCATCCTCCCGATCAGGGCGGCGAACTTGGCGCCGTGTCCGGAGCAGGGCGAGGCCACGACGACGGGGCCGACCCGGTCGAGCAGGAAGTCCTCGTCCGGGGTGACGGTGTAGAGGCAGCTGCCCTGGGCGACCGGTTCCGGGTCCAGGCCGGGCAGCCACTCCCGCACGAAGGCGGTCACCCGCTCGCGCGAGGCCGGATCGACCACGCCGTCGCGGGTGGACGCCGTCGTCGGCCGGCCACCGTCGTGCTGGGCGACCTTCACCGCCGGGCGCGGCCCTCCGTCGGCGCCGGAGGGCAGGCCGAACAACTGCAGGTCCCCCTTGTGCACGAAGGTCGGCCAGGCGGCGGCGGGGTCGCGCTGACGGAAGTGGAAGACCTGCTGCTGGGTCACGGTGAGCGGCGGGAGCGGGAGGCCGAGCGGCAGCTCGGGCAGCCACGGTCCGGCCGCGACGACGACGCTGCCCGCCGTCAGCTCCGGCCCGTCGGTGACCACCCGCGCGCCGCCTCCGTCGGGTTCGACGGCGAGGACACGGGTGCGCTCGAGCACGGTCCCGCCGAGCCCTCGCACGCGCCGCACCCAGGCGGCGACCGCGGCGTCGGCGTCGAGCACCGCGCCCTCGGGGTGGAACAACACGGGGCCAGCGAAGCGCATCCCCGGCCAGCGGGCCTCCGCCTCCCTGGCCGACAGCAGCTCGTGGGGCACCCCCTCGGCGGCCATCAGCCGGGCCAGCCCCACGGGGTCGCGGCGGGCGCCGGTGTCGAGGCCGCCGGTGGTCCGCAGCAGCGCCGTCCCGGTGTCGTCCTCGGCCTCGGCCCAGGCGTCGTACGCGCGGCCGGTCAGCCGGACCCAGAACGGGTCGGCGTAGGCCCGGCGCACGATGCGGGAGGTGCCGTGCGAGCTGCCGTGGACGTGCCCGGCGCCGAATGCCTCGACCAGCGCCACGGAGACCCCGCGCCGGGCCAGCTGCCACGCCGTCGCCGAGCCCATGAGCCCCGCACCGACGACGGCGACGTCGACCCGCAGGTCGCTCACAGCCCGCCCTGCCCGGGGATCCAGGACGTGCCGGCCAGCGGCACGCGGGCCATCGCGGCGGCCTCGATGGTGAGCGCCACCAGGTCCTCGGGCTCCAGCGAGTGCAGGTGCGCCTTGCCGCAGGCGCGGGCAATGACCTGGGCCTCCATCGTCATCACGCGGATCAGGTTGGCCAGCCGCCGGCCGCCGGCGACCGGGTCCAGGCGGGCCGCGAGCTCCTCGTCCTGGGTGGTGATGCCGGCCGGGTCACGGCCGGCCTGCCAGTCGTCGTAGAACCCGGCCGCCGAGCCCAGCGCCCGGTACTCCTCGTCGAGGTGCGGCGCGTTGTCACCCAGGGCGACCAGCGCCGCGGTCCCGATCGCGACGGCGTCGGCCCCGAGCGCCATGCACTTGGCGAGGTCGGCGCCGTTGCGGATCCCGCCGGACACGACCAGCTGGACCTGCCGGTGCAGTCCCTCCTCCTGCAGCGCCTGCACCGCCTGCGGCAGGGCGGCCAGCGTCGGGATGCCGACGTGCTCGATGAACACCTCCTGCGTCGCCGCGGTGCCGCCCTGCATGCCGTCGAGCACGATGACGTCGGCGCCGGCCTTGGCCGCGAGCTTGACGTCGTAGTAGGTGCGGCTGGCGCCGATCTTGACGTAGATCGGCTTCTCCCAGTCGGTGATCTCCCGGAGCTCACCGATCTTGATCTCCAGGTCGTCGGGGCCGGTCCAGTCCGGGTGGCGGCAGGCGCTGCGCTGGTCGACGCCCATCGGCAGGGTGCGCATGCCGGCCACGCGCTCGGTGATCTTCTGGCCGAGCAGCATCCCGCCGCCGCCGGGCTTGGCACCCTGGCCGAGGACGACCTCGATGGCGTCGGCGGCCCGCAGGTGGTCGGGGTTCATGCCGTAGCGGGAGGGCAGGTACTGGTAGACGAGGTGCTTGGACTGGCCGCGCTCCTCCGGCGTCATGCCGCCGTCGCCGGTGGTGGTGCTCGTGCCGACCTCGCTGGCGCCGCGGCCCAGCGCCTCCTTGGCCCGGCCCGACAGCGCGCCGAAGCTCATCCCGGCGATGGTCACCGGGGTGGACAGGTGCAGCGGGTAGGTGGCGTGGCGGTCGCCGAGGACGACGTCGGTGTCGCAGCGCTCCCGGTACCCCTCCAGCGGGTAGCGGGACATGCTCGCGCCGAGGAAGAGCAGGTCGTCGAAGTGCGGCACCCGGCGCTTGGCGCCGCCGCCGCGGATGTCGTAGATGCCGGTCCCGGCGGCGCGCTGGATCTCGGCGATGGTGGCGCGGTCGAAGGTCGCGGACTCGCGGAGCATGGGGGTCTCCTCAGTACGCCGAGGCGTTGTCGACGTGGAAGTTGTAGAGACGGCGGGCCGAGCCGTAGCGCCGGAAGTCCCGGGGGTCGGCGTCGATGCCGGCCGCGGAAAGGAGGCCGGTGAGCTCGGCCAGGTGCTCGGGTCGAACCTCCTTCTCCACGCAGTCCGCGCCGAGGCTCCTGACCGATCCGGCGACGTAGATCCGGGCCTCGTAGAGGGAGTCGCCGAGCGCGTCGCCGGCGTCGCCGCACACGACCAGCCGACCGGCCTGTCCCATGAAGGCGCTCATGTGCCCGACGTCGCCGCCGACGACGATGTCCACGCCCTTCATCGAGATCCCGCAGCGGGCCGACGCGGAGCCCTCGACGACCAGCAGACCGCCGTGCGCCGTCGCCCCGGCCGACTGGGAGGCGTTGCCGCGGACCCGCACCGTGCCGCTCATCATGTTCTCGGCGACCCCGATCCCGGCGTTGCCCTCGACGGTCACCGTCGCCAGCTGGTTCATCCCGGCGCAGTAGTAGCCGACGTGTCCCTCGATGCGGACGTCGACCGCCGCGTCGAGCCCGACGGCGATGTTGTGCCGCCCGGCGGGTGAGGTGACCCGCCACGCGGACGCCTTGTCCGCGACGTCCGGGGCGTGCAGGGCCGCGTTGAGCTCGCGCACGCCGGTGAGGGACAGGTCGACGACGGCGGGCTCCACCGTGACGTCGGTCGTGCTCAGCGCTGCCATGCGTAGACCTCTTCCGGCTCGGGCTCGAAGATGCGGGCGGCCTCGACGCCGGGCAGGCCGGCCAGGGCGCGGTACTCCGACGCCATGGCGACCCACTGCGGGGTCTCGGCGACGACGGCGGGCTTGCAGGCGATGGCGTCGCGGACGACGGCGAAGCTGTCGCGGGTGCTGACCAGCAGCGTGTAGAAGCCGTCGAAGCGCTCGCACAGCAGCTTCAGCGACTTCTCCAGGTCGTAGCCGGCGGCCAGCTGGGCGGCGACGAAGCGGGCGCCGACCTCGGAGTCGTTGTCGCTGTCGAAGACCGCGCCGGCGGCCCGCAGCTCGCGGCGGATGGTGGCGTGGTTGGCGAAGGAGCCGTTGTGCACCAGGCACTGGTCGGTCCCGACGGAGAAGGGGTGGCAGTGCGCGGGGGTGACCGCCGACTCCGTGGCCATCCGGGTGTGCGCCACGCCCTGCCAGCCCTGCGCCGCCGCCAGGCCGAACTCGGCGGCCAGGGCCTGCGGGTGCCCCACCCCCTTGAGGACGGCGACCTCCTCGCCGGCGCCGATGACCACCGCGCCCGGGACGGTCTCGCGGACGGCGGCGGTGAGGGTGCCGGGGTCGGTCGCCGCGTGGACGACGAGCGTCTGGCCGGCGTCCACCACCCCGGCCTCGGGGAGGACGCCGCGCACGGCGGCGGCGACGTCGTCGGCGGTCCGGTCGCCGGTGAGCAGCGAGACCGACGCCTCGCCGACCGGGGACCAGCGCGGGTCGCCGTAGACGGCGACGCCGGCGGAGTCCGGGCCGCGCTCGGTGACCTGGCAGAGCATGCCGGTCAGCAGCTCGCCCAGCCGGGGGTACAGGGAGGGCTCCCGCAGGTGGAGCCCGACGATCCCGCACATCGCAGGACGGTTCCTCTCGTCGGTCGGTCGGGTCAGAACGCGGTCACGTAGCGGTCGACCTCCCAGGGGGTCACCTGCCCGTGCCACTCGAAGAACTCCTCGCGCTTGAGGCCGGCGAAGTACTCGCAGACCCCGGGCCCGGCCGCGTCCAGGGCCGCGGCGACCACCGGGTCGGCCTGCAGCGCCTCGACCGCGTGCAGCAGCGTCGGCGGCAGCGGGCTGCTGGTGGTGGCGCCGGGGTCGCCGGGGTCCAGGCCGCGGCGCACCCCGTCGAGGCCGGCGGCCAGCGCCGCCGCCGCGGCGAGGTAGGGGTTGGCCGAGCCGTCACCGCCGCGCAGCTCCACGCGGTTGCCGTCGGGGACGCGCAGCAGGTGGGTGCGGTCGTTGCCGCCGTAGGACGCCGTGCGCGGGGACCAGGTCGCGCCGGACCGGGTGGAGCTGGCGCCGGTGCGCTTGTAGGCGTTCACCGTCGGGGCGAGCACCGCCTGCAGGCCGCAGGCGTGCTCGATCAGACCGGCCACGAAGGAGTACGCCAGCGGGGAGAGACCCAGGCCGCGGGGGTCGGCGGGGTCCGGGAAGGCCGGCTCACCGTCCCGCCACAGCGACAGGTGCATGTGCAGCCCGCTGCCGGTCCGGTCGGTGAACGGCTTGCCCATGAAGGTCGCGGTCATGCCGCGCTGCTCGGCGAGCACCGACAGCAGGTAGCGCAGGGTGACCACCCGGTCGGCGGTGGTCAGGGCGTCGGAGTAGGCGAAGTTCTGCTCGAACTGGCCGTTGCCGTCCTCGTGGTCGTTGGCGTAGTTGCCCCAGCCCAGCGAGTTGATCGCCTTGGACACCTCGGTCAGGTGGTCGTACATGCGGGTCAGCCCGCGGGCGTCGTAGCAGGGCCGGGCCGCGGTGTCCTTCGGGTCGGCCGGCCGCAGGGCGCCGTCCGGGCCGCGCTCGACGAGGAAGTACTCGACCTCGGCACCGACCTTGAGCTCCAGGCCCAGCTCGGCGGCGCGGGCCAGCTGCGCCTTGAGCAGCACCCGGGGCGCGTACGGCCAGGGCCGGCCCTCCACGTGCGGGTCGCAGTGCACGATCGCCAGCCCCGGCCGGATGAAGGGCACCGGCATGTAGGACGACGGGTCGGGGACGGCCATCAGGTCGGGGTCCCTCGGCTCCTGCCCCATCGCGCCGACCGCGTAGCCGGCGAAACCCACGCCCTCGGTCTCCAGCTCCTCGACCGCCTCGACCGGCACCAGCTTGGCGCAGGGCTTGCCGGTGAGGTCGACGAACAGCGCCATGACGAACTCGATCCCGTCGGCGCGGGCGCGGCGCGCCAGCTCTCCTCCGGTGGGCAGCTCGACGGGCGCCGGCGGGGCCTCGGGGCGGGTGGCGGTGAGCGACACGGGTCCTCCCGGGTGGTCGAGGTGTTCGGTGTTCACTGCCGTGAACCTCTGTCGCCCCAGAGTGAACAGGCTGCGTGTTTCCGCGACGTGACCGTCCGGGGAGATCCCTGTTTCCTCCTGTCCCCGGGCACCGGGCACCCGGGCCACACGGCGGCGGCCCGCCGTCCCCGGGGAGGACGGCGGGCCGCCGGGCGTGCCCGTGCCGGTCAGCCGCCGGCCAGCCAGGCGGCCGCGGCGTGCCGGTAGCGCTCGATGCCCTTGTAGGCGGCCATGTCGTCGGGCAGCTCGGTGAGCACGGCGGCCGTCCTCCGCCGCCACTCGGGGACGGCCGCGAGCTCGCGGAGGGACAGCAGGTGGGTGCGGATGAGGAAGCAGACCGCGTTCGAGACGCCCAGGCGCAGCAGGTGCTGCACCTCCACCCGCAGGTGCAGCCGGTCGGGCAGCGCTGGGTCGTCGACCACGAGTCGCCTCTCCCGGCCCCACTCCGGGTAGGTCTCCGTGGAGGTGTCCAGGCGCCGGTCCACGGTCATCGTCCAGTTGGTCCGGCGGTAGGCGTCGCCGGGCTGCAGGCGCATGAGGAACTGCTCGGCGCGGGCGACCACGCCGGTCTCGTGGACCCGCGGCACCGGCCCGTGGACCTCCAGGAAGCGCATGCCGACGTCGAACCCCAGCGACCAGTCGGCGGCGAAGGTGACCAGCCCGGCGTCGGCCCACAGCGAGCCCTCGCGCTGGTCGAGCAGGACGACGTCCTCCTGCACCTGGCTGCCGAGGAAGGCCAGCGGACCGCCGGGCAGCGAGTCGTCGTCACCGAGGACGAAGGACGACGACGTCCCGAGCAGGTCGTTGCGCCAGTGCCACCGGTCGCCGCGCCGGTGCAGCGCCATCACGTCGGGACGGGTGGCCGCGAGCTCCGCCAGCAGCGTGGCCAGCGCGTCCCAGGCGGCGACGCGCATGTGCGGCAGCTGGGCGCAGCGGGAGGGATCGGCGGCCAGCACGTCCCGGCGGACCGCGAGCTCGAGCGCGTAGTCGTCGTCGACGTCGATCACGTGCTCGCCCCAGGTGCCCGCGGCGGTCCCCACCGGGCGGCGGGCCGGCTCGACGTTGGTGGCGTAGCGGTAGGCGTCGGCCGGGAAGGGGAACGGGAAGCGGGAGACCCGTGGCGGCAGCATCGTGGTCACAGGTCCAGCTCCAGGTCGTCGTCGAGGCTGCGCGAGACGCAGCACACGACCGCGTCGCCGGCGGCGCGCTCGGTCTCGGACAGGTACAGGTCGCGGTGCAGCGGCCGGCCGGAGACGACCGGGACACGGCACTCGCCGCACACGCCCTGGCGGCACATGCTCGGGACGGCGACGCCGGCGCCCTCCAGCGCCGCGAGCAGGCTGACGCCGGCGGGCACCGGCACCCGGACGCCGGAGCGGGCCAGGTGCGCGGTGAACGGCTCCCCCGGGTCGAGGTCGGCGGCGGAGAACCGCTCGGCGTGCACGCGCGCGGGCGGCCACCCCAGCTCGGTCGCCGTCCGCTCGACGAACTCGAGGAGCGGCGCGGGGCCGCACACGTACACGTGCGTGCCGATCGGCCGGTCGGCGAGCACCGCGGCGACGGCGTCGAGCATCGCCGGCGTGGACTCGTGCACGGCGAGGCGGTCCCCGCACAGGGCCGCCAGCTCCTCGCGGTGCGCATCCGCACCCGGCCGGTGGCCGTAGACCAGCTCGAACGAGCGCCTCCAGCGGACCGCGGCCCGGGCGTGGGACAGCATCGGGGTGATCCCGATGCCCCCGGCGACCAGCACGTGGTGCCGCGCGCTGGCGACCGGGGCGAAGGCACTGTGCGGCCGGGAGACGGCCACCCGGTCGCCGACGGCGAGACCGTGCACGAACGCGGAGCCGCCCCGGCCGTCGGGGCACAGCAGCACCGAGATCCGGTACTCCTGGCCCGGCGCGCCGTCCCCGGTGAGCGAGTAGGCGTTGCGCCGCTCCCCGCAGGTGAGCACCACGTGGCTCCCGGGCGCATACCCCGGGAGGAGGGCGTCGTCCGGGTGGCGCAGGACGAGCGTCCGGATGCCGGGTGCGGCATCGGCGACGGCGGCGACCTCGAGCTGCAGCGGCGGGGCCTCCCCCGGTGCCGCCGTCGGCGGCGCGGGCAGGACGGCGGTCACGCGACCTCCTCCGCGTCGGCCATGAAGCCCAGGTAGGCGCCGGTGCGCCGGGCGACGTGCGCGTACACGTGCAGCCGGCGGGCACAGCCCCGGCAGGGCACCTCGGCGCCGACCGGGACCTCTGCCTCGGTGGTGACCCGACAGTGCGCGCAGTGCACGCGCTTGCGGTCCGCGCCGGTGACCGCCGCGCGGATCTCCGCGTCGAGGAGCCCGAGGCCGGTGGCGACCGCGCGGGCGGCGAGGACGTCGACCTCGGGCCCGGAGAGCATGAGCCGCCAGCCGACCCGGGCTGCGCGCACCTGGCCGGCGAGGGCCGCCAGCGTCGCGTCGTCGGCCCGCTCGGCGACGAGGCTCCAGACCACCCGTCCGGCCGGCGTGGCGGCGAGCCAGTCCGCGACGATCTCCCGCCCGCGGTCCCCGAAACCCAGCACGGAGACGGTGCGGCCGGCGGGGTCCACCGGCGGCACGCTCGCCGGCCAGCGCGGGACGCTCGTGTGTTCGGCTCCCACGGCCGGTCAGGGGGCGAAGGAGCGGTGGCCGGTGTAGAAGCCGAGCGCGCGGTCCGGCGTCTCGAAGCGGATCCGCGAGCCGGCGGGGAAGAACAGGACGTCCTTCGGCCGCGCGACGACCTGCTGACCGGAGTCGAGGTCGGTGAGGTGGAACTCGCCCTCGACGACGACCTTCATCTCGTCGTAGGTGTACTCGTAGTCGAGCGGCGCGCCGGCGAAGAGCTCGAAGAAGCCGCTGCAGATCGCCGCCCCGCCGGGGTTGGCGAAGACGTCACCGATGTGGGCGCGCACCCCCTCGACCTCCATGCTGGGCAGCCCCAGCGAGCCTCCGGTGACGTGGCCGATGGTGCCGGTGACGGGCACGGGTCCTCCCCGAGGGTCGTCCACTGATGGGAAACGGAGGCTACGAGCGGTGGACCCTCCTTCGGGTTACCCGTCCGTTACGTTCTCGTCGCCGGGCGGTTCGGACGAGCGCACGCGACCTAGGCTCGCCGGGTGGAGGTCTCCCCCGGTCCCGGCGCGCACGACGACGCGCCGAGCGGTCATCTCGAGGACGTCATCGCGCTGCGCGTGCGGGAGTTCCGGCTCGCCCAAGGCATCTCGCTGGCGGAACTGGCCCGACTGACCGGCATGAGCAAGGCCATGCTGTCCAAGATCGAGAACGCGCAGACCTCCTGCAGCCTGTCCAGCCTCGCCCGCCTCGCCGAGGCGCTCGCCGTGCCGGTCACCGCACTGTTCCGGGGCATCGACGCCGAGCGGGAGGCCGTCTTCACACCCGCCGGACACGGATCGCAGATCGTCCGCCGCGGCAGCAACGTCGGCCACCTCTACCAGCTGCTGGGGTCCCTGCGGGGCGAGCACAAGCGGCTGGAGCCGCTCCTGGTCACCCTCACCGAGGCCAGCGAGGTGTTCCCCCTGTTCCAGCACCCGGGGACGGAGTTCCTGCACATGCTGGAGGGGGTCCTGGTCTACGGGCACGGCGAGGCGCGGTACGAGATGCGCGCCGGGGACTCCCTCGTCTTCGACGGCGAGGGGCCGCACGGCCCGGTCGAGCTCGTCGAGCTGCCGGTCCGCTTCCTCAGCGTCACGGCCTACGGCCACCTGACCTGATCCCTCCTCACCCCGGACACGCGGGAGGCCGGTCCCGCGGCGCGGGACCGGCCTCCGTCGTCCGTGGACGGTCAGTGCGGCGTGCCGCTCCCGGTGCGCGGGGCCGGCGCGGAGCCCGCGACCAGCCGCTCGGCCGAGGCGACGACGGCCTCGGGGGTCGGGCCGCTCCCCGGGGTGTGCACGGCGCCCTCGAGGTCGTAGGCGACCTCGGCGTGCTCGGTCAGGTCGGGACCGGCGAGCTCGCCCTCCTTCGACACCCGCAGGCCCACCGTGTGCTTGACGACCAGGGCGATCAGCAGGCTGACGACGAAGGAGTAGGCGACGACCGCCACGACGGCGACGGCCTGCGTGCCGAGGAGCCCCAGCCCCCCGCCGTAGAACAGGCCGGCCCGACCACTGGGCGCCTCGGCGGAGCCGAACAGGCCGACCAGCAGGGTGCCGACGACGCCGCCGACGAGGTGGACGCCGACCACGTCCAGGGCGTCGTCGTAGCCGAAGCGGTACTTCAGCGCGATGGCCAGCGGGCAGACCGCACCGGCGATGGCCCCGACGGCCAGGGCGCCGAGCGGCGTGACGGCGCCGCAGGCCGGGGTGATGGCCACCAGCCCGGCGATGGCGCCGGACATCCCGCCGAGGGTGGTGGCGTGACCGTCGCGCAGCCGCTCCACCAGGAGCCAGGCGAGGATCGCCGCGCAGGTGGCGTTGAACGTCGTCAGCATGACGACCGAGGCGCTGTTGCCCGCGGCCAGGGCCGACCCGCCGTTGAAGCCGAACCACCCGAACCACAGGATCCCGGCGCCGAGGGCGACGAAGGGCAGGTTGTTCGGCCGGGCCTGCCGGGGCCAGCCGGTGCGCTTGCCGACCACGAGCACCAGGGCGAGGGCGGCCACGCCCGCGTTGATGTGGACGGCCGTGCCGCCGGCGAAGTCCACGGCGCCGAGCGTGTTGGCGATCCAGCCGCCCTGGACGCCGCCGTCGGCGGAGTCGAAGGCGAACACCCAGTGCGCGACGGGGAAGTAGACCAGCGCCGCCCAGAGCCCGGTGAACAGCAGCCACGGGCCGAACCGGACGCGGTCGGACACCGCGCCGGCGATGAGGGCGGTCGTGATGACGGCGAACAGGGCCTGGAACACCGCCACCAGGGCCGGCGGCAGGGCGGCCGCCTCGTCTCCGGCCACGAGGTCACCGAGACCGAGGTGCTCGGTGACGTCCCCCAGCAGGCCCAGGCTCCCGTAGCTGTTCCCGAAGACCGCGGAGAAGCCGAAGAGGGTCCACAGGACGCCGACGACCGCGACGGCTCCGAACACCATCATGATCATGTTCAGGACCGAGCGGGACCCGACCATGCCGCCGTAGAAGAGCGCGAGGCCCGGGACCATGAGCGCGACCGCCATCGTGGCCGCGAGGATGAATGCAGTGCTGCCGACGTCCACGGCACACCTTTCGTCTACTGACAGTGGTCACTGTTCGGCAGCAGTAGACGGCTCGCGTGTTGCCCCCGCGGTCCCCGCAGGTGACTTCCGTGTGACATGGGGGGCGTCCGGTCGGCCGGGGCCGGGACCGGCGCGGCCGCCCACCCGACCCTCGGACGACCGCAGGGACCGGACGAGTGGACCGCAGACCGGGCGGCGCACCGACCAGGACGGACGTACCGGGTCAGACGTTGAAGCGGAACTCCACGACGTCGCCGTCCTGCATCACGTAGTCCTTGCCCTCGATGCGGACCCAGCCGCGGGAGCGGGCCTCGGTCATGGAGCCCGCCTCCATGAGCTGGTCGTAGGAGACGACCTCGGCCTTGATGAAGCCGCGCTGGAAGTCGGTGTGGATGACGCCGGCGGCCTGCGGGGCGGTGGCGCCGACCGGGATGGTCCAGGCGCGCGCCTCCTTCGGGCCCGCCGTCAGGTAGGTCTGCAGGCCGAGGGTGCGGAAGCCGACCTTCGCCAGCTGGTCCAGGCCCGGCTCGCTCTGCCCGATCGACTCCAGCAGCTCGGCGGCCTCCTCGGCGGGCAGCTCGGCGAGCTCGGCCTCGGTCTTGGCGTCGAGCAGGATCGCCTCGGCCGGCGCGACCAGCGCCCGCAGCTCGGCGATCAGCTCCTCGTTGGCCAGCTCGTCGGCGTCGACGTTGAAGACGTAGAGGAACGGCTTGGTCGTCAGCAGCGTCAGCTCGCGCAGCGGCGCGGGGTCCACCCCGGCGGCGAAGAGCGTCTTCCCCGTGTTCAGGACCTCGACGGCGGACTGCGCCGCCGACAGCAGCGCCGCCCGCTCCTTGTCCTTGCGCGACTCCTTCTCCAGCCGCGGGATGGCCTTCTCCAGCGTCTGCAGGTCGGCGAGGACGAGCTCGGTGTTGATCGTCTCGATGTCGTCGGCCGGGTCGACCTTGCCCTCGACGTGCACGACGTCGGGGTCGCTGAACACGCGGATCACCTGGCAGATCGCGTCGCTCTCGCGGATGTTGGCGAGGAACTTGTTGCCCAGCCCCTGCCCCTCGCTGGCGCCGCGCACGATGCCGGCGATGTCCACGAACGACACCGTCGCCGGGACGACCTTCTGCGAGTCGAACAGCTCGCCCAGCTTCCCCAGCCGCTCGTCGGGCACGCCGACGACGCCGACGTTCGGCTCGATGGTGGCGAAGGGGTAGTTGGCCGCCAGGACGTCGTTCTTGGTCAGCGCGTTGAACAGCGTCGACTTGCCGACGTTGGGCAGCCCGACGATCCCGATGGTGAGACTCACGGGAGTCCAGCCTACGGGTCCGCCCGGAGCGCGGACGACGAGCGGCGGGTCCCTGCCGGCTCGGGTGGAACACGTGCGACGCTCGTCACACCACCGAGACCAGGAGGTCCCGTGACCCTGACGACGACGTCACGCCACGCCACCGCCACCGGCCCGCTGCCCGCGCACACCCGCGTGGCGATCGTGGGCAGCGGCTTCTCCGGCATCGGCACCGCCGTCGCCCTGCAACGCGCCGGCATCGACGACTTCGTCGTCCTCGAGCGCGCCGACAGCCTGGGCGGCACCTGGCGCGACAACGAGTACCCGGGCGCCGCCTGCGACGTCCCCAGCCACCTCTACTCGTTCTCGTTCGCGCCCAAGCGGGACTGGTCGCACGTCTACTCGCGGCAGCCGGAGATCCGCGCCTACCTGGAGGACGTCGCCGCCCGGCACGGCGTGCTGCCGCACCTGCACTGCGACACGGACGTCGTCTCCGGCCGGTGGGACGACGACGCGCTGGTCTGGCACCTGGAGACCTCGCGCGGCCGCCTCACCGCCGACGTCCTGGTGAGCGGTGCCGGCGGTCTGGTCGAGCCGCACCTGCCCGACGTCCCGGGCACCGGGACGTTCCAGGGCCCGGCGTTCCACTCCGCCCGCTGGGACCACTCGGTCGACCTGGCGGGCAAGCGGGTCGCCGTCGTCGGCACCGGCGCCTCGGCCGCGCAGTTCGTGCCGGAGCTGCAGAAGACGGCGGCCGAGGTGGTCGTGTTCCAGCGGACGCCGCCGTGGGTGGTGCCGCGGCAGGACCGCCCCTACACCGAGCGCGAGCACCGGCTGTGGGCACGCGTCCCGGCGCTGCTCCGGCTGGCCCGGGGCGGGCAGTACCTGGCGCGGGAGGCCCGCCTCGGCATGTGGACCGGCAGCGGCCGGCTGCGCGGCTTCGTCACCAGGCAGGCGCTCGCGTTCCTCGAGCAGCAGGTGCCCGACCCCGAGCTGCGCGCCAAGCTGACGCCCGACTACGCCATCGGCTGCAAGCGGGTGATCGTCAGCGACGACTACCTGCGGTCGCTCACGCAGCCGAACGTCGAGGTGGTCGCCTCGCCGGTGGCGGAGGTCCGCCCGCACGCGGTGGTCGACGCCGACGGCACCGAGCACGAGGTCGACGTCGTCGTGTACGGCACCGGCTTCCGCGCCATGGACATCCCGCTCGGGCACCGGCTGGTCGGCCGCGGGGGTCGGACCCTGCGCGAGGAGTGGGACCGCGACGGCGCCCGCGCACACCGCGGCACCACCGTCGCCGGCTTCCCCAACCTGTTCCTGCTGCTCGGGCCGAACACCGCGCTCGGCCACACCTCCGTCGTCCTGATGATCGAGGCGCAGATCGGCTACGTCGTCGCGGCGCTGGAGCGGATGCGGGAGACCGGCGCCGGCGCGCTGGAGGTCCGCCGCTCGGCGCAGGACGCCTACGACGCCCGGATGCAGGCCGAGCTCACCGACACCGTGTGGAACGCCGGCGGCTGCCGCTCCTGGTACCGCGACGAGCAGGGCCGCAACTTCACCCTGTGGCCGACGCACACGTACACGTTCATGCGGGAGATGCAGCGGTTCGACGCCGACGCGTACGAGCTGCGCGCGGCCCCCCGCGTCCCCGTCCCCGCCTGACCTCGTCCCCGCCCGACCTCGCCGCCGCCCGACCCTGGAGCCCCCGACCCCCATGCGCACCTCCACCGCCGCCGCCGGTCTCGCCGTCCTCGCCGCCGGGGCCGTCGTCGCCCGCCGCCGCGCCGCCCGTCCCGCCGTCGCCCAGGCCCCTGCCCCCGAGCCGGCACCCCCGCTGCGCGGCCGCGTCCGGACCGTGACCACCGAGGACGGCGTCGACCTGCACGTCGAGGAGTTCGGCCCCGAGCGGCCGACGGCGACCGTGGTCCTCGCGCACGGCTACGTGCAGTCCTCGCGGCTGTGGGCCGGCCAGGTCCGCGACCTGCTGGAGGCCCGCCCGGACCTGCGGGTGGTCACCTACGACCACCGCGGCCACGGCGCCTCCGGCCCGACGCCGCGGGAGCGCGCCACCATCGAGCAGCTCGGCCGCGACCTGGCCGAGGTGCTCGACGCGGTCGCCCCGGACGGGCCGGTCGTGCTCGGCGGCCACTCGATGGGCGGCATGACGCTCATGGCGCTGGCCGAGCAGCGGCCCGAGCTGTTCGGCAACCGCGTCGCCGGCGTCGCGTTCGTGGGCACCAGCTCCGGCGGGCTGGACGCGGTCACCTGGGGGCTGCCCGGGCCGGTGGCGAAGGTCGTCAAGCGGGCGCTGCCGGTGCTCAACGAGCGGGCGGTCCGGGCCGAGCAGGCCGGCAAGCCGCGCGCGGTCGGCAGGGCCGACATGTGGCTGATCTTCAGCGGCGCGGCCGACCCGGCGGACCTGCAGGCGGCGATGGAGGTGCACCGCGCCTGCTCGGCCGAGACGGTGGCCGCCTTCCTGCCCACCTTCTCCGACCACGACCGCGCCACGGCGCTCGAGGCGCTGGCGGAGGTCCCGACGCTGGTCGTCGTCGGCGACGCCGACCGGCTGTGCCCCGTCGAGCACAGCCGGACGCTCGCCGCGGCGCTGCCCACCGCCGAGCTCGCCGTCTACCCGGGCGCCGGGCACATGGTGCAGCTGGAGCGCCGTCCCGAGGTCAGCCGCCGGCTGCTCGCGCTCCTCGACCGGGCCCTCGCCACGGCCGCGGCGCCCGTGCTCGAGGAGCGCAGCGCCTGAGGAGGCCTCAGCGCGACCGGTCGTAGCCGAAGAAGCCGCGCTTCTTGATCAGCGCGGCCACCTCGGGCGGCACCATCGCCTCCCAGCCGGTGTCCTCGGTCGGGATCCGCCGGAGCACGTCCCGGCTGAGGATCGGCAGGTGGTCGGGCTTGTGGTCGAGCCCGACGAAGCTGCCGCGCCGGTTCAGGTAGTCGAACAGCGGCCGCAGCTGCTCGGCCACCTCGAGGGTGTCGACGGTGACCACCTGGCCGTCGCGCAGCATCGGGTAGACGAACAGCCGCAGGTCGTTCTTGAACAGCCGTCCGAAGCTCTCGAGGATGCCGCCGGGCAGCCCGGCGTGCCGGTCCTCGTCGAACAGCTCGAGGAGGCTGGGCAGCCCCATGACCATGCCGATCCGGCCGTCGGTGCGCCACGCCAGGTAGGCGGCGAGCCGGTGGTGGGCCAGGTAGTCCGAGATCAGCACCGGCAGGCCGCAGGCGGCGAGCAGGTCGGCCCGGGCGAGGAAGTCCCGCCGGTCGACGACGTCCCCGCCGGCGCGCAGGTTGGCCATGGTGAGCTCGGCGAGGACGAGCACCTCGCGCTCGGCGACCGCCGGGTCCCGCTCGAAGGCGGTGCGGGCCGCCTCGAGCATGTCGAGGTTGACCACCGTCGGCGGGCGGAAGCTGCCGCGCTCGACCAGGATCGCCTTCTTGCGCAGCGCCTCGCTGGGCTGCAGCACCTTCCGGTCGGGCCCGAACATGGCCGCGCCGGAGAGCCCGACCTGCACGAGCTTGAGCGCCATGACCCGGTTGTCGACCATCCGGAACTCGATGCCGCTCATCTCCAGCAGGTCGATCTCGATCCGGCCGGTGGTCAGCCGGTCGAGCAGGCTCTCCACCAGGCGGTCGGGCTCGTGGTGCTGGAAGAAGGCAGCGTGCAGCAGGTTCACGCCGACGATGCCGAGGGCTTCCTGCTGCTGCGGCGCCTCGTCGTCGAGCATCCGCACGTGGACGACGACCTGGCTGGGTTCGTCGCGCGGGTGGGCCTGGAACTTCACGCCCATCCAGCCGTGGCACTCGTTGCCGCCGCGGTAGCTGCGCGCGACGACGGTGTCGGCGAAGGCGAAGAACGACGTGTCGTCGCCGCGCTGGTCGCCGAGCCGGTCGACGTTGAGCTGGAACTCGCGGTCGAGCATCGCCTGCAGCCGGCCCTTGGAGACGTAGCGGTCGGCCTTGCCGTAGACGGCGTCGCTGACCGCCATGTCGTAGGCCGACATCGACTTGGCCACCGTGCCCGCCGCGCCGCCGGCGCGGAAGAACCACCGGGCGACCTCCTGCCCGGCCCCGATCTCGGCGATCGTGCCGTACCAGCGCAGGTCGAGGTTGATCTGCAGGGCCTTCTGCAGCGTGTCGACACCGGCGTCCATGGGGCACCTCCGGGTGCGGTCCGGGTGCTGCGCGAGCGTAGCCACCTGTGACCCACATCACCTCCCGTGACGTCGCCGCAGGCACCGCCGTCGATCCCCTGGGAGGCGGTCAGGCGGCGGGAGCGAGCAGGGGTGCCGTGGTGGTGATCTCGGTGCCGTCAGGCCGGTAGGTGCGCCATCGGCCGTCCGGTTGTCGTTCCACCCGGAAGCCGTGGTGGACCTCGGTGTGGTGGCGCTCGCAGAGCAGCGCCGAGTTCTCCAGCGAGGTGTCGCCGCCGTCGATCCAGTGGACCAGGTGGTGCACGTCGCACCACCACGTCGGTGCACCGCAGCCGGTGAACACGCACCCGCCGTCGCGCAACTCGGCCGCGCGGCGGATGTGGCGGCTCATCAGCCGCTGCTCCCGGCCCAGATCCAGCGGGGCGCCGTCAGGACCGAAGCCCACCCGGGACACCGCCCCGTCGCAGGCCAGCCAGCGGGCGCGGGCGGCGGAGACGGTGGCGCCGAAGCCCATCCGCCCGGCGTTCGGCCCGCCGCCCGGATCGACCAGGTCAGCCACGTCGATGACGACGGCGATCTGCGGCCTGTGGCCGCGCAGCTGCGGCAGCGTCCCGGACGCGAGGGCGTTGTCGGCGACCTGGACGAGGGCGTCGCCGAGGCGCTGGGCGCGGGTGCGCCCGTCTCCGGCGGGCCGGTCGGCCTGCACGTGCGCCTCCAGCGCGGTCTGCAGCCTCTCCCCGCCGACCGCGTCCAGGTGCCCGCGGAAGGACAGCGACCCGTCGGCGTGCCGGGACAGCATCAGCGACCGGCCCTCGGTGGGGTCGGGCTCCGGCCCGTCCGGGTCGAGGTCGTTGCAGTAGTGCTGCACCACCTGGACGAGGTCGGGGTGCGGCTGCTCGACCGCCACCCCGGTGAACACCGCGTCGACCACGGTCAGGTCCACGCCCTGCTCGCCAGCGGAGGCCAGCCGCTCCGGTGTCACCGCCCGCGCCGCGACGGCGACCTGCTCGGCGGACACCAGCCCCGCCTCGTGGGCCTCGGCCAGCGCCGGCAGGTGCTCCAGCGCCCGCCCGGTGCGCACCAGGCGCGACGCCTCCGTCGTCGACAGCCGGCAGTGCCCGCGCAGCCACGAGGCCATCGACGCCAGCCCGTCCCGCTCCGGCGCCTGGCACAGCTCCGCGGCGCGCACCGTACGGGCCGGCCGGGCGTCGATCCGGTTGCGCTCGGCGACCAGCGCGGCGACCGCGTCGAGGACGTCACCGCTCCCCGGCCCACCCGAACACATGATCGAAGTCTAATGGGCTCGACGACCGCCTGCACCCTGACTTCCCAGGTCAGACGCCTGTCAACAGATCCGCGCCCGCCATTGACAGTCGGCCGCCCGGCCGGCCACCCGCCGGAGCCCGGGTGTCAGTGCGAGGGACACGGCCAGCGACGCCGCCGCGAACACCGCCATCGCGGCCCCCGGCGGGACGGCGTCGCCCAGCACCCCGGCCAGCACCGCGAACACCCCCTGCCCGGTCATCCGCGTCGCGGACTCGACGCCGAGCACCTGGCCCCGCAGGCCGGGCGGCGTGAGGGCGACCAGCCACTCCTGCTGCGCGAGCGATGCGGCGTAGCCGGCCGAGGCGAGCGCCACCAGCACGACGGCGACCGGCACGGACGGCCCGAGCGCGAAGGCGAGGAACGGCGCGGCCAGCAGCAGCCGCAGCGCGGCGTTCGACCGCCGCCGGCCGGCCGGGCTCAGGAAGCGCCCGACCACCAGGTCGCCGGTCATCATGCCGACGGCGCCGGCCGCCAGCAGCCAGCCGCCCCGCTCCCCCGCGTACGGCACGAACAGCGCCTCGCAGCCGACGACCAGCCCGTTCGGGACGCACAGCGCCACGAGCAGCGTGCGCGTGTCCCGCCGTGCCAGCAGCAGGCGGTTGCCGCGCAGCGTCTCCGCCAGACCGATCCGCCCGCGCCGGCGCGGCGGCCGCTCGGCCAGCCCGAACCGGAGCACCGGCACGGCGGCGGCGGACACGACCGCGGCCACCACGAACACCTGCGTCGTCGTCAGGGCGGTGAGCAGCAGGCCGCCGGCCGCGAAGCCGACCACCTGGAAGGCGCCGCCCGCGACGTTCACCGTCGACCGGGCCAGCGGGAACGCCTCGGCGGGCACGAGCTCCGACAGCAGCCCCCAGCGCGCCCCCGACCCCACCGAGACCACGTACGCCGTGGCGACGACGAGCAGCAACCGCACCGCGGGGTCCAGGCCGGGCAGCGCCTGCAGACCCAGCGCCACGGTGGACAGCGCCCCGACGAGGACCAGCGTGCGCCGCGGCGGGCCGGCGTCCGCCGCCGACATGAGCGTCGTCGCGCCGAGGGCCTGCGCCACCGACGGGCCGGACACCGCCACCGCCGTGAGCAGCGCCGAGCCGGTCTGCCGGTGCACCAGCGTGGCCAGGGCCAGCGACGACGTCGTCGCGGCCGTCGTCGTCAGCGCGGTGCCGGTCCACAGCGCCCGGAACTCCGGGAGGGCGAACAGCGCCCGGTAGGTGAGCACGTCAGGACCGTGCGACGCGGGACGCCCCCGTCCCACACTTTCGCCTACGGTCGAAAGGTGGGTGAGTTCATCGTCGACGCCGACGTCATGGCGCGCGCCCGCTTCGGCACCTCGCAGCTCACCGAGACCCTCGCCGGGCTGCGGCTGCTGCTCTCCGAGCAGGTCCCGCCGTGGCACCGCCCCTGGCGCGACACCCACGCCGCCGGGCTGCGCGACCGCCTCGACGCCGACCCGGTCGGCGCCGCCCTGCTCCGCGCCGCGTTCGGCGCCACCTGGACCGCCGACTTCCTCACCGTGCCGCCCGCCGCGCCCGACCTCGCGCTCGACGAGGAGCTGGCCCCCCTCGAGTCGCTCGACGACGACGCCGTCCGCGCCGACCTCGAGGTGGCCACCGGACCGGTGCCACCCGCGCTGCACGGCACCGGCCTCGCCCGCACCGCCGCGGACCTGCTGCGCTGGACGTGGGAGCACACGATCCGCGACGAGTGGCCGCGGCGGCTCCGGGTGCTGCGCGCCGACGTCGTCGCGCGGACCGCCCGGCTGAGCCGCGAGGGCTGGTCGGGTGCGCTCGACGGCATCGCGCCCGGGGTCCGCTGGCTCCGGCACGGCCGGCTGCAGGTCAACGCGCACCCCTACCCGCCGCGCGACGTCCGCGGCCGCGACCTGCTGTTCATCGCCGCGCACAGCCGCGGCAGCTGGGTGAGCTGGCGGCTGCCGGACACCTACGCCGTCGTCTACCCGGTCACCGGCACCCTGGCGTCGGGCCCCGCCCCGCTGCCCGAGCCGCTGGTCCGCCTGCTCGGCCGCAACCGCGCCCGCGTCCTCACCGCGCTCGACGCGCCGCGCAGCACCAGCGCGCTGGTCGCCGGGACCGGCCTGCCGCTGGGCAGCGTCGGCGGGCACCTGCGGGTGCTGCTCGACGCCGGCCTGCTCGAGCGCCGCCGGTCGGGACGCGAGGTCCTCTACTGGCGCAGCGACGCCGGCGAGGCCCTCCTCGAGGCCGCCGGGTGACCCGCGTTCAGCCGGAGCCGGGGCCGGGGAGCAGGCCGCGCTCGACGGCGACCATCACCGCGCGGGTGCGGTCGTCGACGCCGAGCTTGGCGAACACCCGCAGCAGGTGGGTCTTCACCGTGGCCTCGCCGATGTACAGCTCGCGGCCGATCTCGGCGTTGGTCAGCCCGCGCGCCACCCCGGCGAGCACCTCGAGCTCCCGCGGCGTCGGCTCCTCCGCCGCGGGCGCCCGCATGCGGGAGACCAGCCGGGCGGCCACCGGCGGCGCGAGCACGGTCTCCCCGCGGGCGGCCGCCCGGACGGCGTCGGCCAGTTGCGGCAGCGGCGCGTCCTTGAGCAGGTAACCGGTCGCCCCGGCGGCGACGGCGCGCACGATGTCGGCGTCGGTGTCGTAGGTGGTCAGCACCAGCACCCGGACGCCGGGGTGCGTGACGGCCAGCCGCTCGATCGCGGTGACGCCGTCCATCCGCGGCATCCGCAGGTCCATGAGGACGACGTCGGGCCGCGTCGCGGCGACCTGCGCCAGGGCCTCCTGCCCGTCGCCGGCCTCCCCGACGACGTCGAGGTCGGGCTGCCCGGCCAGCCAGCCCACCAGCCCGCCGCGCACCACCGGGTGGTCGTCGACCACGAGCACGCGGATCACGGGCCGGGCACCCGCACGGTCACCCGGGTGCCCGAGCCCGGCGCCGAGGCGACGTCGACCTCGCCCCCGACCTGCGCCACCCTCCCGCGCAGGCCGTCGAGCCCGGACACCGCTACCGACGACGGGTCGAAGCCCACGCCGTCGTCCTCGACGTTCACCGACACCTGCCCGCCGACCCGCGCCAGCCGCAGCACCACAGCGGTGGCGTCCGCGTGCCGCCGGACGTTGGTCAGCGCCTCCTGCGCCCCGCGCAGCAGCACGACCTCCTCGTCGGTGCGCAGCCCGGTCCCCCCGTCCAGCGCCTGCGTGTCCACGCGCACCGGCAGCCCGGTCTCGCGGGCGAACCGGCCCGCGAGGTGCTCCAGCGCCTCCACCAGCGTCGAGCCGTCCAGCGCCACCGGCCGGAACGCCGCGACCACCGCCCGCGCCTCGGCCAGGTTGTCGCGGGCGACCTCCTCGATCACCGCCAGCCGCTCGCGGGCGGCGCCGGGGTCGGAGGAGACGAGCGCCGCCGCGGTCTGGGACAGCACCACGATCGACGTGTAGCCCTGCGCCAGGGTGTCGTGCACCTCCTGCGCCAGCCGCTCCCGCTCGGCCAGCACCCCGCGCTCGCGCTCGGCGGCCGCGAGCTCCGACCGGGTCGCCTCCAGCTGCGCGATCAGCGACGCGCGCTCGGCGCTCTCGTGCAGCACCCGGCTGATCCAGACGCCCAGCGCCAGGCTGAAGCCGATGCCGATGCCGGTCTCGAGCAGCACGTCGGCGGCGCTGCGGTCCGAGGCCGCGCCCAGCACCGGGCCGGCCGCGCTGGCCAGCCCGAGCAGCAGGGTCCAGGTGACGCCGGTGAGGGTGCCCTGGACGGCGAACCAGACCTGGGGGTAGGCGAGGAAGAGCAGGAACAGCAGCCCCGGTGCCACCCAGCCGAGCAGGGCGAACGCGGTGACCAGCACGAGCAGGTAGGCCACCGCCCGCCGCCGCGCTCCCCGGCCGATCGCGGGGACGCCGAGGACGGCGTACGCGACGGCCAGCCCACCCAGCACCGCCAGCGCCGCCGCGCGCCGGTCGTCGTCGACGGCGTCCCCGGCGGTCGCGGACACCACGGCGAGGCCCCACACGACGGTGGAGATCACGTGCACGCCGGTGACGGTGGCCCGCCAGCCGCGCTCGGGCAGCGGCTCGCCGCCGTCGTCCCGCGGGGGGACGACGGCGGCGGCCAGGCGGCGGGTCAGGCTCACGCGGCCCGGCGCCAGCGGAAGGTCCGGGCGCACACCACGGCACCGATGATCACCCACGCGGCCAGCACCAGGGCAGTGGTCCCGTGCTCCCAGCTGCCGGCCTGCTCGGCGACGGCGGCGGAGTCGGGCAGGAACACCGACCGCATGCCCTGCACCATCCACTTGAGCGGGAACAGCGCCGCGACCTGGTCCATCCAGGCCGGCAGGTCCGAGCCGATGAAGAAGACGCCGGAGATGAACTGCAGGACGACGGCGAAGGCGGGGATCCCGGCGCCGGCCGACCGCGAGCTGCCGATGAACGAGGCCACCGCGAGGCCGAGGACGGTGCCGGCCAGGATGCCCAGGACGACGACCCAGGCGAAGGTCAGCCACCGCGAGGCCTCGGTGGGCAGCGGGACGTCGTAGGCGTAGGCGGCCACCACCAGCAGCAGGGCCAGCTGGACGACGGTCGTGATCACGACCTGGCCGGCCTTGCCGATCGCGTAGGCCAGCGCGGGCGTCCCGAGCGTCTGCAGCCGGGCGAGGTCGCCGCGGTCGCGTTCCTCGGTGACCGCGGTGCCCACGGCCTGGAAGCTGGTCAGCATGACGCCGGTCGCGGCGATCCCGGCGAGGAAGTACTGCCGGAAGCCGACCCCCGGCACGACGACCTCGTCGCCGAACACCGACCCGAAGATCACCAGCATGATCACCGGGTAGGCGAAGGAGAAGACCACCTGCCCGGGGTCGCGGGCGAACAGCCGCAGCTCCAGGCCGATGCGGGCCAGCCCGATGGCGCCGGCCGAGGGCGGGGCGGGACGGGTGGCACGGGTGGTGCGGACGGCGGTCATCGGTCCTGCTCCTCCGGGGTGGCGACCATCCGGAGGTAGACGTCCTCCAGGCCGGGACGGGTGACGGTCAGGCCGGGGACCTCGCCGGTCGGCGAGGCCGCGACCAGGTCGCGCAGCAGGGCGGCCGGCTCCGGTGTGGTGACCTCGCGGAGCTTCCCGCCCTCCAGCCAGCGGACGGTGGCCACCCGCCGCAGCTCGGCGCCGAGCTCGTCGGGCCGGGCGACGTCGACCAGCCGGCCGGCGGTGATGACGCCGACCCGGGTGGCCAGGTGCGCGGCCTCGTCGAGGTAGTGGGTGGTGAGCAGGACGGTGGTGCCGCGGTCCCGCAGACCCTCGACCAGCGTCCAGAACGAGCGCCGGGCCACCGGGTCCATCCCGGTGGTGGGCTCGTCGAGGAACAGCAGCTCCGGGCGCCCCTGCACGCCGAGCGCCACCTCCAGCCGGCGCCGCTGGCCGCCGGAGAGCCGGTCCACCCGGGTCCGGGCGGACCCGGTCAGCCCGACGTCGTCCAGCAGCTCCCCGGTCGGCACCGGCGTCGCGTGGTAGCGGGCGAAGTGCTCGAGGGTCTCCCGCACGGTGAGCGCGTTGCCGCCGCCGGTGCTCTGGCCGACGACGCCGGTCCGGTCGCGCCAGGCCCGGCCGGCGCGGGCCGGGTCCTGCCCCAGGACGGCGACGTCGCCGCCGTCGCGGCGCCGCACGCCCTCCAGGATCTCGACGGTCGTCGTCTTGCCCGCGCCGTTGGGTCCGAGCAGGGCGAACACCTCACCGCGCCGGACCTCGAGGTCGAGGTCGTCGACCACCGTCCGGTCGCCGTACCGCTTGACCAGTCCGCGCACGCGGACCGCCGTGTCGTCGTCGTGCGCCGCGGCCGTGCCGGCCGGGGCGGGGGAGGTCGCTGTCACGACCCGAGCCTGTCGCCGCGCACCGGCAGCCGGGACGGCCTCGCGGTGGGTCCTGCGTCCACCGGTCGGTGGACGGCCGGGGTCCCCCGGTCAGGTCCCGGTGCCGAGCACCGGCCGCCCGGCCAGGGCGCCGACCACCTCGACGGCGTCGTCCCACCAGCGCTCGTAGTGGTACGGGTCGGCGTTGCGCTGGGTGCGGTGTGCGGCGATCGTCGGCGGCAGCGCCTGCCAGCCCGGGACCTGCTGCAGCGCCAGGAAGAAGTTGGTGGCGCTGGTGGTGGGGTCCATCCGGTCCTCGTAGGAGCCCCAGGCGCCGTTGTCGCGCTGCTGGAACAGCCCCCGGGAGTCGGGCCCGGCGGCGTCGCCGCGGTCCAGCACCAGCAGCGAGGACTCCCCCATCGCCGTCATGACCCCGATGACCTGCGCGCAGGTGTCCAGGCCCAGCACCGCGGCCGCGTTCACGATCGCCGCGGCGTTGGCCAGCTGCTCCCCGCCGTACCCGGCGACCGGCCCGCCCGGCACGGCGGCCGGGTCGACCCGCACCCCGGGCCCGGCGGCCGCGCAGTCCGCCGACCGCGGCGGCGGCGTCGTCACCTGGCGCACCACGAGGAACGCCGCCAGCAGCACCAGGACGCCGACGACGAGGGCCGCCACCTGCTGCTGCCGGGGCGGGGCGGCCTCCGGCGTCTGCACACACCGGCCAACGGACGGCGGGCCGCGGAGGTCCCCGGAGGGTCCACGGCCGCGTCCGGAAACCGCCGGTCCCCGGCTCCGAGCGGTGCCATGCTCGGGATCGTGCTCTCCCCCCTCGACGCCGAACGCTGCTACCGCGCGGTCGCCAGCCGCGACGCCCGGTTCGACGGCTGGTTCTTCACCGCGGTGCGCACCACCGGCATCTACTGCCGCCCCTCGTGCCCGGCGCGCACGCCGGCGGCCGCCAACGTCTCCTTCTTCGGCACCGCCGCCGGCGCCCAGGCCGCGGGCTACCGCGCCTGCCGCCGCTGCCGGCCCGACGCCGTCCCCGGCTCGCCCGAGTGGGACGTGCGCGCCGACGTCGTCGCCCGCGCCATGCGGCTGATCGCCGACGGCGAGGTCGAGCGCACCGGCGTGCCCGGGCTGGCCGCCCGGCTCGGCTACTCCGAGCGGCAGGTGCACCGCCTGCTGGTCGGCGAGCTCGGCGTCGGCCCGCTGGCGGTGGCCCGCGCGCAGCGCGCGCAGACCGCCCGGGTGCTGGTCGAGACCACCGACCTGCCGATGGCCGACGTCGCCTTCGCCGCCGGGTTCGCCAGCATCCGGCAGTTCAACGACACCGTCCGCGAGGTCTTCGCCTGCACCCCGACCGAGCTGCGCGGCCGCCGTCCGGGCACGGTCGGCGGGACACCGGGCTGGCTGACCCTGCGGCTGGCCGCCCGCGCCCCGTTCGACGCCGCCGAGGTGCTGCACTTCCTCGGCGCGCACGCGGTCCCGGGCCTGGAGGAGTGGGACGGGACGACGTTCTCCCGCGTCCTCGACCTGCCCGCCGGTCCCGGCGTCGTCCGGCTGTCCCCCGCCGCCGACGGCGGCGCCGCGGTGACCGCCCGGCTGCTGCTCACCGACCTGCGGGACCTGCGCGCCGCCGTCCCCCGCTGCCGGCGGCTGCTGGACCTCGACGCCGACCCCGCCGCCGTCGACGAGGTCCTCGGCGCCGATCCGGCGCTGGCCCCGCTGGTCGCCGTCGCGCCCGGCCGCCGGGTGCCCGCCTCCCCCGACGCCCCGGAGGCGGCGGCGCGGGCGGTGCTCGGCCAGCAGGTGTCGGTCGCCGGCGCCCGCACGCTCACCGCGCGGGTGCTGACGCTGGCCGGGACGCCGCTGGCCGAGCCGGTCGGCACCCTCACGCACGCCTTCCCGCGGCCGGAGGCCCTGGCCGACGCCGACCTGTCCGCCGTCGGCCTGACCGGGGCCCGCCGCCGCACGCTGGGCGGCCTGGCCGCCGCGCTCGCCGACGGGCGGGTGGTCCTCGACCCCGGCTGCGACCGCGAGGCGGCCGCCCGCGACCTGCTGGCGCTGCCCGGCATCGGGCCGTGGACGGCGGCGCTGGTGGTGATGCGCGGCCTCGGCGACCCCGACGTGTGGCTGCCCGGTGACCTCGCGCTGCGCCGCGCCCTCGCCGCCCTCGGCAGCTCCGACGCCGAGGCCGCCGGGCGCTGGCGGCCGTGGCGCTCGTACGCCGCGGTGCACCTCTGGGCGCTCGCGGCGCCCACACTGTTCACCCGCTCCCCCGCCGATCGGAGTGCGTCATGACCCCGTCCGCCCGCTACGCGACCGTGGCCACCCCACCCGGTCCCTTCACCGTCGTCGTCACACCCGGGCCCGACGGCGGCGACGTCGTCCTGGCCGCCGGCTGGACCGGCGACGTCGCCGAGCTGCTGCCCGTCGTGCACCGCGCGCTGCGGCCCACCTGGGTCGAGCGGGTGGAGCACCTGCCGGTCCTCGACGTCGTGGAGGCGCACGCCGCCGGCGACGTGGGCGCGATCGACACCGTCCCCGTCCGGCAGCGCTCCGGGCCGTTCCTCGAGGACGCCTGGGAGGTGCTGCGGACCGTGCCGCCGGGGCAGCCGGACACCTACGCCGAGTTCGCCGCCCGCTGCGGCCGTCCCTCGGCGGTGCGGGCCGCGGCCAACGCGTGCGCCCGCAACGCCGCCGCGCTGTTCGTCCCGTG
Source organism: Geodermatophilus sp. SYSU D00698 (assembly GCF_054050335.1). Classification (NCBI taxonomy): domain Bacteria; kingdom Bacillati; phylum Actinomycetota; class Actinomycetes; order Geodermatophilales; family Geodermatophilaceae; genus Geodermatophilus; species Geodermatophilus sp. SYSU D00698. The sequence continues at coordinate 119,261 of NZ_JBJGZD010000014.1, forward strand.
CCACCGGGTGCTCGGCTCCGACGGCGGGCTGGGCGGCTTCCGCTGGGGCACGCCGGTCAAGCGCTGGCTGCTCGACCACGAGGCGGCACACGCCCCGGTCCCCGTCGACGCCTGAAGTGAGGACCCCCCTGCCCCCGCAGGCTCGCGGCGGGACCCTGCCGGGGGCCACGGGGGGTGGGACGGGGCCGCCTCCCGGGAGTTGTCGGCCGGGTGTTGCACCCTGCTGTCCGTGGACGCTGCCTCCCTCCTGCTCGGTCTGCTCCTCGGGGTGCTGCTGGGGGCAGCCGTGACCCTCGGGGTGGTCGCGCTGCTGGCCCGCCGCCGCCCCGCCGAGGCCGGGCTGGACCCGCTGCACGAGTCGCTGGACCACCTGCACCGGCTGCTCGCCGGCATGGAACAGGCCCGGGCCACCGCGCACGGCGAGCTGCGCGAGCAGATGGGCACCGTCGGGCAGACCAGTGCGATGCTGCGCCAGGAGACCGCGGCGCTGGTCACCGCGCTGCGCACGCCGCACGTCCGTGGCCGCTGGGGCGAGATCCAGCTGCGCCGGGTGGTCGAGGTGGCCGGCCTGCTCGAGCACTGCGACTTCGTCGAGCAGCCGTCGTCGACCAACGACGAGGGCGCCGGCGTCCGGCCCGACCTCGTGGTCACCCTCGCCGACGGCCGGCAGGTCGTCGTCGACGCGAAGGTCCCCTTCACCGGCTACATCGAGGCCACCCAGGCGACCGAGGAGACCGTGCGGGTGCAGCGGGTCGCCGCGCACGCCCGGCAGCTGCGCGCGCACGTCGACGCCCTCGCCCAGCGCCGCTACCCCACCGCGTTCCGCCCGGCCGCGCCGTTCACCGTGCTGTTCGTCCCCTCCGACGGGTTCCTCACCACCGCCCTGGAGGCCGAGCCCGGCCTGCTCGAGTACGGCTTCGGCCGCGACGTCGTCATCGCCACCCCGAGCACGCTGCTCGCGCTGCTGCGCACGGTGGCGCACTCCTGGCGGCAGGAGCGCCTGGCCCGCGACGCCGACCAGGTCATCGAGACCGGCCGCCGGCTGCACGCCCGGCTCACCACGCTCTCCGGCCACCTCACCCGCCTCGGCTCGGCGCTCGGCTCGACCCTGACCCGCTACAACGAGACGGTCGGCTCCTACGAGCGCTCCGTGCTCGCCGCCGCGCGCCGCTTCGACGACCTCGGCGTCGGCGAGACGCCGGTGCCCGTCCCGGCGGAGGTCGAGGCGGTGGTCCGGCAGCTGCGGCCGGCCGCGGAGGACCTGCCCCTCCCCGACGACGCCGACGACGACGCTGCTCCCCCGCTGCGCTGGCGGCTGCCCGAGGGGCGCTGAGCGTCCTCCCCGCGGGTCGTCCCGCCCGGCCCGGGCGACACGCCCGTCACACCCACCCCGCGGCTCACCCAGAGTTGCCAAATCGACAGGCCGACCTGTCGCGCGTCGAGCCCGGCAACTCCCCCTGCCGGCGGCTCCCCGTCGCTACCGTGAGGACCGACAGCGGCCCGGAGGGGCCAGGACGTCCGGACCGGGAGGTACGCCATGGCCTCGGCGAGCACTGCCGACACCTGGCGGGACAGCGGGGTGGGTGCGCAGCGCCCCTACGCCGGCCCGCGCGCGGGGCGTCCCGACGCCACCGGCCCGGACCGCTCGCTGCGCATGGGCCTCCCGCCGGTGCCGCCGCCCCCGCCGCGCGGCCGCCCCGGCGACCGTGGCGCCGGCCGCGGCGCCGTCCCGGCGCGCCCGCCCGTCGAGGCCCGGCCCGTGGCCCGCCCTCCGGCCGCGCGTCCGGCTCAGCAGCGCACCCCCCACCCGGGCGTCCACCCGCTCGCCGAGCGTCCCGAGCCCGCGACGCCGCCCCGCGCCCACGGCACCCGTGCCGCCGCGCGCGCGGCCGGGCGGGCCGCCGAGGAGCCGACCCAGGGGAGCCGGATGCGCGGCCTGCTCGTCGTCCTCGGCGTCTTCGTCATCACCCTCGCCGGGGGCGCCGTCGACTCGTTCCTCGGCACGGGCCTGGGCACGCTGACCCTCGTCACGCTGGTCGCGGCCGCCGCCGTCGGCACGCTGCTGGTGCGCCGCCGCGACCTGCTCTCGGTCGTCGTCGCGCCGCCGCTGGTGTTCGTCGCGGTCGCGCTGGTCAACATCGGCCTGGCGCCGTCGGCGACGTTCAGCCTGCCGACGCTCGCGACGGTGCTCATCCGCGGCTTCCCCACGATGGCCGTCGCCACCGCCGTGGCCCTGGTCCTGGCGATCGTCCGCTGGGCCGCCCGGCACTAGACGCCTCCCGGGACGCAGCGAGCCCCTCCCGGCCGGGAGGGGCTCGCTGGGTCCCGGGGTCCTAGGCGAAGGGCC